>DATFYN010000053.1:0-9923 GCA_035315025.1 Myxococcota bacterium
GAAGAGATAGTGCGTTGCCTCGCGCGGAACGTCGGGAATCACCTGAAGTGCATCGGGGGGCATCCCTGCTTGCTCAGCCGCTTTGCGCAAAATCTCGACCGTATGGAGGGCGCAGCGGATCGCGCGGGGCGAGGGCCGGAAGATGATCGCGTTTCGGGTTTTTGCCGCGACAATCGCTTTGAAAAGCACAGTGGATGTGGGGTTTGTCACGGGAAGGATTGCCAACACGACGCCGATCGGCTCGGCGACATACTGTATGTTGCGCTCCGGGTCTTCACCGATCACCCCGACCGATTTCTTGTCTTTGAGGAAGTCGTAGAGGAACTCCGTCGCGACATAGTTCTTTACGACCTTGTCTTCGAAGACGCCGAAACCGGTCTCGTCGATGGCCACCTGGGCGAGCTCGACGGCCTTCTCAAGGCCGGCGACAACCATGGCCCAAACGATGCGGTCCACCGCCTCCTGGTCGAAGCTGCGAAACGCAGCTGCTGCGCCGCGCGCGCGCGCGACTACCTGGTCGAGCTCTGCTGTGCGTCCGGGCTGAAGGATCGACTCGGGCTTGTGGTCCATGGTGCATCCTCACAGGGGCGTTCCATGAACAGCAAAGACGCTCCGGCGCGGCGGCGCTGTCGTCCGGCGGACCTTTCCGGCGGGAACGAGCCGGGCATCGAGACGCGCGAAGCAGGCGAATGGCCGCGGACGGCGGGTCTTGCCCCACGCCATGCTGTCGCGACTCGCCGGGGCGCGCCGGTCACCCTGCGCTGGGCCTTGCCGGAGTCGGAGAATCCAGGCCGCCCGGCTCAAGCCCTCCCGGGCCCCGGGGCGCGCGGCGGGATGCCCTCTGCTCGGCCGAGCGCCTTGGCGAGTCGTCGGGGTACGCGGCTTCAGCGATCGGAGGGGGCTCGCCGCGATGGGTCGGGAGGCAGCCGCTATGGGACGCCGACTGCCGTCACGAGGGGTCTAGGCACGCGGTTTGTCGCAGTGGACGCGGTGCAATCAGAGCTCGAATCGGCGAGTGGCTCGGCGCAGTGCTTCGGCTTCTCCGACGAGGCTTTGGACGGTATTGCCCATCCGCTGGGCGGCTTCATCGCTCTCGCGTGTGCCCCGGAGCACACGTTCAAGGAAGCTCGCGACCTCTTTGCAAGCGACCGTTTGCTCCCGCAACGCGGAATTCATGCGCCTTGTGGTCTCTCGGACACGCTCGGTCGTCTCGCGGATACTCGCGTAGCCTCGCGCTTGTTCTTGGGTGGTGCCGCGCACCTGTTGCGCGACCTCGCGCATGGCCGCGGCGGACCGGGTGATCACTTCGCTCCCACGCCCGCGCTCGCCTTCCGCTGCCCGAATCTGTTCCACACCGCTGATCACGCGTCCCATCAGTCCGACAACGTGTGCGGCAGCTTTGGTCTGCTCGCGTACGGCCGAAACGATCTGGCTTGTGCAAGAACCGCTCTCCCGTGCGGCCCGGGTGATCTCCTCGAGCGAGAGTCCTGCCTGAGCGGACCGATCGACACCCGCCAAGACACTCTGTGTCCCCTGATCGATCGCTCCGACCGCGTTCCCGCTCTCCTCCTGGAGGGCGTGGATCATCGACGCGATCTGGTTCGTGCTCGCCAGAACTCGCTCGGCCAACTCTCGAATCTGGTCGGCTACGACCGAGAATGCCCGCCCGTTGTCCCCGGACTGCGCCGCGATGATCGCCGCATTGAGGGCGAGAAGGTTCGTCTCGTCGGCGACGTCAGAAATGACGCCGAGGATTGCACCGATCTCCTTGGCCGCCTCCACCAGCCGGCGCACGACCCGTCCGGCGGTCTCGGTCGCGCGCTGAATGTCTTGCATGCCCTGGATCGTCTCGGAAACGCGCATCCGACCGGCCTCAGCGCTTTGCTGCACAGCGTCCGCCAGCTGTGCCATTTTCTCGGCCGTCACATCAACGGTCCGCATCGCGGACGCCATCTCCTCCATGTTGGCAGATGTTTCTGAGGCCGCTTCGGAAAGAGTCTCGCTGCTTTCCGCAACCCGGTGAGAGCTTCGGATCACCTCCTCGATCGAGCCGAGTACGTCGTCCACCCGCCCCGACAATGCGCCGGCCGTGTCGCGGAGCTGCTCGCCGGTGGCACCCAGTTCTACGATGGAGCCCCCTGCTTCCTCCATTGACCCGTTCAGGTGCTCGGCGGCACCCGAGAGATCGTTGACCTGCTGGTGGATCTGCTCCATGGCACGATGAACGCGGTCCATTTCTCGCGCTTGGGCTCCCGCGGTCGTCGCTACGCCCTGGGAGACAGAGGACAGTTCTCCCGCCGCACTGTCGACCCGCTGGGCGGCTTGGGTTACGTCACCGATCAGTGTGCGGAGGGAGTCGCACGTCTCCTCGTAGGTCCGAGCGAGCTGGCCGAGCTCGTCATCCGACTCAAAGTCGCGCCGATGGCGCAAGTCGCCCTGAGACATGCGCTGGGCAGCCTCGGCGAGAGCGCCGGTCGCTTGCCCCACATCACCAGCAAAGAGGAGCACGAGCCCCGCTGAGACGGCGGCGGCCATTCCGAGGAAGATGGAGAGCGTTCCTGCGAGATTGCGCAAGTCTGTCTGAAGCCCAGCCATCGGGGTAACGGCCACGAGAGCGGCGCCATGCGGGAGCTTTCGCCAGCTCACGATTCTTCCCTCGTGGTGCAACGTGCCCGAGCTCGTCCCCTCTGCCATCTGATGTTCGATCTCGCGAACCACGTGCTCGCCCAGCTCTGGCGGGGCGCTCTCTGCGCGGAAATCGGGCTCTAGTCGCACGACTTCGACGGGTTCCTCACGCATCGCGTCGTGCGCTTCGAAATGTTCGTGTCCTGTGAGAGCGCTGCCGATGCGCGGCGAGGACGCGGCGATTGCACTCTCAAGGATCCGATCCTGCCAAACGCCGATGACGCCAATCATCCCGCCCGATGCTCTCGCATACGCGAGCAGTGCTGCAAACACGACCGACGCGAGGCCCGAGCTGGAGACCGTCAGCATGAGCTTCGCGCGCAGCGGGAAAGTGTGAAGAAGTGCACGCCGCTCTCGCGGATCTGGGAGGTCCGCGGCGAGCGCCGCGCGAAGAGGGCCGCTGTATCTTCGCAACCCGAAGAACACGAGCGCCCCCGCGACGAGACCTCCGGTCAAACCGGCCACGAACGTTGTGGCGTTCTCAAATGCTCCCCAGTCGCGGCCACTCCAAATCGCCATGCCGAGAGTCCCGAAGAGGCCGGCCGCTGCCCACGCTCCGAGGTGGAACTGCAGAAAACGCCTCGGGAGAGCCATCGTGGCCGTGAAGGCATCGCGTGCGACGGCAGCGCTGTGCGCAGGCGCTGGGGCAGCGTCGAGATAAGTCTGAATCGGTTTCCACCACGAGCGGCGCTGAAGCTCCGCGAGGAGCGCGATCACTCCCACGTAGGCGCCTATCGAATTGGTGAAAACGCGCCAGTCATTGCCGGAAAAAGCGAGTACCCCGTTTAGATAGAAGATGAGAACTACAACAGCCGGGACGATGAGGCCGATCTCTACGAGTCGCACATCTCGAGCGAACGTCCGTCCCGAGGGCAGCTGAGCGGCATCCAAGACGAGACCCTCCGGAACCTCCCCCACCGAGTGCGGGCAGCCCACCCCCAAAGGGGGGCACCGAAGCGTGTCGGCGCGAACCGAGACCTACTTGAACAAGCGGTAGAGCCCCTCGAGCGGCCAAGGCCGGTTAGGTTGGGGGGGGGGTACACCGCGCTCTCAGATGCTTCTCCGCAGTGAAGAGGGCTCGAACGGCCAGACCATCGATCGATGCGGAAGGAGGCGGCGGAAATCGACGACCTGACTCCCCTATTCCGATCCTTCTCGGGTGGGAACACCGTTGCCGTACCCGGTGGTCGCAGCACGGAGAGGGATTACGGCGCAGGGCTGGCAGGTGGGACCGCGGCTTGGGGGCAATGGCGGCCGGCGCCGCAGGGGCCCATGCCGGGCGGATCCCGTGTTCGTATCTCGCTGAATTTGGCGGCGGAATGAGCCGCGTGCTGCGGGTATACGGTCGCGGCGGTCTTGCTACCAAGCCAAGCCGAGCGGAGCCCGCTGCACGAGACCCTACCCGGTCCGGATTTCGGGTAGGGAGACCGGGTCATGGTACCGTTCGAGGGTGGGCCCAGGAGGGAGCGCCGCGGCGACAACGGCGAACGGGCCACGCCTCGTCACGGGCAAACGGCTCGGGATGGAGGGGCCTTTGCCCTCTCGAGGGGTCCAACGTCGCGACGCCGTAGGGCTAGAGAAGCGAAAGAAAAACTGGACCGGATGATGCTCGGATCGGTGGTTCTTCCCAAGCGGAGGCGGTGCAGATGGACGTGCTTTTCAGCGAGGACCAGGAGATCCTGCGCTCGGGCGTGCGTGAGTTCCTTGAGCGCGAGTGCGGTTTGGCCACGGTGCGCGCGATCGCGGAGGCGGGCAAGGGGCTGCCCTCAGCGCTTTGGACGAAACTTGCCGACTTAGGCTGGCTTGGCCTCTGTATACCGGAGGAGTACGGCGGAGCGGGGCTCCGTTGCCTCGACCTCGTGGTCACGCTCGAGGAGATGGGGCGGAGCCTTTTCCCCGGCGCATTCTTGTCTGCAGCGGTGGGGAGCCTCGCGCTCGTTCTCGGTGGCAACGAGGCGCAGAAGCGGCGTCTGCTCCCCGCGCTCGCTTGCGGGGAGCAGCGAGCCACCCTGGCTCTCTACGAGGGGGCAGGGCCTTGGAGCGCCGAGGGCGTTGCGCTCGAAGCTCGTGCGGCAGGAGCGGGCTTCTGTCTGCGTGGTGTGAAGCGCTTTGTAGCGGAGGCAAATGCGGCTGACTGGCTCGTGGTACCCGCCCGCACGTCCGACGATTCAGACCGGAGTCTCACGTTATTCCTCGTCGATGCGCGCGGATCGGGTGTTTCCGTCGAGTCCGTCTCCACAACGGACACGACGCGGAGTTACTCCGAAGTCCTCTTCGCGGACGTTCGCGTCGCGCCGGAGAACGTCCTCGGCGCCGTGGGGGAGGGTGCCCCCCTTCTAGAGCGCATCATCGATCGTGCCAAAGTTGCGCTTTGCGCCGACGCCTGCGGGGGTGCTCAGCGGGTACTTGAGCTCTCGGTCGCGTATGCCCGAGTGCGTGAACAGTTCGGTCGACCCATCGGTGCACAGCAGGCAATCCAACATCGATGCGCCGACATGCTGGTGCGCGTCGAGGGCGCGCGCTCCGCCACTTGGCGCGCGGCCTGGTGTGTTGACGAGGACGAATCCATATCTCACACTGCGGCATGTATGGCAAAGGCATATGCCTCGGATGCTTACCTGCGCGTGGCGGGTGACGGCATCCAAATCCATGGGGGGCTCGGCTTTACCTGGGAGCAGGACCTCCACCTTTTCTTCAAACGTGCCGCGCTTTCGAGCGTACTCTTTGGGGACTCCACCCAAAACCGTGAGCTCGTGGCACGCGGACTGCTGGACTAGACGCCCTACAACAGCCAAAAGCATCCGGCGAGCACGGCGGTTGGAAGGAGCGCGCCAGTCAAAAGACCCGCGGGGGACACTCCGCCTCGAAAGTGCTTGGCGAGGATCGCCTGACCCGCCGGGTTTGGTGCGTTCGCGATAATGGTGAGACCACCCCCGGTCACCGCGCCTGCGAGCACCGCATATTGAAGTGCGGATGCTGCGCCACCGCCCGCCGCATGGAGGGAGTCAAATGCCGGCACGAGGGACGCGAGATAAGTAATCGCGGCATTGTCATTGAAGGCGGTAAGAACGATGGACCCTACGAACAGTTGAAGCTCTCCCAGACTCGAGAGCACCGGCTGGATCCACCACCGCTGGAACCCGCCGTGGGTTACCAGGGCGGCGAGGAATAGGCCTACGAGGAGAGGGCTCCGCATATTGAGCTCATACTGGTGGTGGCGAGTCGCCTCCGTAAAGGCCAAGAAGGAGAGAAAGCCCATGATGACAAGAGGTGGGTTGTGCAGTGTCGCCACCGTAAAGGCCACGAAGAGAACATGCACGATCGTGACCCACCAGGGCACAGGCTCCTCGAGCGGCGCATGAACCTGTGTCTGTTCGGCGATTTTGGCGCGGGAGGCGAGGGCAGAAAATTCGCGCCGCAACAGCAGGAAGAAGAGACTATTGCAAATTGCGATTCCGATGAGCGCCTTCCAGCCAAACCGCATAAACATCGTCGCGGCATCAAGCTTCCACGCGCTCGCGACCATGAGGACGGGCGGTGCTGCAAAGTGCGTCAGGGTCCCACCGACCGAGACGTCGACGAAGAGCAGGCCGAGCGTCGCGTACTTAAAGCGGGGGGAGGGCTCGAGTGCGAAGATCTTCTCACTCAGCAGCATCGCCGCAATGGTCATCGCGGCGGGCTCGGTGATGAAGGAGCCTAAGGGCGGAAGCAGGCAAAGAATCGCGAGCCACCAGGCGCTGGGAGTTCCGCCGCCGAAGCGCGAGGCAAAGCTCGCTCCACGCTCCGCGGCTCTTACGACGGGTCGGGTTGCGGCGATGCACATGATCACCACCACGAACACAGGTTCCGCGTAGTCAATGGTCGAGATGTAGTAGGTGACATGCTGCCAATCGAACCAGAGACCGACCGTTCCAAGAAGCACCGCGCCCCAGATCCCAAACACGGCCTCCACCTCGCCGAAGAAGTGGAGGATGGTTGCGGCGAAGGAAACAGGCTCTCTGCCTTCCGGGTAGGTCGGCAGCTCTCCCGCAGCGGCGCGGGCGGCGAGGGCCTCCCGGTGTTTCCTCTCCTGAAGGTCCGCAAGTCGGGTGAAGGAGTTTGCCAGGAGGGTGTGAATGATCGCGCACAGGAAGATAGCGCTCGCGACCAGGTTGAATGGTTCTGCGCGCACGCGGCCGGCCAAGATTGCGCCAAGCGACGTCAGCTGCGCGTCCCCGTAGCTCTCGAGGCTTGGGGGGAAGGCCGCGATTCCGGGTGGCCGGGGGCCCGTAGCCGCCTGCGCCGCGGGGCTGACGCCGCAGGCGACCAACAAGAGGAGTAGGGGAGCCAGTCTGCGGTGCGGCGCCACGGGCCGGATGCCTCGCTCCACGGGAGTGACGCGTTTAGCTCATCTTGCAGATCGGGAAAAGCCGCGCCGCATTACCGCGAAGGAATTTCTCAAGCACGCCAGGTCGCAGGTCAAGCTTGCCCGCTTCTTCCACGCAGCGCTTCATCGACAGCGCTGGGTGATCGGACGCGAAGATCACTTTGTCCTGGCCCCGGGTATTCATGAAGTGAATCAGCTCCGGGGGAAAATAGCGCGGCAGATACGCCGAGGTCATAAGGTGCAGACCGCGATACTTCAGCATGAGACGAATCGCGACACTCCACCATGGGTCAGCGCCGTGGGCCATCACCAGTGTGAGCTCGGGGAAGTGCAGACACACCTTGTCGAGGTGGATCGGGTGTTGGCACTCCCCTGGCGCCGGAGGGCCCGGGATCCCAGTGTTGATCGAGATCGGAAGGCCGAGCTCTATGCATTTCGCGTAGACCGGGAAGTAGATCGCATCGTTCGGCGGCACATCCATGTAGAACGGCACGATCCTCGCCAGGGCAACCGGCTCAGATCGAACGAGCGCCTCGAGACAACGGGTAGCCTTCATTCCTTTGCGTGGATCAAGCGTGAGAGAGATCGCGAAGCGGTCCGGGTGGGTCTTGGGAAACGACAGTACGTGCTTCGAGGGGTGGATCGCATCCGTTGTGAGGATCGCGCGTTCGACCCCCGCCTCGTCCATTTGTGCAAGCGTTTCCTCGATCGAAAGGTTCTTAAAGAACTCGTCTCCGCCCTTAAAATAGTTCTCTTTCACCTGCACGAGGTAGTCGGGCCGGCCGAGCTCACCCATGTTGACGTTCACCCAACCGTCGATTGCCCTTAGCTCTCCCATGCCCGTCATCCTTCCTCTCTAGTGCGCCACGCGCCATCACCAAAAAACTGCCGCATCCAGCGCCTATACACTGGGAAGGCGCCGTCGCCATCACAAAGGAGTGGTTTTTCGAAATATTTCTTGTTCTCCCAGATCACAATGTCTTGAGCCATCTGCTTTTCAAGATCCCTGATTAGGGCGGCGCCAACACCCTGCTGCGAGCTCCTTCCGGCCGCTTGCTTTACGCTGTAGGCAAAGCTCACGTCCGTGTACTCTTCATCGATTGGCGTTGCAGTGTTCACCATCAGTGTATCCGCGATGCCGGTCACGCGTACGGTCTGAAGGCCCGGACCCCAGTCGGTGGTGTCGATTCCGCCGTCAATCTCGCCCTGCGGCGTACCCATCTTCATCCGCGAGCGACAGCGCAACACGGGGCCGTCCATCTCGACCTCGGTACGGGGCACAGTGTGGGTGCCATGCACGTAGCGAAAGTGCACCTGATCGACAGCATTCTCATTCATGTCAAGCCAGCGGCTCCGGACCTTCCAGCGTCGCACCTCGTACGGGCTCCATTCCGACGATCCGTATTCCGGGAGATCCGGGATCTCAAACGTGGGTGGCTTTTCCTCTGCGTGATGCCAGACCATGATGAGGCCATTCTTCTCCACCATGGTCCAGGCGCGCAGGCGCGCACCGGGCGGGATTCGTTTGGCGTAGGGAATGTTGATGCAGGCGCCGCTCCCGTCCCAATGCCAAGCATGAAAAGGACAGCGCAGGCCACGGCCCTCCACTCGGCCTCCGTAGCCGAGATGCGCGCCCAGGTGGCGACAATAGGCATCGAGGACGTGCGACGCGCCGTCCTCATCTCGGAAGGCGACGAGTTCTCGGCCGAGGATGTGGAGTGGCTTCACTTCGCTCGGTCCAAGCTCTGCACTGTAGAGCGCGCGGAACCAGCCATTGGGGTTGGCGGGAAAAGGAAAGCGCGAACCCATGGGCACCTCCGGGGTCAGCTTCGCGGGAGCCCGAGGGCTCGCTGCGCGATGATGTTGCGCTGAATTTCTGATGTCCCCGCATAGATCGTCGCCGCACGCGACCAAAGGAGCTCGTGGCTCCAGAAGCCGCCTTCCACCGCGCGGGGATCGCCGCGCGGCACCATGCCGGCGGGCCCGAGAAGATCGAGTGCGGTCTCGTTAAGGCGCTGGTCGAGCTCGCTCCAGAAGACCTTTAGGATCGAGCCCTCGGGTCCGGGTGCGCCGTTCTTCGCGATCGCACTCACGTTACGCCAGGCGGTAATTCGCAGGATTTCGATCTCGATCGCGTGCTGCGCCAGGCGTTGGCGAAGGATCGGATCATCGGCGGCGCGGCCGGCAGACCTCGGCATGGCACGAGCGATCGCGGCCAGGTGCTCGAGCTCGCCCGCAAGTCGCGCGTGCGGGGACGCTGAGCCACGTTCGTGGCCCAGCGTCGTCATTACCACGTCCCAGCCACGATCCACCTCACCCACCACATTGTCTATCGGCACGTGCACTTGGTCGAAGAAGACCTCGTTGAACCATGCCTCCCCCGTCATCTCACGAAGCGGCCGGATTGTGATCCCCGGGCTCTTCATATCGACCAGGAGGAAGGTCAAACCCTTGTGCTTGGGGGCGTTGGGGTTGGTGCGGACGACAAGGATACACCACTGAGCGTAGCGAGCGAAGCTCGTCCAGATCTTCTGTCCGGTGACGACGAACTCATCTGCGCGGCGCTCGGCACGCGTACGAAGGCCGGCGAGGTCGCTGCCGGCATTGGGTTCCGAAAATCCCTGACACCAGATCTCATCACCCCTGAGGATGGGCTGGAGGAAGCGCTCCTTCTGGCGGGCGGTGCCGTGCGCAATCAGCGTAGGCCCCACGAGGCCGAGGCCGACGGCGAGATTGATCAGGTCCGGACCGCGCGCGCGCGCGTACTCTTCCTGCCAAATGAGGTGCTCTACGACGCCGGCGCCGCGGCCGCCGAACGCGCGGGGCCAGTCGAGTCCGGCCCAGCCGCCATCAAAGAGTGTCCGCTGCCAGC
>DATFYN010000054.1:0-11719 GCA_035315025.1 Myxococcota bacterium
ATCGCTTCGGTACGCGGGGCTGGCTACGAGTGCGGCATCAAACACGGCGAGGCCGCGTTTTACGCACCGAAGGTCGAGTTCGACTTTCAGGACGTACTCGGGCGGAGCTGGACCCTATCGACCATGCAGATCGACATGGCCATGCCGGGACGCTTCGGCTTGCGTTACGTCGGACGCGATGGCGCGGAGCACCAGCCGGCGATGCTGCACCGCGCGGTCTTGGGCTCGCTCGAGCGGTTCATCGCGATCTACTTGGAGCACACCGCGGGCGACTTTCCGCTTTGGCTCGCCCCTGTGCAGGCCATCGTGTTGCCGGTATCCGAGCGGCACGTCGAGTACGGCCGCAAGGTCGAGGGCGCGCTTCGCAGTGGCGGCATCCGTGCGGAGCTCGACGCTCGCAACGAGAAACTCGGTTTCAAGGTTCGTGAGGCGGAGATGCAGAAGATCCCGCGGATGGTTGTGGTAGGGGATCAGGAGCAGACGAACGGGACTGTCACTCCGCGCCGCCGGCATGGCTCTCACGAGCCTGCAGCGGCCATCCCCGTGGACGCGTTCGTAGCGCAGCTGGCCGACGAGATCGCCACGCGGCGCTCTTAGACCCCGGTCTCGCAGGAGGTACTTCGCATCGCGGAAGTCAAGAAGGACACCACCCGAGTCAACGAGCGCATCCGAGCGCGTGAGGTGCGGGTGATCGGATCGGGCGGCGAGCAGCTCGGCGTGATGACGCCCGAGGACGCCGTCCGACGTGCGGAAGAGGAAGGACTTGACCTCGTGGAGGTTGCGCCGAACTCGAACCCTCCGGTCTGCCGAATCATGGACTACGGGCGGTACAAGTACGAGCAGAAGAAGAAGTCGGGAAAGAGCAAGGGGCACGCCGCATCGCTCAAAGAGGTGAAGTTGAGACCCCGGACAGACCAGCACGATCTCGACTTCAAACTGCGAAACGCCCGGCGCTTCCTTATGGAGGGGGACAAGGTCAAGGTCACGGTGATGTTCCGTGGCCGCGAGATCGTGCACACCGCTCTAGGCCGGCAGCAGCTTGACAAGGTAAAGGAGATGCTCGGTCCCCTCGCCTCGGTCGAGAATCCGCCGCGCATGGAGGGGCGCTTCTTATCCATGATTCTCGTGCCCAATCGCGAGGCTGCAGAGGCCGCGCGAAAGGCGGAGGAGGCGGCGGCGAGAGCGGCGGCCGCTGCGGCGGCGGAATCCGAGGGTACAGCTGGCATGGGCGCGGTGAGTCCCGCGTCTTTGGCCGCGGAGGAGTGAGATGCCGAAGATGAAGACGCACCGCGGTGCGGCGAAGCGCTTCAAGCGGACAGGGACGGGCAAAATCTCGCGAATGAAGAGCGGGAAGAGCCACATCCTCACGAAGAAGTCCATGAAGCGCAAGCGCCACTTGCGCAAGGAGACGCTGATCTCTGGCGCGGATCTAAAGCGAGTGAAGCAAATGCTGCCGAACTAGTCGCGGCAGCCAAGGAGAGGACGATGCCTCGAGTCAAGCGTGGTGTGCACGCAAACAAGCGTAAGCGTCGCATTCTGAAAGCGGCGAAGGGCTACTACAGCGGCCGCCGCAACCTCCTCAAGACGGCGCGGGAGGCCGTGGAGAAGGGCCTCAAGTACGCATATAAGGGGCGCAAGCAGCGCAAGCGCCAGTTCCGCAGCCTCTGGATTGCAAGGATCAACGCTGCGGCGCGGGAGAATGGCCTCTCGTACAGCAAGCTCGTTTCGGGGCTTAAGGCCGCGGGCGTGGAGATCGACCGCAAGATCCTCGCGGATCTCGCGACGAACGACGCCAAGGCGTTCGGCGAGCTCGCGGCGATTGCGCGCGGGAAGGCCGCCTAGGACTCGTGGCCGACTCTGCCCGCACGCTCGCGGCGCTGGAGGACGAGGCCCGCAAGGCGGTTGCGGGTGCCGAGGACCTGCGCGCGCTGCAGGAGGTTCGCGCGCGCCTGCTCGGTAAGAAGGGCTCGCTCTCTGCTGTGCTTCGCGGCATCGGCCAGCTCCCGGCGGAGGAGCGGGGGCCGGCCGGCGCTGCCGCAAACGCCACCAAGGAGTTCCTCGAGGCGCTGCTCGAAGAGCGCCGCCATGCGCTCGAGCACCGCGAGCGGGAGCGAGCACTTGAGCGCCGCCGCCTTGATGTCACGCTTCCCGGAGCGCACGGTCCGCTCGGCCGACTGCATCCCATTACGCGCGTGGAGCGCGACGTGGTGGAGTTCTTTTCAAGCCTTGGCTTCCCGGTGGAAGAGGGGCCGGAAGTCGAGTTCGAGAAGTACAACTTCGATGACCTCAACATGCCGCCGGATCACCCTGCGCGGGACGAACACGATACGTTCTACGTCGGTGGCGGCCGGGTCCTGCGCACGCACACCTCGCCGGTCCAGATCCGCGCCATGACCGGCCGCGCGCCGCCCTTCCGCTTCATCGCTCCCGGCCGGGTCTACCGGCACGACCTCTCGCCCCGGCACAGCCCGATGTTCCATCAAGTGGAGGGATTTTGGGTCGACGACCGCGTCACGTTCGGTGATCTCAAAGGGCTCCTCTACGCATTTCTAAGTTTCCTCATGGGAAGGGAGGTCGAGCTCCGTTTCCGCTCGAGCTTCTTTCCCTTCACCGAGCCTTCCGCGGAGATGGACTACGCGTGCCTGCTGTGCAACAAGGCGGGATGCGCGACCTGTTCGCAGACGGGATGGATCGAGGCGGGAGGCTGCGGAATGATCCATCCCACCGTGCTGCGAAACTGCAAGATCGACCCCGAAAGATGGCAGGGTTTTGCCTTCGGAATGACCCTCGACCGAACGGCCATGCTGCGCCACGGCATTCCGCACATCCGCCTGCTCTTCGATGGGGACATGCGCGTCTTGGAGCAACTGTGAGTCTCACCGGGCGGGGAGCATCCTAATGCGCGTGCCCTTGGGTTGGCTCGCCGAGTGGACTTCCGTCGCGCCGCCGGCGGCGGCCCTGGCCGAGCGGCTCACGCTCGCCGGTCTTGCGGTCGACTCGATCGAACGGGTCGGACCCGACCTCTCCGGTGTGCGCGTTGGCCGGGTCCGCGAGCGCTCCGCTCATCCCGGGGCGGATCGTCTGTCCGTTTGTCAAGTCGAGCTCGGGCCCGAGGTCGAGAACGGCGCGCCGGTTGAGATCGTCTGTGGGGCGCCCAACGTCGCTGCGGGTCAGAAGGTGGCCGTAGCGCTTCCCGGCACACGCCTTCCCGACGGTACCGTGCTGAAACGAACCAAGATCCGCGGTCTCGTCTCGAATGGGATGATCTGCTCGACACGAGAGCTCGGTCTCGGAGGGGAACATGAGGGCATTTTGGTGCTCGACCCGAATGCCCCGATCGGTGCCCCCCTTTCGAGCGTGAGTCCCGTGGGCGACACCGTGTTCGAACTCGAACTCACGCCGAACCGCGGCGACTGCGCCTCCATCTTGGGTGTCGCACGCGAAGTTCGCGCTCTTTTCGGCGGGGAGTTGCGCTTTCCCTCCTGCGAGCCCAAAGAGGGAGGCCGTTCGGCGGCGGAGCACGTGCGGGTCGAGGTGGAGGACGAGACCGGCTGTCCCCAGTACATCGCGCGCGTCGTTCGCGGGGTACGCGTCGGCCCATCACCGGACTGGCTGCGGCGCAGGCTCGAGTCGATCGGTGTGCGCTCGATCAGCAATGTGGTCGACGTGACGAACCTCGTCTTGCACGAGTTCGGGCAACCCCTCCATGCCTTCGATCTCTCAACACTCCGGGGAGGGATCGTGAAGGTGCGCAGCGCCCATGCCGGAGAGAGACTCGTGACACTCGACGGAGAGACACGCGAGCTTTCACCCGAGGATCTCGTCATCGCCGATGCGGAGCGTGCGATCGCGCTCGCGGGCATCATGGGCGGTTCCGAGACCGAGGTCTCGGCGAGAACCACGGATCTCCTCATCGAGAGCGCACAGTTCGCGCCCTCTCGCATCCGGCGCAGCGCGCGCCGTACAGGGATCCGCTCGGAAGCTTCCTACCGCTTTGAACGGGGCATCGATCCGGAGGGCGTCCGGCGCGCCGCGGATCGGGCGGCCCTCCTCGTGGCGGAGGTTGCCGGCGGCACGGTGTCGGCCGGGGCGGTCGAGGTGCGGAGCCCGGGGGCGCTCGAGGCGTCGCGGGAGATCGTCCTCGACCCTGCGCGGGTCGGGCGCTTGCTCGGGATGGAGCTCAGAGCGCAGGCAGTTCGTGAGCTCCTCGGGCGGCTCGAAATCGCGGTGACGGTGCGTGCGGACGGGCGACTCGCGTGTGTGCCTCCGAGCTACCGCCCCGACCTTGCGCTCCCCGAGGACCTCGTCGAGGAGGTGGCTCGGATCCACGGTTACGAGCGCATTTCGGCCACGCTTCCCGAGGCCCCGCTGCGGCCGGTGCATCATTCACGAGGGCGGGTCCTGCGGGACCGCGTGGCCGATGCCCTGGCCGCGGCCGGACTCGTCGAGACCATGACACTCGCTTTCATGAACCCGGGCGATCTCGACCGGCTCGATCTCTCCCTCGATGACCCACGGCGGCGAACCGTGCGTGTGCTCAATCCGGTCTCCGAAGAGGATTCGCGTTTGCGCAGCAGCCTCTTGCCATCGCTCCTTCGTGCGACGCGGCAAAACCTCGCGCGTCGCGTCGAGCGCGTGCGGCTTTTCGAGGTCTCCCGCGTTTTCTTGGCCGGGGGTTCACAGGAAGGCCCCGATCCGGCTCTTCCCGACGAGCCGCTTCGGCTGCTTGCCTTGGTGACCCAGGGCGAGCGCGCAAGCTTGTGGGAGCCGCGCGAACCCGTACCCCTTTTCTTCGAGGCCAAGGGACTCGCCGAGCGCCTGCTCCGCGGGCTCGGCTACACGGCCTGGTTTCGTGCAGGCAGCGGCGAGCCGTATCTGCATCCGGGGGCTGCAAGCGACATCGGTGTGGGCGAGGCGGTGGTGGGCTGCGTGGGTGAGCTCCACCCGGAGGTTGCGGCTGCGTTCGAAATCGAGGCGCCGTGCGCGGTTTTCGAACTCGACCTCCGGGCCCTGGCGGACCTCACACCTGAGCCCCCGCGCTACCAGGAGGTCTCGAATCAGCCCCCGGTGCGACGGGACATCGCGGTCTTGCTCGACCGCAACCGGCCGGCGGGTGACATCCTTGAGGCCATCCGCAAGACCGCAGGACCGCATCTCGTGTCGGCCGACATTTTTGACCGCTATGAAGGTGGGGGGATTCCGGAGGGGAAGGTGAGCCTTGCCTTCCGGCTGATCTTCCAGCGGGCGGACCGCGCATTTACGGACGACGAGATTGTGCGTATGACGGATCGTATGGTGCAGATGCTGGCGCACCGATTTGGCGGGGAACTGCGCTAGCGCGGAGCCGCGCAGCGCGAGGGTGGGATTCGCAGGGGGAGGGCAGAGATGACCAAGGCGGACATCGTCGAGCATATCTACGAGAAGGTCGGCTTCTCGAAGAAGGAATCGGCGGAGCTCGTGGAAAAAGTCTTTGCGATCATCAAGGACACGCTGGCTGCGGGCGAGAAGGTGAAGATCTCCGGTTTTGGCAACTTCGTGGTCCGCGAGAAGAACGCGCGCAAGGGTCGCAACCCGCAGACCGGCGAGGAAATTCGGCTGGCCGCGCGAAGAGTTCTCACCTTTAAGCCAAGTCTCGTGTTAAAGAACGTCCTCAACGAGGGCCATGCGGCAGGAGCCGACCCAGACGCGGAGGATGACGACGATGACGCCGACGACGAGTAGGAGCTCGGAACGCGGCAAGGCCCGGGCGCGACGAAACGTCGGGGCCAAGCCCGTGCGGAGGGTGCGCAAAGGGGCCGTCGCGATCGCGGCAGGTCTCCCGGCACCGGAGGACGGCAAGCTTTACTACCGGATCGGCGAGGTGAGCCGAATCACCGGTGTGAAGCCCTACGTGCTTCGTTACTGGGAGTCCGAGTTCCGTTGGATGGCGCCGCAAAAGTCACGCTCGCAACAGCGCCTGTACCGCCGACGCGACATCGAGATGATCCTTCTGATTAAGCGCCTCTTATACGAGGAGCGCTTCACGATTGCCGGAGCGCGCCGTCGGCTGCGCGAGCTTGGCGTCGGCCGTGCGCTCGAGGCGCCGCAGCTCGATCTCGGCCTCGAGGCCGACGACCGCGACCGCTACCGCCGCATCCGGGCCGAGCTTGCCTCGATCCGCGCGATGATCTGACGCGCCTTAGAGCGGAAGGGAGATCAGGAGCCCGCTCAGCGTGAGCCATAAAAGCAGATAGGACACGCCGAAGGTCGCAATCGCTCGCAGCGTCGTGAAGTCGAGCGCTTGGCGTACCGCGATAATCCCCGCAACCAGCATCCACAGGTCGGTGGCGACGGTGAGAGCGAATCCCAAGGTCGGCGGGGGTACCGCCGCCAGCACGCGGAAGATTCCCGGCGAGAACGCGAAGCCGGTTGTGCGCAACACCTCGGCGTAGTCTGTCACGGTCTCGGGGCCGCGCAGGAACGTGGCTCCGACCATGTACGAGAACACAGAGCCCGCAAGCCACAAGACGAACGGCTCCATCACATCGATGGCGACGTGACGCAACCCGTGCCCCCCGAGCACGCTGCCAAGCCCGCCGGCGGCGGTGGCGAAGAGAACCACGAGGAAGGCCTGCCCGATCGATCGATGCTCGGCCTCGACCTCCTCGAAGAGATCTGCCTCGAGGAGGCTCGCGCGGATCATGCGCCGCAGGAGCGAGCGGTTCGGCGGCGGGCTACTCACGGCCGGGTCCCGAAGACTCGGTCGAACAGGCGACCGATCTCTCCCCGCACGCCGGTTGTATCGCGCATCTCGCCCATGGCCCGAACCACCGCCTCGGTGGAGTCGCAGCGAGCGGGATTCCCATCCGCGTCCGTGCAGCGAAGACCCATGGGCGGTGTGCGGCGACCCACGTCCAGCGCGGCCTGTCGTACGGCCTCGCGGTAGCCCGGGTCCTTTTCGCTTGTCGCATACGCCTTCGAGAGAAGCTCATTCCAGTGTTCGAGACGAGCCGCGATTTCAGGGTCGGTACCGCCCTGCGAAGAGGCTGCGCGCGCAAGGCGGTAGTAGCCGTAGGCGAGGGTGGAGAGCGCCTCGTAGGGCCGCTCGGACTGGGCGCCTTGGGCCACATCCCTTTCCACCCGCCGGGCTTCTTCGTCGCTCAGCTTGTTTTGCGCGAGGCCGCTAAAGAACTCCGTATAGGTACGCTGTGCGGGCTGAAGACAGACGGGGGTTTGGCCCTCCTCGGGGATCTTGCAATAGGCCCCGGCCGTTGGCTTTCCCTCGTCCGAGCAGGTAAAGCCGGCCAGCAGCGCGAGCGCGAGGCTCGCGCGCAAGTCCAGCGGCATTACGCCTTTTCCACCGGGGTAAGTGCGACGCGGAGCCCACAGACGAGGCCGAGCCAGATCGGCCCGATTCTCATGTAACAACGAGGCTTGGGCTCCTCGTCCGCGTGAATCTCGACCTCGGCCTCGACAATTTGCAAACGGTCGTCAAGCTCGCCGTGTCCGCGCACATTCGGAATGGGATCGAGCCCCTTGCGCAAGGCCACGCCCGTGATGCCGTTGGCGTCGAGCGGCGGATAGGTCGGATCGTTCAGCTCCGGGTGGGCCACGTTGGTGTCGGGGTCATCCACCCCGGCGAGCACGAATCGATCGTCAGCGCCTCGGCGAAAGGCCCGACCGTGGGCCGGCGCCAGGCGGAACTCGCGGCCGACCGGCCCGTGGAGCTCGAGAAAGAGCGGATCATCGGAGGCCGCGAGCAGATCGGTGCCGACGTGGACACGCACCACAATCCGGCGGATCCGCGCTCGCACCTGCGGCTCGGCCATCCCAGGATCCTCCGCTGCGCAACGCGACTCCGCGGAGGGTAGGCGGGCGGGAGAGCCGGGGTCAAGCCACCCGACTCCCAAGGACTGCTCTAGAATCGCGGTGATGCGCCTTCGCGGCCTAGGTAAGCGCTTCAGCCTTGCGCTCTGCGCGGCCTTGTTTGCCGCGCCCGAGGCCTGGGCGGACTGTGAGCCGTGGCCGGGGGAACCGAGCCCGCTTCCTACGTCGGCGTCCAGCGATGAGATGACGGCGCACTTCGCCCATCTGCGCGCCGACGAGCTTGCGGCACTGGCGCTCCAGCTCGAGCCCTTGGCCCCCGGTGACGCCTACAGGGTGTGGCTCCACGTCGCATGCTTGGACCCTCAGCGCGACGACGCGCGGGAAGGTGTGAACCGAATCGCTCCCCTCCGCGTACACGCGCCCGAGGTCGTGCACCAGCCCGGCGAAGCCACAGCCGCCGCCCCGGACCTAGACTCCGCTTTCGGGCGACTGGATAACCCGATCAGCGTCGCGTTGCCGACGCGAGTGGCAAACGCAGCGGCAAGGCCAGTGGCTGGGTCACCTGCACGATCTTCCCTGGCTCCGCAGCCACCTCGTGCGGCACCCGAGGAGAGTCCGCTCGTGGCCGACGGCCTTCTCGATGAAGCCGAGGGGCTCGTTCGCCAAGCCCACTTCGAGGAAGCACTCAAGAAGGCTGCCAAGGCGCGAGAGGCCGTTCCACGCACGGGTGATCCAGCAGCACTGCGCCAGCGGCGCGCGCGGGCCGATGTGATCGCAGGCACGGCGCAGGTCGCGCTCGGCAAGGACGCGGACGCACGCGCAACCTTTGAGCGCGCAATCCAGACCGACCCGAGCCTGCGCCTCGATCGGGCGAACACATCGCCGAAGGTCGTTCGTGCGTTTGATGCGGCACGCGCGGCGGCGTCCGGGGATGCACCGTGAGACCCGGACCTTGGATCCGACCGCTCACAGCCTTCGCGCTGCTTGGGGTCGCAGGCTGCGTCGCACCCCCACCGCCGAAGGCGTGGCTCGAAGTGGACGTAGCCCGCGGCCTTGCGCCCGAGCCGGGAGAGGCGCGCCCCGCGCGGGTCGAAGTCGTGATGGACGTGACCCCGAGCATGGCCGCCGCCACCCGGGGAAAGTCGTCGAATCTCGACGCCGCCCGGGCAGGCGCGGCACAGCTGCTGCGCAGTATCCCTCCGGACGTTCCGGCCACGCTCGTGGCATTCGGGGCGACTGGCGCGGCTTGCGATGCTTCGCTGCTTGTCCTTGGACCCGAAAGCGGCCGCCCCGCAGTGCTCGCCCTCCGCGCAGAGGAATTGACCCCCGCCGCGGAGGCCTCTTTGGCTTCGACACTCGATAGCGTCGCAACCGCGCTCGCCGCGGAGAAAGTGGCCGAGCGCACACGGGTCGTCGTCTTCACGGACCTCGTCGCGCAATGCGGCGGTGACCCTTGCGCGGCCGGGGAGAAGCTCCTTGCGACGGGTGCGACGCTGGACCTCGTGGTGCTGGGGGACGGCTCGGTCCCCGCCTGTCTTCGCTCTCCCGTGCTGCCGAGTGGGCTCCCGGCCTCCGTGTCCCGCAGGACGGATACGGATCCAGTTTCGTTTCGACTGGTGGCCGCTCCGGCGGGTCCGGCCCGGGAGCCTACCGACGGCGTGGCAGGAGAGCGTCCGGTGCGCGTCGATGCGGGACCCGCAACGGTCGAGCTGGCTCTCACACCACCCCTCGATGTGCCCGTCGTGCTCCCCGCCGGAACTCTCCTGCGCCTACGGGTGATCGACTTTCCAGGGGCGTCACCCCCGGTACGCGATTGGTTGGTGGAGACCGCGGCGCCACCCGCGGACGCCTCCCAGGCGGCTTCTCCCCCGTGAGCATTCCCACTCCCGACCCGTTTGGCATGACGGCGGATCCGGAGACCTATATGCCGCGCGCGGCCACCGAGCGGGCACTTGCCGAGCTCGAGCGCGCTCTGCTTGCCGGCGAGTTTCCGGTTGTGCTCACGGGGCCCCCGGGAATCGGAAAAACGTTGCTCCTTCGTGTTGTGGAGCGAAGGCTCGCTGGGCGAGTGCGCTGTGTGTATATCGCGTACGCTGCGCTTTCTGGGGCAGAACTCTGTAGCTGGATTCTTGGGCTCCTCGGTGTGTCTGCGCCCGCGAACGGCGACGCCGAAGCGGCCCTTCTCGCAGCTGCCCAAGGGTTCGCTCAAGCGGGGACGCCGCTTGCCCTCTTGATCGACGATGCGAGCGCCATTCCACCGGATACCGCCGAACGCATCGGAGCCCTTGCAGCGGGCTCCCGCGGCGCGCTCCAAATCGTCGCGGCCGACATGGAGGATGCCTCCTTTGGGCCGTGGGTCACGCGCTTTGGCGCGCGTGTGGAGCGAGTGAGGTTAGAGGCCCCGATGAGTGCGGCAGAGACCGCGCTTTACATCCGAGCGCGCCTTCAGCGGGGAGGGGTATCCCCCGATGAGCGCGGTCGCCTCGACGCCAAAGTCATTGACCGGATCTTTCGCCGGTCAAACGGAATCCCGCGCGCCGTGCAGGCACTGGCCAGCGAGTTCCTCCGCGTTGGCAAGGCTGCGCTCCCGATGGAGGCGCTCGAGACGCTGCTCGCCCAAGAAGACGCAGCGGGCCTCGCTGCCCGTATGACCGCAAGCATACGCGCTCGCGACGTCCTGCCCATCGAACCCACGGGGCGGCTGGAAGTGGCCACTCCGCCCGGTCCTGCCGCTCCAGCAGTTGTCCCCGTCGCTCCCGGGACGAAGCCCGTGCCAGCTGTCCCGCGTCTTTTGGCGACGCTGTCCCCGTCGCAGCCGAAGAGCGAGCCCCCGGCACGAGAGTTCCGTCCGATACCTTCTCCCGCGCCGCCAATGCCAGTGAAACCAACTCCTGAGCCCCAGCCGCGCGAACGCCCGTCCCCGCCGGCTGCCCGACGCACTTCCGTGACCCAGCCGGTCGCGAAACGGGCACTCATCCCGGAGACCCCGACCGGTGGGCTCCATTGGCAAAGGATTCTGATCGCAGTGCTCGGCCTCGGGGGAGCAATCGCGTTGGCGATTCCTTTCCTGCGTAACGCTCCCACTGTCCCGCCAGCCGCCGCACCCGCGATCGACACGGGATCTCCAACGTCCGCGAAAGCTCCACCCGAGGCGGCCAGCGCTGTTCCAATGGGCATCTCCGCACCTGAACCCTCTCAGCCGAAGGAGCCGGACTCTCCTCGCGCGGCGCAACCCGAAACCCAGGCGCCAGGCTCTTCGGGATCCGTCGAGCCTGAGCCTTCGAGCCCCTCGGCCTCAACCCCTCGTGTCGCAGAGGTTCCGGTCACGCCGATCCCCGTGCACATCAATGCCACGCCGTGGGCCACGATCGAGGTGGATGGCGTGGAGTTGGGAGAGACGCCGATCGCAGGCGTGCCCCTTGTGCCCGGTAGTCATGTCTTTAAGGCGCGAATGCCCGACGGCCGTGTCATCGAGAGAACCGTGCAGATTGGCGCCGAGACTCGCTATGTGACGTTCGAGTAAGGCGCCCGTCGACAGAGCGCTTGTGGATCGCTACTCAAGATCTTGGTTCGGGCCGTAGCGCAGTTTGGTAGCGCGCCTGAATGGGGTTCAGGAGGTCGTGGGTTCAAATCCCGCCGGCCCGACCATTTGAAGTCGATGACTTACACCCCAAGTAATCGATATTCCAAGTAAATTCATAAAGATTGCCCAGAAATCCAAAGCGCACGGCGTACCCCCACGTGCGCTCCTATCCTCCCTTTTTTCCTTTTTCTAGCTTATTTTTTCGCTTACTTTAGGCTCTGGAAGTCAAAAGCAAACCCAAGTAAGCAAGGAGGGGGATGCCGAAGCTCACGAAATCCGTGGTCGACAAGCTCGCCTCGAAGGGTGGGAGGCCGAGCTTCGCTTGGTGCA
>DATFYN010000055.1:0-6819 GCA_035315025.1 Myxococcota bacterium
GTCAAGATCCACCGACGTGCTGGGGTCGAGGGTCGCCGAACCTGCAAGGGGTGCGACGACGGCTACAGGGGGGGCATTGGGGTCGGTGATCACCCCTGTGGATCCAAAGCCGATATTGCCTGCTTCATCCAGCGCCGTCACCTCGATTTGGTTGAAACCGGCACCCAGCGCGATGTCCTGGATCGTAAAGCGGCCTGAGATGATGGGGACAGATCCCTGCCCGATCTGTACACCGTTGACATCGAAGGCGAACCAATGCGCCTGCGAGAAGATGGGCCGCGGTGCTCCTGAGCCTGCCGGGTCCTCAGCGTCTGTCACCGTGCCGGTGACGGTGACCGCCGTCCCCGCAATCACCGATCCAGAGACAGGAGAGGTGAAGAGGATGACCGGTGCTGTGAGATCCACCACGATGGGCAGCGTGTCGGTCGCCGCGCCCGAGGTCGCCTGCAGCACGATGGGCCCTGTGATCTGCGCGGCAGCAGGTCGAGTTGCCACTGCTGCGAGCGCGAGGACGAGGGCTCTAAGCGCACCCCGGCGCCTTCCCTCGCACATATTTCCGCCTGCCCTCCTCATGAGTTCTGCGGACGAAGGACGAGATCGAAGCGCGTAAAGAACTGCGCCTCGAAGTCCGTGGGGAGGAGCTGGAGCACAAGCCCTGGGTCGAGGCCGATGCTGGTTAGATCGGCCGAGAGCCCGGCGATGGGCTGGAGAGTCTGGGTTGGGAGTGCGTCAAAGCTCGGGACTTGCGGGATCGTCACGTCGCCACCTCTCTCGGCGAAGACGTAGACATGGACGACGCTGGAGGCTCCCACGGCGATGTCCGTAGTCGGCGGCACGAACTGAGATGCACCCACACCCGTGGCGCTGAGTGACGCCTGGAACTCCTGCAGCGTGTGGGCGATCACCACCTGAGACGGACCGGGGTTGGCAAGATCGAATCGGAAACGCGTCGGATCGACGAGGACGATTCGCAAGAGCGGGGTCGATCCGTCGTCGCGCGTCACGGTGACATGGTCTGTGCCCTGGGCCCCTTGTGCGTCTACCGCGCGCGCAGTCAGCGTGTTGGGTCCAAGCTGAAGGGGAACCGCGGGCGCCGTGAATTTTCCACCGGCTCCGACGTTCGCGAGAACGCCGTTCACGTCGACGCGGGCCGTGAGCTCATCCACCACCCCCGAGACGTCGGTCTGCGCCGCGGAGATCCGTACCCCATCGGGGGGTGAGGTGATCAAGACCTGCGGCGGCTTGTGGAAAGTCACTGTGACCTGTGCGGAGGCCGTCTGCGTCCCCCGCGTCGCGGTGGCCACGAGCGTATTCGGGCCTTCTTGCAAGAAGACCAGGGGGGCCACGTACGCCGTGCCGGTCACCACCCCATAGAAGCCGTTCACCGCAACGTGGGCGGTGGGGTCATTGACGGTTCCTGCCACGGGGATTGCGGGCGAGGAAAGGATTGCACCGTTCGGGGGCGTCGCGATCGTGATGGAGAGCGGCGCCACAGGGGAGTAGGTCACCGTGACCGCTGCCGAGCCGACATTCCCGGCAGCGTCGGTAGCTTGCACGGTCAGCGTATTGGAGCCCTGACTAAGACCGCTGGTGGTCGAGAACGAGGTCCCCGGAGCAAGAGGCGAGCCATTAAGAGCGATTGCGGTGATCGGGCTCGCGCTCTGCACCGTGCCTGTCACCGAAATAGGCTGCGTGGTGAAGCTGGCACCATTTGCGGGCTGGGTGATCGTGACGACAGGCGGCGTCGTGTTGAGCGTCGTCGTCACCGAGGCCGTGGCGGATCCAAAGGCGTTGGTCGCCGTGGCCGTGATCGGGTTCGCGCCTTGGGCAAGCGCCACCGAGGCCGTAAAGCTGGTCCCCGAGACGGACGCCGCGGCGCCGTTCACCGTGACAGTGATGGGAGATGTGCCCGAGATCGTACCCATCACCGCGATCGGCGTATGATTCCCGAAGCTCCCGTCCGCAGGCGAATTGATCGTCACCGTCGGCACGTCGCCTCGGGTCACGGTGACCTTGGCAGAACCCGTATTGCCCGCGGCATCCGTGGCGGTCGCTGTGATTGCATTCGCCCCTTCGACCATCACAACGGTTGTAGTGAAGGCGCCGTTCGTGAGAGTGACCGTCTGCCCGTTGACCGAGAAGTTGGCAATGGGGCTCGCGTCCGTCACGGTTCCAGTCGCAACGGCCTGGGCCTTAGTCGTGAGCGAGCCGTCGGCGGGAGTGGTGATCGTCACGACCGGAGGTGTCGTGTCGAGGGTGACACTGGTTGCTGCGCTGGCGGAGCCGAAGGCATTCGTCGCTGTGGCCGTGAGCGTGTTCGCACCTTCCAAGAGCGGCACACTCGCCGTGTAGTGCCCGTTGGAGACGCTCGCTGCGACCCCATTCACAGAAACCGTGACAGGGCCCGTGCCCGCGACCGCGCCCGTGACCGTTGTCGGCGTCCGGTTGGTGAGAAGCCCGTTCGCCGGGGCCGTGATCGTGACGGTCGGAGCGACGCCTTGGATCACGCTGATCTGCGCCGAGCCAGTATTGCCCGCGGCATCGGTGGCCTGCGCCACGATCGGGTTGGACCCGAGGGCGAGCGGTACAGAAGCCGAGAACGCCCCGCTACTCAGCGTGACGTTCTGACCATTGAGCGTGAAACTCGAGATCGGGCTCGCGTCTTGAACCGTCCCCGTTACCGTCACGGAGCTAAGCGTCGTTGCAAAGCCGTCTGGGGGAGCGGTAATCGTGACGACCGGGGGCGTCGTATCGAGCGTCACGGCGACATGGTCGCTTGCCGTGCCCGCAGTGTTCGTGGCCGTGGCCGTGAGCGTATTCGCGCCCTCCACAAGCGGGACCTGCACCGTGAAGGTTGTCCCCGAGAACGGTCGCCTGAACGCTGTTCACTGAAACCGTCACTGGGGCGGTGCCCGAGAGCATGCCCGTCACCGTAACGGGGCTCTTGCCGAAGAGCGTCCCCGCGGTGGGCGACGTGATGTGCACGGTGGGCGGCGTGGCGCTCGGGGGCCCGAACTTCACCTGGAAGGCGAGCTGTGACTGCGTGGGCTGGTTCGAGGCGTTCCAGGAAAGCGTGGCGTTTCCCGTGAGAGTGAAGGGTGCGGCAAGGCTCGCGCCCTGCACGCGCAGGATGTCGAGGCCGCTGTTCACGGTGTAGCTGGCCGAGGAACTATCCGAGATCGAGACGCCGTTCAGGACGAGCGTGTCGACGCGGATCGACGCCCCGCTCTTTGCGGCCCGAGTGCGCACGAAGAAGTCGCCCCCGGGCGACTGCGTCGGCTGATATGAGAGGGTATTCGAGCCAACGATGAGGCGTGCCGTGGTGCCGTCGTAGGTGACCGTGAACGGTACGGCAATCCCGTTGGGTCAGTTGTAGTCTGCGGTCTGGACCGGGGCGTTCGTATCCTGACCGATATCGAGCTCGAACGTTGCATGACCACTGCGGTCGCCGATGCGGCCCTCCGCGACGAAGAGCTTGGTGGGGAGGAGCTGAGTCAGCTGGGCGTCGGTCGTGAGGTGACTCGTGGTAATGGCTGCAGCCGACTCCGCAGCGGCGAGGAGCCCGACGGCAGCCAGCGCTGCCATGAGGCGGTGCGGCTTCGGGAGGGCCGTCTGCTGTTTCCCGTCGTTCGGGGCATGCGGCTGGCCAGATCGCAAGCGCTCGACCCCCCCACGCTCGGCGGGGCGCTCGCACGCCGAGTCACCGGACCCACAACCCTCCGCACCTTGAAACTGGGTCTTCACGGCTGCTGAGGTCGGCAGAACCTACGCGGCTCCACCGACTTTGGTCAAGCAGAATCGACACACACTCGTGGAGACTTCAGGCGCGGGGCCGCTGAACACCTGTTCACCACTGGATCGGCGTGACGGAGCGCTTGGTCGAGGGCAATCTAAAGGTGAGCATCTGATGCGTGCAGCGCCCTAGTCGCGACCGGAATCGGGTCCGCCCGGGGCAGTCGTAGTACGCACCGCACGGGATGGGTATGGGACCGAGAGAACGGGAGGTGAACAGTGTTCACCGCTCCAGACAAAGCCTCTTATCGCACAGACTTACGTCGCACGAGTCGGGTCAACGCATGTGCTCGAGGGCATCGGCCTCGTATCCGTATTTCTATGTAGCCTCACGCTCCGCGGCCGTTCCAGGCCGATTGCCTGTGCGTCCAACGGTGGGCGGAGTCCCAGGCGCGTTCCTGCTCGGTGGCATTAGGCTTTCTCCACTGATCCCACCCCGCGCGACGGGTGCCCTGCTCGTGGGTACACGCGGGACCCTGTGCGAAGGCGGCAACCGCAGAGTCACTGCGACTCGCCGAAGTGGAGCCAGTGTCCCAGGGCACAGGCAGCATCAGGGGAGAAAGCGCCCCGACCGCCTGCGAGTTAATGCCTACGGTGCAGCGTGACGCGGACGCCGTGGCGCGGGCGCAGCGTGAAGATCGGATGAGGGAACGACCTCCTCGGGCGCGGGCACAGTGTAGCGACCTTGCTCCTGCTCCGAGAAATCCGTCAGCGGTCGCGCGACGGATTCACTGGTCCGATCGCGCGGTCACTACGTGGTTTCACGAAGCGAAGTCGCGCCAGATCAGACGCGTTGTTCTCTCTGTGCGGGGCCTATTCCTCCATGAAGTCAGTAGCGTTGACGCGCGAGTCAATTGCCCAGCCGACCAACGAGATTGCGGCGCTCCACGTGATGAAAACGCGCGGGTCGGCGTGGCGCGAAGCTTCACTAGCGCGCCCTAGGCGCGGTCGGGTTCTGGCGCAATGCGGCCAGCCGTTGAGACGTCCCCGATGCACGCTGACGTCCAGCATGGCGGGAGCCAAGCGTGATCGGCTCGAGGACACAGTCTTGGCCTGCAGAATCACGGAGCGAATGCGGAGTGCACCTATGAGTTCGTCAATTCCTTTCTCAACTTCTCCTCCTGCATACGCTTTTCCCGTCGGCTCTGAAGGTCTCCCGCAGTGCGCATGCGAGTGAGCGCGATCCGGTTGCTGCGCGCGGCGCGCCGCTCGCCAGGAGCGGGCGGCGAGAGCTCAGGCAGCCCGGCCTCAGCGTAGATTGCCTCGAGCGACTCCGGGACGTTGCCCTTCGGTGTGCGAGGGGCACCGAGGGCGAGCCGCCGGAGCTTCTTGCGGGTCTGCGTCGCCGGTGCGTAGCGGTAGGGCTCGCGGCGCGTCAGCACGTGCCAGACCACCACTACGAGCTTCCGCGCGAGCGCTGTCACGGCGACGTTGTGACCCTTCTTGCGGCGCAGTCGGTGGTAGCTCGCGATGAGCGGCGAGCTGCCTTTCGACAAGATCTGCGCCGCCTCGATGGCGAGCCAGCGTGCAGAGGCGGAGCCGGCCTTCGTGATATGGCCGTGGCGACAATGGTCCGCCGACTGCCGGACCTTGGGCACGAGGCCGAAGTATGAGGCGAGCCGGTCGGGCGAGGGGAAGCGGCGGACATCCCCGATGGCCGCCAGGAACCCGATCGCGACGGTGACCTGGATGCCGGGGATGGTCACCAGCAGCTTCACGTCCTGGTCGACCGAGGCGAGGCGCAGGAGCTTCTCGTCCACGACCTCGAGCCGCTCCTCGAGCTGGCGCAGGAGCGCGAGCGCGTTGTCGAGGATGAAGCGCTCCGTCACGGGCAGCTCGAGGCTCGCCATCCAGGCGCGGTTCGTCTCACTGAAGAGCGTGGGCCCGTAGGGATGCTCGATGAGCCGCCGGTTCAGCACGGCGCGGATCGAGTTCTTGGCCGCCGTGCGCTGCTTCACGAGGAGTCGCCGGTGGGAGATCAGCTGGCGGCGGGCCCAGGTCTCCTCGCTCGGCATCTGCACGGCGGGAAGGAATCCCGTGCGCAGCAGCTGGGCCAGGATGTAGGCGTCGATCTTGTCCGTCTTGACCCGTGCCTTGGCGATGCAGCGCACCTCGTATGGGTTGGCGACCGTCACCGAGCCCGCACGCCGCGTGAGGATCGAGTGGATCGCCCAGGTGTGGAAGGTGGCTTCGAGGACGACGTGGTCGCTCGGACCCAGGCGCTCCGCGAAGGCCTCGAGGGCCTCCGCGGTGGCGCCGATCGGGTAGTCCTTGCGGCGTCGTCCGTCGTCACTGAGCTCGCAGACTTGGATGAAGGCTTTGTGGGCATCGAGGCCGTAGTACATGACTTCTCTCCTCTTGGAGAGTCCCGATGGGAACCACTGGCCAGGCCAGCGCACGGGGAACACGACACGCATCTATTCGCGCTCGAGGCGCATCCGGGTGGGTCGAAGGGCGGCCAGGAAAGATTTCGAGCTCGAAGCTCATGCGTTCGAACGGCCGTCCCCACAGGGCAAGGCGCTCGGGACTCTCCGTGCGCGTGCGCCTGCGCTGCTCCCTCAGTACCGGAGACTGAAGGAGACCCGTGCAGCCCCGAGTTGGCAACGCCTACACAGCGCAGGCGCACCCTCCGAGGATGACGAAGTCATACACGGCAAGATAAAGAGCCACCGTAGGGTTCTCGGGATTCCCGAGCGATCACGCGGATGTCCAACCGGATGTTGTGACACGCGGCGCGGTTTTCTCCGGAGGGAAAACCAAGATCGCGAGACACATCGCTGAGTTGGAGCCGGAGGGTTCGACATGGGCGACAAACTGACACCGCCTTGATTCTCCAATTCCTGAATGCACACGATCGCTTTGGTTCGGATCTTCGCCGCAGCACTCCAGCTTGCGATCGATCGGTAGTTCCGCCTGGGCACGCGGTTTCGGAGCGGCGTCCCGAATGGCCGGCCTGAGAAGTCTCGCTCCCGGTTCAGGGATAGTTCTCAGAGCGGCGAGATTGCCCTGAGAGGCGCCATCGAGGGT
>DATFYN010000056.1:0-2815 GCA_035315025.1 Myxococcota bacterium
GCTGCGGTTCGGGGGCAGGTTCAGCCCCTGCTCGAGACACTTCGTCTGGTCGACCGCGCAAGCCACGCTCCTTCAGAGCTCTCTGGGGGAGAGATGCAGAGGGTCGCGATCGCGCGGGCGCTTGTTGTGAACCCTCGGCTCATTCTCGCCGACGAACCCACCGGGAATCTTGACTCCCGAACGGGCGGGGAGATTTTGGAACTGCTGCGCCGCGCATGCGATGAGCGAAGAGTAACTATCGTACTCGTCACGCACGATTTGCGGGCGGCCTCGTACGCGGATCGCGTGGTCATCGTCCGGGACGGGTGCGTGGAGAGCGACGCGCCGGCGTCGCGTCTCGCGCGCAGAGAATGAGCCTTTACGCCATGGCGAGAGCGAGTGGGTGCAGGGCCGGAGCCCAGGTCGGTCCAGCGGAGTGAGCTGATGAGGCCGCACCCCAAGCTCCCGCTTCCTCTCCTGCTCGCGGTTCGCACGCACCTCGGCAGGCACCGAGCGCTTTCTCTAGTCACGGTTTGCGCAATCGCGGCCAGCGTCACGCTGGCGACCGCGCTTGAGATGAGCTCCCGCAGCGCCGAAGGCGAGCTTCAGCGGACTGCCCGGGAGCTCGCGGGAGCCGCAGAGATTGAGGTCGTGGGGGGTACGCTCGGGGTCTCAGAGGATCTGCTAGAGATTGTCGTAGCCACACCTGGCGTTTCTATCGCAGTGCCATTCGTGCAGGCGACGTTCCGCGTAGACCGAAGAGATGCCGCGGGCGCCTCGATTCATGTGCTAGGCGTCGACCTGCTGGCCGACCCAAGCATTCGTGCGTACGCGGGTGAGGCGACTGTCGAGGATCCGTTACGGCTTATTGCTGGGACGGATTCGGTCGTCGTCTCTCGGCTGCTCGCGGAGCGACTAAATCTTCGGACGGGCGATGCGTTGCCGGTGCGGTCGGGCAAGAGGCCGCTCACCCTCACGGTTCGGGGTGTGCTCTCACCGAAAGGCCTGGCCGAAGCGTACGGCGGTCAGATTGCGGTGATGGATGTCTACGCGCTCCAAGCCATCCTCGGTCGCAGCGGTTGGCTGGATCGGATCGATGTGGTTGCTTCCAAAGGAGCATCCGTAGATGCAGTGATGGGGGCTATGCGCGCTGCGCTTGGAGGGCGTGCAACTGTCCGGCGTTCGGCGGCCCATGACACGTGGATCGAGGGCGCCCTCACAATGATTCGGGTCGTGGTTTCGGCTCTGATGCTCGTTGCGATCGTCGTCGCATCGCTCGTCTCCTACAGTGCCCTGTCGCTCTTTGTGGATCGCCGACTTCAGGAACTCGCGCTCCTTCGTGCGGCAGGTCTGGAGCCGCGTCGGGTCCGACGCTTTCTCTACCTGGATGCAGCGCTCCTTGCGGTCCTGGGTGGAGGAGTTGGGCTTCTGATCGGTGGACTCCTCTCGCAAGGCTTCCTCAGAGGGCTCTCATGGATCTCAGGTTTTCTGCAAGGGATTGAGCTTCAGCACCTCGAATTCAGGGCGTCGACCGTCGTGACCGCCGCCGTGGTCGGAGGAGTCGTGGCTTTCGGCGGAGTCCTCGAGCCCGCCTGGCGGGCGACGCGATCGTCACCCCTGGACGCGCTTCTTGGAGGAGAGGACGACGAGGATCGAACCTCATCACGTTGGAGGGGGCTCCCCCTCGCGCTCTCTGTAATCGCAGCACTGTGCTTATTGACGCTTTTTGCGCACGCACCGCCGCTCGCTCGCGTCGCGGCCATCTTGGCTGCGGGCCTGATCGCACTCGGGCTTTTCGCTCATTTCGTATTGCCACGATTACTCCAGTGGCTGCGGTCCCTGATCGAAATCGTATTCCCGGGTGTAGGGCGCCTTGCGGGCGCTTCGCTGGCAGCTCGCCCCACCGAGACTGCGCTGTCCTTCGTGTGCGTCGGGGGAGTCGTGGCCGGCGTGATGATCAGTCTCACTGTTGCGCAGAGTGCTGCGCATACACTTGATGGATGGATGGAGAGCCAATTTCGGGGCGGCGTCCTCGTGACGGCCGGGGCGCTTCTGAGTGCGAGACCCGAGGAGCCGATTTCACCGGAAACAGTGCGGATCATTCGCGAAACCCCGGGTGTTCGGGGCGTTTTCGACCACGTGGGGGAGCAGGTCCTGTACCGGGATGAGGAGGTGCTGCTCGCGGCTGGGAGCATGGACGTCCTGGCGCGATTCGGCCGATTGCCGGTCGTGGGCGGTGAGCCCCGCGCGGTTGCCGAAGCGGTGGCTTCCGGGGAGATTGCCATTTCCGATCAGTTCGCTCGACACTTCGGCGTGTCCACCGGAGAATCCATCACGCTGGATACGCCCAAGGGGGCCAGGAGCTTCCGCGTCGCGGGTATCATTCGTGATTACGCGGGACCAGCAGGATCTCTAAACATCGACATTGCTGTTTTCGATGAGTTGTGGCCCCGCCGCGGATCGCGGGACTTGGTCCTCTGGACAGAAGGCGATCCAGAAACTGTGATTACCCAGATCCGTGAACGCGCGGGCGGTGACCAGTCACTCTTCTTCGTCTACGGCGACGATCTCGCGCGCTTTGCAAGTCGCCTGCTGAGCCGATTTCAAGGGATCCTAGCGAGCATTTCGATCATGACGGCGCTCCTCGGCGGAATCGCCGTATGGAATCTTATGCTGAGCGCCGTGACCGCTAGGACGCGCGAGCTGGCATCGCTCCTCGCCATGGGAGCCACCCGGAGGCAGGTGCGTGCGCTTACGCTGATTGATGGACTACTCCTCGGAGTTGGTGGGGGGGTCGGCGGCATGCTCCTAGGCGTGTGCAGCGCCTATCCGATCG
>DATFYN010000057.1:0-5783 GCA_035315025.1 Myxococcota bacterium
GGAGGGTGCGGCCTGAGCGTGGTCGTCACCGAAGCACTGCGCCTCGCCGACCTCGTGCGCCACGTCCCGGGTGCGTCACGCGACGGCCCCGTCGTAGAGATCCTCCTCGAGCGCGCCGACCGCATCCTGGCGAAGGACGGCAGTCGCGACTGCAAGCGCGTGCTGATCGACGCGGAGATCGACTTGCTACTCGCTGGCGATGAGCCGGAGGGCGCAGCATGAGCATGGCCGGCGCGAAGGTATGGAGAGAGGGGATAGACATCGATCCTCCCTGGCACATGGGCCCCTTTTGGTTCGCTCCCGACGACCGCCGAGTGGCGATTGTGAGCGGCAAGGGCGAGCTGACCGGCCAGTTTGTGTTGCTTGGGATGGATGAGGACGTGCAGTCGCGAATCACTCAAACTCTTCAAGGGAGAACGAGGTTCGGAAGACTTGAGGACGCACAGCGGGCCGCGGAGGCTTTTTTCGCCGTGAACCCTGAGGATAATCACCACGACGAAGGCGGGGAGGGATAAGCTTCGCGCGGCATGAGCGGAGCCGCCACCGCCGTTCCCAGGCGCTCCGCGCACGTTCAATCGCATCGGCGAGCCCGCGATTCCCCTTGAGCCAAGCTGCTCGGCCAATGCCCGCGCCAGTTTCGTCGGCCCCAGATTGCCATCCTCGCACACGCGATGCTTCCGAATCGTGCGGCGCGGGATGCCGTCGAGAACGGCTGTGCAATCGTGGACTGGTACTGGGAGGAACCCTATGAGGTGCTCCTGGGCATCTTCATTGTGATCGTCGAAAAGCTCGAGCTGAACGGATGGGACCCGCTACTCCCATTGGAAGTCCCACTTCTCGATCTGGTCCTTTGGATCTACAGCCCTGGTGAGCAGTACGCGGAGCACCACAGGGTGGTCGCCATTGCGCCGGACCACTGCTTTGAGTCTGCCAGCTCGCGCACGACGTTCCTGCGCGTAAAGGTCTAGTGCTACGCCCAAGGCATCTCTGGGTCCCCAGGCCTCGACCCTGTAGACCTTCCCTCGGATGGTTACATGGTAGATACCCATCGCCTTGCCTGGAAACAAAGCGGCCGGCCTCTCCAAGAGAGAACTGGGAGCTGAAGCTGATTAAAGACTGTATCCCCGTAAGGGTCGATGAATCGAAGGCAGATAGTGGGCCGAGAGCGCCGCCGACGCCCACAGTCGGGTGAGTAGCATCTTGGGATCGTCCACAGACTCGATCACCGTGACGGTCTCTTTTTCCAGGGCGAGTCTACACCCATGCTTGAACCATGCACCCAAGTCTAGAGCTCGAAGATCTCTCTGCTTCGGGAGCAGGTAAAAGACCCATTGCTAGCCTCTGTAGAAGTTGATGCTGAAGCGCTGGTGCAGTGCGATACGGGCGTCGATGTTGCCGGCGTCTCGATATTGTTCGGCGCGGCGGCAGGCCCTTCGTCGGTCTAAATGGACCTTCTCATGGGGTCCGTCGTGCCGCGTCTAGAGACTCGATCTTCAGCGGCCGTCTACGGCGCACTCCCACAGGCTGCCGGAAGGCGGAACCGGGTGATGCTCGTTATCGAGACCGTCGTCGCTACCCCCGAGGGCGTGGTAATCGCGACACTCGTTGTCGAACGCCGCCCTGCTGGAGCCCGCGTACCCGAATACGAAGCGCGAGTACGCGCTTGCCACATCGCTCCCGACGCGACGGAATGTCGGCGGGCCCAGAGATAGGAGTCCCCGGTGTCGAAGCCCACACGCCGCCCTAGTGGAGGGCGCATACGTCTTGTATCTGCTCGGCATGCCCACCCAGTCGTGCAGGGAGTGGTTTAGGTCGGAGTCCGAGCGGCCCACGTAGAACGCCATGAACGTGCCGCCGTCCATGTAACCGAGTGCGAAGGTGCCGGGCGACGTTCGGGGCACCATCTCATCGATCGTCACGTGGTTGAGCGGCAGCGCTCGACGCATGCCCGGCGAGGCCATCGGGTACCTTCCGGCGCAGGCGGCGCAAACGGGGTGGAACTCGAGCGGATCTTCGGGTCGATGGAGCCGATCGCACAAGATGCAGCTCACGAGTAGCGATGCATCACTGATTTCGCGCACGTGCATGGTGGCCTCATTCGCGCACCCGGCCCCGCTGCGCGCCGAAAAATTCGGTGCAACCGAGGCGATTCAGGCGGGGCTTCTCGCTGGGCGACCAGCAGCGGTCCTGGGATCAGGTAAATCGTGAAGGAGCTTCCCTCTTCACATGAGGCCGCTTGGCAACTATGTCTGAGTGCCTGGTAGTACGGAGCCCGGACAGGACGGAAGCTACCGCACGAACCGCCTCCCTCCAAAAAGGCGATCTCCTCGTCGGATCGAGTTGGCGCACGAAACTCTGGATCCTCTCTCGACGGACTCCCGCTCTCGAGCATCGACCATCGGGGCTCGCGCGTGCCGGCGGCGAGTGGAAGGAGCTCGAACTCCCTCGGGGTGACTCCATTTGAATCGTGCACAACTGCATCCGCTTCCCGAAATGTACTCAGCCTCCCAAGGCACTGCGGAAACGGTCGGCCACCGCAGCAGCAGTCGCTCGGCCATCCGCGAGGATGGAGTCAGCGGACGGCTTGACTTCCCGCCAAGACTCTCCCCCCGCGGCCGATAGATTCTTGAGGCTACGTGCAGCGGCGCTCTGATTAGACTTCAAGAGGTTAAGTTGAGCACGCGCGTCCTTGCGCAGTTCGCGAATCCGAGCACGTGCGTCGGCCTCGATCTTGTGCTCGGCTTTGCGCAAGCCACGCTGGATCTCGGCGATCGATTTCTCCAGGTGTTTGACACCTTGTCGAATCTCACCGTACGCCGCTTGTGCCTCCAAGACAATGCCGTTCGCGCACGCTCGCCGCCGCCTATCCCCTTGGAGCATATCGGGCCAAATTCTAGCGTTGCTGGAAAAAGGGAGGGGGATGCGACCTCGCAGTTGAAGCACCAACACCGAGCCGGTGAGTTTGGCCAGGGAGGCATCCCCATCCCCCGGAGAGTAGCGACGCCGATCTCGTAGGCATCGTGATTGTCCCGCAGTCGGCTCCGCGCTTTCGCCAAGCGCGTAGTTGGAGGCCGTGGGGGTGACCTCTCCGAACTTTGGCGGAGCTCTCGGGAGACGGCTTGTCTCGCTGCCGCGGATGGAGGAGAATCGAGACTTTCCACCGTGGGAAGGCAGGCGATGACTCGTTTAACCGAGATCCTCCGAAGACGCTCCCCGGTCGTGAACACCTTGAGCCCGGATCAAATGGTCGCCGAGGCGGTCCGCGTCATGGCCGACCATCACGTGGGAGCCGTGCTCGTGGTTGAGGCGGGAAGGCTGGTAGGGATCTTTAGCGAGCGCGATCTCCTGCGGCGCGTGGTGGTCAATGACGCGTCGCCAGCGCACACGCAACTGCGCACCGTCATGACCCGAGACCCGATCACAGCGGGCCCGGGTGACGAGCGTATGGTCGCCGTCATTAAAATGCGCGAGGGAGGCTGCCGCCACCTACCCATCGTGACCGAGGGCGTCGTGGTCGACACGGTATCGATCCGCGACCTACTCTTCGACGAGCTTGAGGAGCGCAAGACCGAAATCGAAGATCTCAAGCGCTATATCCACGGCTGAATCCGGTACATCGCTGTAATGACTGGACCCGCCCTCGGGGCGCGAGCCTTGTGCCAGGGAATGCGTTCGAGGGTAGTTCTCGGGGCGTGCACCAAAGTCCTGCTCCCAGCAAACGTTTCGCGCCTTACAAGTGGCCTCGTGCTCATGCGCGATCGCCAGCCAGCCCGCTCGAGACGATACGGTGCAATTTCCGCTTCTTGTATTCTCTCGGCCTGGGCAGGGAAGCCACGACTGATAACCATGAACCCCGCGATGTGGACGATGCCGCAGAGCGCGGTAGGGTTTGGGCCATGGAAAGCGCCACTTTCCGCAAATGGTTGGCCGATCGCGGCTGCACTTTCGAGCGCCATGAGCGCGGGAAGGGTGGCCTTGGCCATGCCAGCGTGACGGTACGTCTTAAGAACGGCCGCGCAGAACTACCGGACATAGGCACAAAGAAGCACCTGCACGACGACGTCGTCCGAAAGATTGTGGCCGACCTCGGACTTAACTACGACGAGCTTCCCGGCCCAAAGAGCCGTGTGTAGGGAGAATCGCGCGCCCTTCTCTGTGCAAATCCACTAAAGAGGTGGACAGGGACTTGCCGCTCCGGCCGATAGAGGCCAACGGCAAGACCAGTTTTGCTTGCGGTCCCGCGCGGCATAAGCGGCCCTACGACGAGCTCGAGCAGGCGGTGCGGTCGATGTCTCCTTCCCAGCGACCCTACATGGGTGCCGTTCCCTACGGCGCTTCTGGCGGCGCACATCGGCGAACGACCAGTAGTCGATGAAGCTTAGCCTTCTGGCGCTCGACTATGACGGCACGATCGCCGAGAACGGAGAGCTCGATGCGGAGGTGCGGAGTGCGCTAATCGAGGCGCGTCGCAAGGACATCACGCTGGTCCTGGCTACGGGTCGCATCCTCGGGGACCCGCAGCGCCTGCCCTGCGCTAGCGCGGAGACGCCTTCGGTGCATCCTGTGGCCGTCCAAGTCGGCGGCGAGAGCCCCAGATGAGTACCTCCTCGCTTGGTTCAGCGCCCTGTCTGCTTCGTCGGGGCTGACCACGTGAGCCACCGCGTGAGGTTCACGACGATGGGTTACGGGAGCGAAGGAACGCCAGATACTTGAGGAGCTCCTCCTCTTCTTCAGCGGTCAGATCTTCGATCGCGAAGGCAGCCAGCCTTCTCTGGCGCCCGGCCGCACCGCCCTTGGACGGCAGCAGGTAGCCGACCTTCTCCATCAACACCTCGTAAGGCACTCCATAGACCGCCGCCAAGCTGTGCAGCACGTTGGGCGACGGCTTTCGGATCTTCCCCTTCTCGAGCTGACTCAGGTACGCGTTCGAGACCGCCTTGTCTGTCGCCTCCTCGACCTGCCGGAGTGAGAGCCCCTTGGCCGTACGCAAATCGGCCAAGAGGCCGCCGAGCTCGTTGGGCCGCCCTCCGAAGCTGGAGCGCGTGCGCCGGGGTCGTCTACTGTCCGCCCTCATGCTCATGCGCCGCAGTATGGCGAATTTGCGTTCTCGATCAAGCATTTTGCATGCTTGCTTGATAAACTTATCTAGCGAAGTATACTTAGCAGCAGAGACAAAACCGCTGCTGTTTCCGTGTAACACGCTCGCTGCATAGACCCGGTCACAGCGAAGACCATTGAAGGAGAAGCAAACGATGAAGGTAAGACCGTTGCACGACCGCATCCTCGTGAGGCGCATCGAGGAAGAGGAGAAGACCAAGGGGGGACTCATCATCCCCGACACCGCCAAGGAGAAGCCCCTGGAGGGCAGGGTCATCGCCGTCGGCGAAGGGAAAGTCAACGATGACGGCAAGCTTCGGCCACTCGACGTCCACAAGGGTGACCGCGTGCTCTTTGGCAAGTATTCCGGCACCGAGATTCAAGTCCTGGGCGACGAACACCTGATCATTCGCGAGGACGACGTCCTTGCAGTGCTCGAGTAGGAGATCCGAATCATGTCAGCCAAGCAGATCCAGTATGGACAGGACGCCCGGGAGCGGCTTCTTCGCGGCGTCGACCAGCTGACCGATGCCGTGCGCGTGACGCTGGGCCCCAAAGGCCGCAATGTGATGATCGAGAAGAGCTGGGGATCCCCCACGATCACCAAGGATGGCGTCACGGTGGCGAAGGAGATCCAGCTCAAGGATCCCTTCGAGAACCTCGGTGCGCAGATGGTCCGCGAGGTG
>DATFYN010000058.1:0-9641 GCA_035315025.1 Myxococcota bacterium
TCCAGGGCCTGGGCCGCGCGCGCGGTCTCCATGAGTCCGGCATCCCGCAGGGTTCCGTCGATAAACAGCACCATCGCGTCGGACCAACGCTTGAACTTCTCGCGATCCGCGGCCGGAACGCCGAGGAGCTCGGCGATCACAATCACGGGGAGCGGCCCGGCAAACTCGCGGATGGCATCCATTCCGCCGGCTGCGGCAGCGGCATCTAGTCGCGCCGTCTCGGGCATGATGCTGATCAAGGATCCACGGCGATCATCCGCTCGGAGAACTTCTCAGCGCTGTATGCAGGATCTCGGAGCACGGCGACGACGTCGTCGTAGCGAGTCACGATGAAGCAGCGAAGGGTAGCCGTCTCCACGTAGTGAACGGGATCCTCGCTGCGAAGGCGGGCGTAGTGGGCGTAGGGATCCTTCGGGAATCCAGGGGCGAGGGGGTCCCACAGTTCGGCCATGGCATCCTCCAAGGGCTGTACAGGAACAGGTGCAAGCCGCGGACCAATGGCGCGGCCGCTCGCGCGGGGACGCGGGCGGCTTTGCGTGCAACCCGTTTGCTGCAGGCGCAGCGAGCAGGCTGCGATAAGGTGGCGCCATGACAGTCCAGGGAGGGGATGCGGACCGCCAGCCGCTCCAGGTGGGGCGCTCGCCGCGGCGCATCGAGGAGCTCGTGGCATTGGCCGAGGGCCGGGCGCAGGCCGCCCTCGACCCGGATCCGGCCTATCGGGCGCGCCTGGCTGCGGGGGTCGCGGCGCTGGAACGCGCGCTCGGCGCCGGGCAGGTGATCTATGGGGTCTCCACCGGGGTCGGGGCGTCGCTTGAGAACGTCATCCCCGACGAACTCCAGCAGATGCTTCCCCTAAATCTCCTGCGCTTTCACGGCTGCGGGACCGGACGCATCCTCGACGAGACCGAGGCCGCGGCGGTGGTCGCCGCGCGGCTTCTGTCCCTCGCCCGCGGCTACTCGGGCGTGCGCCCCAGGCTGCTCGAGCGCTTGTGCGAGTTGCTGAACCTGCGCCTTTTGCCACGCATCCCGGCCGAGGGATCGGTCGGCGCGAGCGGAGATTTGACTCCCCTTTCGTACGTCGCCGCGATGCTGGTAGGTGAGCGCGAGGTGACACTGGGGGGGCGAGTTCTCAGATCGGCCGAAGCGCTGGCGCAGGTGGGACTTCCTCCCCTCGTGCTCGCGCCGAAAGAGAGCCTCGCCTTGATGAACGGCACGAGCGTGATGACCGCGCTCGGAAGCCTTGCTTTCATGCGGGCGTTGCGACTCGCGCGCTGGGCTGCGGCGCTCACCGCCGTGGCCTGTGATGTCATGCGCGGCAACCCTGCTCACTTCGATGCGCGGATCTTCGAGCTAAAGCCCCACCCCGGAACGCAGCGCTGTGCGGCGTGGATCCGCGACGACCTGGCCCGCGCCCCGGGCGGGAGGCCTGCGTCTCCCGCGCGCCTCCAAGACCGCTATTCCCTGCGCTGTGCACCCCACGTAATCGGCGTCCTGCTCGACGCACTCGAGGGCTCGCGCAGCATGATCGAGATCGAGCTGAACGGCGTGAATGACAATCCGCTCATCGATCCCGATACCGGCAACATTCTCCACGGAGGAAACTTCTACGGTGGGCATGTGTGCTTCGCACTCGACGGGATGAAGGCCGCCGTGGCGAGCGTGGCCGACCTCTTGGACCGCCAGCTCTGTCTGCTCTGCGATCCCACGACGAATGGGGGGCTGCCGGCCAATCTCGTCGCTGCATCGGGGGCGGAGCGGGTGACCCATCACGGCTTCAAAGCGATGCAGATCACAGCTTCGGCGCTCACTGCCGAAGCGCTCAAGCTCACGATGCCGGCCAGCGCGTTTAGCCGCAGCACGGAGTCGCACAATCAGGACAAGGTCAGCATGGGGACCATCGCGGCGCGCGATTGCCTGCGCGTGGTCGAGCTCGCAGAAACGGTGGCGGCCATCGCAACCCTCGCCGCCTGTCAAGGGGTGGATCTGCGCAATGGAGAGGCCGGCGCGCTGCGCAGCCGCGGTCTGCGCGACACGGTGCGCAAGGCCGTGCCCCAGGTCCTTGCCGACCGTCGCCAGGACCACGACATCTCGCGCGTGCTCGAGCTGCATGCCGCCGGCGACCTTCTGGGGCGCGATCTCGACGCGCGATGAGCGAGCGCCTGCACGAAACCGAGATCGAGCTTGAAATTCCGTTCCACGACGTCGACGCGCTCGGAGTGGTCTGGCATGGGCACTACTACAAGTATCTCGAGCTCGCGCGTACGAAGCTGCTGCGCTCCGTCGGTCTTGACGCCGGTGATCTGATCGGTCCGCGCTACCGCTTCCTCGTGATCGAGAGCCGCTGTCGGTACGCCTTCCCTCTGTTCTATGGGGATCGTGCTCGCGTATCCGCTTGGCTGCGAGACTTCAAAAACCGGATCTTCATCGCCTACGAGGTCACGAACCTTTCTCACCGGCGACGAGCCGCGCGGGGCCACACCGTGCTGGCCACGCTCGATGCCGAAGGCCGCATGCTGCTTGAGACGCCGCACCCGATCTTGAAGCGGATCGGCGGAGGGCAGGGGTGAAGCTCGGTTACGCTGCCCTCGCCGCGGCTGCGGGAGTCGCCTGTCTGTCCGCCGGCGGTCCCTCACCAGAGGTTCCGCACGGCACGCTCACCCTCGAGACGTTGATGCACCACATGGCCACCACGAGCGGGGTGCGCGCCGAGTTCCACGAGGTGAAGCAGATCGCACTGCTCGAACAGCCCCTCGAGAGCGACGGCACGCTCTACTTCATTCCCCCGGCGCGCATGGCGCGCATCACGCGTGCTCCTGGAGCGACGAGCCTCGTGATCGACGGTTCACGCATGTCCTATCGGGACACGACCGGCGGCAACAGCGTCGACCTCTCGGGAAACCGCGTGGCACGGACGATCGTCGAGAACTTCGTCGTGCTCTTCAATGGCGATCTTGGTGCCCTGCACGAACACTACAATGTGGGCTTTCAGGCCGACGGCGCGCGTTGGCAAATGAGACTTGTGCCGAAGGGGCCGCCGGTCTCGCAGCTGATCGCTTCAATCGAGCTGCGCGGCGACGGCCCCGCGCTGGAGCAGATGGTGGTGGTGGAGAAGGAGGGCGACCGAACAACGACTCTGTTCCACGACGTCGTGACAGATACCCGATTCAGCCCCGAGGAGCTGAGCCGCATTTTCCTCGAAAACACACCTGCCAAGGTCCCGTGAACCCGCGCCACTCGCTCCTCATCCTGGCACTCGTGCTGGCGGGCATGACGGTCGTCATCGCCACGCGGCTCACATTCGGCACGAACATCACGAACCTCATGCCGGCGGGCACCGAAGGCACGCTCGCCGACATCTCGCGGCGCCTCATGGAGACGGAGCTCTCGCGCACGATGGTGCTGTGCATCGGCGCGCCGGATCCCAAGACAGCCGTCGAGGCGGCGCACGAGTTCGCCGATGCGCTGCGGGCGATGGCGGGCGTCGCATGGGTGCGGGCCGGCATCGATCCCGACGCGATGAAAGCGGTCTACGAGATCTACTTCCCGCGGCGATTCTATTTTCTGTCCGACGATCCCGCGCGCATCCCAGAGCTTACGAGCGATCGCGCGCTCCGCGCGCAGGCCGCGCGCACCAAGGCGGAGCTCGCGCTGCCCACGGCCCCCCTGCTCAAGCGCCTGATTGCGCCCGATCCGCTCGGCAGCTTCCGGAGGATTCTCGAGCGCTTCCAGGACCAGCAGCCGCCGCTCGACACGCTCGACGGCCAGTTCGTGACGCGCGACGGGCGGTTTGCGGTGCTGTTCCTCGGGACGAAGCCCTCGGCCTTCGACGGGAAATCTCAGCAACGACTTCTGGCCGAGCTCCAGGCACGCTTCGACGAGATCGCCGCAAGGCACGGCGGCGCGCTCACGCTCGAGAAGAGCGGTGCCAACCTTTTCGCGGTGGCCGCCGAACGCAGCATTCGCGGCGAGGTCGATCTCGTGATGGCGCTCGCGGTGCTGAGTGTCCTGCTCTGGTTCCACGTGTTCTTTCGTTCTGCCCGGAGTCTTTTGCTGACCGCCGTACCCATGGTCGCGGGGCTTGTGGTAGCGACCGGCCTCGGCGTCCTCGTCTTCGGCCGCTTGGATGGCCTCACGCTCGGTTTCGGGGCCGCCCTGATCGGTGTGGTGGTGGACTATCCGACCTTTCTTCTCTGCCACTTGTGCTTCTCGCCCCACCGGAGCGATGTCCGCAGCACGCTAAGACGCACGAGGCCCTCGATCGCACTCGGTGGCCTCACGACCATGGCCAGCTTCGCCGGTCTCGGCCTCACCTCCTTTCCCGGCTTTCGGCAGATCGCATTCTTCTCGGTCGTCGGTGTGGGCGTCGCCCTCGCGGTGACGCTGTTTTTGCTGCCTCCTCTCGTTTCGCCGGCGGAGCGCGAACCGGCGCTCTCCCGCGCGGTCTCGAGGGCCCTCGGCGCTGTGGTTCTTTGGCTCAGGCCGCGTCGTACTGTGCTGGCGGCGATCGCCGGCGTCCTCCTCGCCGTCTCGGTTCCGCTCCTGCCCCGCCTCGTCTGGGTCGATGACCTGACCAAGCTCTGGCGCGTGGATCCGGCGCTGCTCGCGGAGGACCAGCGCGTCCGGGAGCGGGTATCGCAGTTCGATACCGGCCGCTTCGTGATCGCCTTGGCTCCGGACCGCGAGGCGGCGGTCGTCACGAACGACGCGGTACACGGCCGACTCGCGGCCCTTGCGGCGAAGGGCGAGCTCGGGGGGATGCGCTCGCTGCATTCGTTCCTGTGGTCGCAGCAGCTCCAGCGCGAAAACCGCGCAGCGCTCCTCGCCGACCCCGGGCTCCCGGCGCGCGTGGTGGACGCGTTCGCCGCCGAGGGCTTCCGCGCGAACGCCTTCGCAGGGTTTCAGGCAGCTCTCGCGGACGAGTCGACTCCGCCCCTTGCCTTCGAAGACTTGGCCGGCTCGCCCCTCGCTGACCTCGTCCGCCCGCTGCTCGTCGAACTCGGAAGCGATACGGCTGTCATCACCTACCTCCAGGGCGTTCGGGATCCCAAGGCCCTGCAAGCCGCCCTGGCGCCTTTCGCGGGCGTCCACTTCTTTGACCAGCGACAGTTCCTGAACGACGTCTACGCAGAGTTTCGAACGACGACACTCGAGCAGCTTTTCATCGGCAACGGTCTCGTGATCCTCTTTCTCCTCGTGCGCTATCGGAGGCTCCGCCCGGCCGTCGCCGCCTTCTTTCCCTGCACGTTGGTGGCGCTGCTGCTGTTCGGATCCTTTGCGGCGCTTGGCGTCGAGACGAATCTGCTCCATGTCGTCGGCCTCGACATGGTGATGGGAATGGGCGTCGACTACGGGATCTTCGTGGTCGACAGTGCCGCCGATCCCGAAGAAATGGGCACGACGATGCTCTCGGTGTTCGTTGGCAGCTTTACGGCGATTCTTACATTCGGCGTACTCGCGGTCTCCAAGCATCCCGCTCTCCGCGCCCTCGGGGTGACGATTGGTGGAGGGCTCTTCCTCTCGTTCTTGCTGGCTCCGCTTGCGCTGTTGCTGGTGGAATCGCCCAAGCGACGCGCGAATGCGTAACTCCGCGTACATCATGGTGGTGGCCGCTGCGCTCGCGGCACCCTTCCCGGGCTGCGCGACGCTGGGCCTCGCGCTGAACCGTGCACTCCCCGATCAGGGACGCGAGTGCCCAGGCCCGCTGGTCCCGACCGAGGAGATGCCCGGGGACTTCCTCTTGCGGCAGAACGTTCGGGCGCAAGGGGAGGATCTTGATTGGGCCTTGACCCTGATCTCGCAAAAGCGCGGGCCAACCCTTGTGCTCGTGGGCCTTGACCCCTTCGGCGCGAAGCTTTTCACGCTCACCCAGCGCGGGACCGAAGTTACGGTCGAACGACCCGGCGGGCGTCTCCCGCTTCCGCCGGTGAATCTCTTGCGCGATCTTCATCGCACGCGATTTAGGCGTCCGGGGACTCCACCGGAGCCCGGGGTGACGATCGCATCTGACGAGGCCGGTATCGTTCGGATCCACCATGCCGCGTGCGGGTACGACACGACGCTCGTGACAGTGAAGGAGGAGGTGCTGGCCACGCCATGAAAGGGGTCCGAAGGATGCAGTACCGAATCTCGATGTTCGCCGCCCTCGTTCTGCTCGTCCTCGGTTGCGCTCAGACACAGGGGGATGCGCCTCAGCAGGGCGCGCGCGCCACTCCACGCCTTCGCTGTCGGACCGAGCTCGAGTACCGCCCGGGCCCGCTCGGCACGGTCGGCCAGTCCACCCCCGTTCAGAAATGTGAACCGATCGAGGTTCCAACGCTCCCCCCAGGCGATCTCCCGAATCCCGGTGGAACGCCAGCGCCGACCACGCAGACGGTGCCGGCCCCGAAGAGCGACGCGCCGCCGGCCGGCGACTGATGAAGCTCGAGGCGCGACCGTCGCCGTGACGGGCGCAACCGGTTTTCTCGGCCGCTATCTCGTTCGGGCAATGCTCGAACGCGGGGCGCGCGTCGTGGGCGTGGTGCGCACCCCGGAACGAGGTCACGACCTCTCCGCACGGGGGGGCGAGTTGCGGCGCGCGGACCTCGCCGAGCCCGAGGACTTGGCCCAGGCCTTTGCGGGCGTCGACGCGGTCATCTCCAACGCCGCCCTGCTCTCCCTCCGGCCGCGGGCGTGGCAGGAGTTCGTGCGCACAAACGTCGATGGAACCGTTCACGTGTTCGAAGCCATGGCCGCCGCAGGCGTGCGCCGGGCCGTGCAGATCTCGTCGGTCTCCGCCTATCGGAGTTATCGCCCGCCGGTGCAAGAGACCCACCCGCTCTACGATGCCTCTACGCGCGGCAACCGCTGGAATGCTTATGGGCTCTCGAAGGCGCTCTCCGAGGAGGCGGCATGGCGGCTCGCGAAAAAAGCAGGAATCGCGCTCACCACGCTGCGCCCCCCGGGCATTTACGGAGCTTTCGATCGCAATTTTACCCGCGTCCACAAACTTCTCGTGACACGGATTCCTGTGACTTTTTATCCTGTGTTCATGCGCTTCTGCCTTGTCTATGCCGGTGACGTGGCGGATGCTGCCGCGCGCTCGCTCGAGAATCGGATCGCCGAGGGCAAGGCGTACAACGTGGCCGGCGAGGACCTCTCGGCCTGGGCGTTCGCCGAGGCGTGGGCGCGCGTGGGGGCGCGGAGCGCGGTTCGCATCCCGCTCCCCCTGCCTTACCGCAGAATCTACTCGGGGGAGCGCATCCGAAGGGACCTCGGCTGGCGGCCCCGCTCCTACGACGCTGGGATCCGGGAGCTCTTGGCGACGGAGGCGGCGGCGGAGCGCGAAGGCCGGGGCGCGCCCCCCTAGCGTGCATCGCAGCCCCGCATCGTCTATCCCTCCCCTTGTGCGCTTGGCAGCCTGTTTCCTCCTCGTGGCTGTGGCCTGGCTCGCACCCGAGGCGGTGCGCGCCGACGGACTTGCGTGGGCGCCCTACGAGTCGCAGAGCGGCCGCTTCCGCGTCCTCCTCCCGGCGCCTCCCCTGCCCACGCGCGGCACCTTCGAGACCCGCGCAGGGTCGGTCCCGGAGGTCGGAGTCGAGACGCAGACCGCCGAACTGGTACTCAAGGTCGAGCACCACGACCTTCCCCTACTCGCCTGCCTCGTGTTGCCCGATCAGCGCATCCTCGAGTTCGCCACGTCGGGCTTGCTCGACGATCGGCACGGCCGCCTCGAGAGCAAGGAGCCAACCTTCTTCCAAGGCCATCCAGGACGGATCCTGCGCTACGCCCGCACGGACTTGGGGGATCGTCCGGAACAGGCCCGGCTCGTGCTGGTAGGGCGCCGGCTCTACATCGCCGTCGCACGCGCGGATGGCGCTTCCGATGCACGCGAACAAATCGCGCGCTTTTTCGACTCATTCGAGTTTTGGGAGGACTGAGCGATGGCGAGGCCGTTCCGTTTCGGCGTTCAGGTCCACGATCTTCCGCGCGAGGGCTGGAGCGAGCGGGTACGACGCTTCGAAGCGCTCGGCTACGCATCGATCTTCTGCCCAGACCACTTTGGGGTGCAGTGGGACCCGACGGTGCTGATCACTGCGGCGGCCGCGGTGACGCAGCACCTCAAAGTCGGAACCCTGGTGTATGACGTCGACTACCGACACCCGGTGATTCTCGCCAAAGCCGCGGCCGCCGTGCACCTCGTCTCCGGCGGACGCCACGAGTTCGGAATCGGGGCCGGCTGGATGCAGAGCGACTACGAGCAGGCGGGCATGAGCTACGACCGGCCGGGTGTGCGAATCGAACGCCTGGCCGAAGCCCTCGAGATTATTCGCTCCATGTGGTTGCACGAACGCACTTCGTTTGCGGGCAAGCACTATCAGATCAAAGACATTGCGCAGGCCGCGAAGCTGCCCAAGGGACAGCGTCCGAAAATCCTGATCGGTGGAGGAGGACCGCGCGTGCTTCGGCTGGCCGGTCGCCACGCCGACATCGTGGGCATCAACCCCTCCATGCACGAGGGCAAGGTCACCCCGCAGACCGCCGCCGATCTCCTGCCTGAGCGGGTGCAAGAGAAGATCGGCTGGGTGCGCGAAGGTGCACAGCGAGCGGGACGATCCTTCGAGGAGATCGAACTCAACTCGCTGGTGTTCGTGGTGGCGATTGCGGACGACGTGCGGGGGCTGCGGGCCGCAATCGCCAAGAATACCGGGATGACCGAGTCCCAGGTCGCGGAGTGCCCCATTTTCCTGACCGGCTCCCCGGCCGAGATCCGCGAAAAGCTCGAGAAGCAGCGCGAGCAGACGGGCATCAGCTACATCGTGATCCAAGGCGATGACGTCGACCGCATCGAGCGCTTCGCGGAGGCGATTGTGCGACCCCTCAGCGGGAAGTAACCGCCGCTCCGCGAGGGCTCGCGAGCCGGCGTTTTCGCATGGTGCGCACCGCGTACTCGCCGGCGAAAAGCGCAGCCATGAGGGTGTAGGCGAGAACGCCGGTGTAGAACGTCCACCACGCCAGCGGCGCCGCGACGGCGAGCCCGGCCACGGCTGCGGCATTCGCCAGGAAGAAGACGCACCACGCGATCGTCGCCTGGCGGCAGTGGAGCACCATCTCCTCGAGGAAGCCCGCGCCGCTGACCCGGCGGGCGACGCGTTCGATGAGCGGCGGCCCGTGCCAGAGGGTCGCCCCGAACACGGCGAAGAGGCCAAGGCTCACGAGGGCGGGAAGCAGAAGGAGCGCGAGTTCCTTGCCCCCCGCCAGGGCGAAGACGGCGGCGCCCCCGGCGAGTGCGTGCTGGGCGGCGAGGGGCCGAAGCGGCTCGTGACCGACCGCGCGGCGGATGCCAAACGAGAGGGCCAGGCCGACCAGCACGACAGCTGCAGCGAGACGCGGTCCGGTGTGCTCGAGCAGCGCCCGCAGGGCGAAGGGGTAGGCGACCAAAACGGGAATCGCGGCGACGCGCAGCGCACCGGCCAAGCTCACTCTTCCCATCGGACGACCTTGCCGGAGGGCGTTGTGCGGAGCGTTTCTACGAACTTGAACTCGCGCGGGATCTTGTAGCCAGCGAGGCGCTCGCGGCAGAACGAAACGAGCTCAGCACGCGGCGGCGGCGCGACGCGGTCGACCGGCTCGATCTCCGCTACAGGAATGTCGCCGAGATGGGG
>DATFYN010000059.1:0-10686 GCA_035315025.1 Myxococcota bacterium
GATTCTTGCGTGATCCTTCAGATTTGCGGCTCATGTCACGACGCGGCCAACGATGCGGGCTTTGAGTTCCAAGTGAAAAAGAAGATCGAGGCCCAGAAGCACGGGACCAAAGAGCCGGCCGCCGGGAAGGGACCCCACAAAGACAGCGCCGCGCAGGACGCAACCCAGGAGAGCGCGCGGATCGCCACCCTGGAGCGCGCCTTCGCGGCCCTCGACGCACGCGGGGGCTGACCCTTGCCGAACATCCTCTCCCACCTTTCCGACGGCGGCGTCCTCAGCTTGACGATCGACCGCGAGGAAAAGCGCAACGCGCTGGACCGCGAGACCCTCCACGAACTCGAAGCCGCGCTGAGCGAAGGCGGCGCAGACCCTCGGGTCAAGGTGATCGTTCTGCGCGGCGCGGGCGAGCATGCGTTCAGTGCGGGGGCGGACCTCGCAGAGCTCTTGGCGCACGAGACGATCGAGGCCTATCGGCAACACTTCGACTTGGTGGCGCGCGTGATCCTCGCCATGCACCGGGCAGGGCCGCCCGTCGTCGCCCGGGTGCAGGGCTTTGCCCTGGCGGGCGGCTGCGGCCTCGCGGTGGCGGCGGACTTTACGATTGCCGCCGAGAGCGCGGTTTTCGGTCTGCCGGAGATCGGAATCGGTCTTCTTCCCATGGTGGTCTCGGCTCCGATCTATCGCGCCACCGGAAGCCGCAAGGTGGTGCTCGACCTCATGCTGACTGGACGCCGGGTCGCGGCCCGCGAGGCCCTGGCACTCGGTCTCGCAACGCGCGTCGTGCCCGACCCCGCCCTGGACTCCGAGATTGATTCGCTCGTGCGCACGCTTTGCGGCTACTCCCCGACTGCGCTGCGCCTTGGCAAAGAAGCCGTGCACACGATGTGCGAGATGGACTATGCAACGTCGCTCCGCTACCTGCGGGAGATGATCGTTCTCACCTCCCTCACCGACGATGCCAAGGAGGGGCTGCGGGCCTTCGTCGAGAAGCGGCCGCCCGCGTGGAAGGGGCGATGAGCGACACGCTACGCGCGTTTCTGGCTTCGGCGCGGGCGCTCGTCGAGGACCTCGCGGAGGAGGGAATCGACCGGATCGAGCACGCCCGCGCGACGCCCCCGGCGCGGGATTCCCTGGCTCCGCCCTCGCGTGCGCCCGCCCCCACCGAAAAGACAGGGGAGTCGGTCAGCCGCCCGACGCTCGAAGAGGTGCGGGCTGTGCTCGGCGAGTGCACGCGCTGCCGGCTCTCCCAAGGCCGGACCCAGATCGTTTTTGGGGTGGGGAATCCCGAAGCGAAGCTCCTGTTCGTGGGCGAGGGCCCGGGAGAGCAGGAGGATCTGCGAGGCATCCCGTTCTGCGGCCGCGCGGGGGAACTCCTGACCAGCATGATCGAAAAGGGTCTCGGGATCCCCCGGAGCGAGGTCTATATCTGCAACATCGTAAAGTGTCGCCCGCCCCACAACCGCACACCGCAGCCGGACGAAGTGGCGGCTTGTCGGCCGTTCCTGGACGGCCAGATCGAGGCGATCGGGCCGCGGGTCATCGTGGCCCTTGGCAAGCCCGCGGCGAGCCTTTTGCTCGGGCGCGACATTGCGATCACGAAGATTCGCGGCACGTGGCACGAGTACCGGGGAATCCCGGTGATGCCGACCTTCCATCCCGCGTTCGTGCTTCGTCAGTACACACCTGAGAATCGCCGCCTGGTGTGGGAGGATCTGAAAGCCGCCCTCGCGCGAGCCGAGGATCGCCCCGCCTAGAGCTCGACGGGCCCCTCGGGCATGGCGCTCGCTTGCTCCTTGCGGTGCTGTGCCAGGCGGTCGTGCAATCCGGGATCGTGGCGCGCGAGAAATGCTGCCGCGAGAAGCGCGGCGTTGGTGGCGCCGGCTTTGCCAATGGCGAGGGTCCCGACCGGGATCCCACCGGGCATCTGCACCGTGGCGAGGAGCGCGTCGAGGCCGTGGAGCGCAGAGCTGTCGATCGGGACGCCCAGCACCGGCACGAGGGTCTGTGCCGCGATGACACCCGCCAAGTGGGCCGCGCCACCCGCTCCGGCGATGATGACGTCGACACCGCGCTTTTCGATCTCATGCACGTACTCGCGCAGCCGGTCCGGGGTGCGGTGGGCGGAGATCACGCGCACCTCGTACGGAATGCCGAGTTTGGCGAGCATCTGTGCCGCCGGACGCATCACTTCGAGGTCGGATTTGCTCCCCATCAGCACGGCAACCCGCGGCCCTTCCGCTGCGTGCGGCTTCGCGCCCGCCCTTCTTGTCCGATCCGCCACGGCGCAGCCCTCCTCGTCCTCGCGCCGCAGTGTAGGTGCTGGAGAGTCGGGATTCGATAACCTCGCGCGGACCCGCAGGAGGAGAGCATGCGCAGCGTAGTCGTGACCGGCCCCCGGTCCCTCGGCGTCGAGACGATTCCCGATCCGACGCCCGGCCCGGGCCAGCTCGTGCTGCGGGTCGGGGCCTGTGGAATCTGCGGCAGCGACCTGCACGCGCACCAGCTCGGCATTCTTCCGCGCGGGAGCGTCATGGGGCACGAGTTCTCGGGCGAGGTCATGGAGTCTGCCCACGGCTGGAAGGCCGGCGAGCGCGCCTGCGCGCTCCCCGCCCTCTCCTGCGGAAGCTGCGAGCGCTGCTTGAGCGGGCTCGGCGTCTTCTGCACCCACGGCATGAAGGGCATTGGCCTCGGTCAGGCTCCGGGAGCCTATGCGGAGTATGTCGCCGTCTCCACCCACCACATGGTGCGCTTGCCGGCCGGCGTCGACCAGCGCCACGGCGCCTTGGTCGAGCCCCTCGCGGTCGGGCTGCATGCCGTGAACGTCGCGGCGCTGCGCGCTGCAGAGAACGTTCTCGTCCTCGGCGCGGGTCCGATCGGACTCGCGGCCCTGGTCTGGGCGCGGCACTTCGGCGCGCGGAGCGTGATCGTCTCCGAAAAATCGCCCGGCCGACGCGCCATGGCCGCGGCGCTCGGCGCCTCGGCCGTGGTCGATCCCGCCGACGGCAGCCTGCTCGGTGCCCTCCAGCCTCTGGCCCCAGGTGGTGTCGACGTCGTGTTCGAGGCCGTGGGCCTACCGGGCTTGATCGCCTCGGCCCTCCAATCGGTCAAGTTCCGGGGCCGCGTGGTGGTGGTCGGAGTATGCATGCAGCAGGACAGCTTCATGCCCTTCGCGGGAATCGCGAAGGAGGCGTCGCTGCATTTTGTGTTGGCCTACGAGAAGCGCGACTTCGAGTACACCGTGGACATGTTGGAGCAAGGCCGCATCGCGCCCGCGGCGATGATCACCGACGTGGTTGGTCTGGACGGCGTGGCCGCGGCGTTTGACGCGCTCGAACATCCGACCACGCAATCGAAGGTGATGGTTGTCCCCTGAGCTCTCGGCGCGCACCGCGCTGTGCGCCATCGTCCTTCACCCGGCGGCCCACACGCGCTCGCCGTCGATGCACAACGCGGCGTTTGGCGCGCTCGGGATCGACGCCGTCTACCTCGCCTTCGACGTCCCGCCGGGGCGGCTGCGCGATGCGGTTTTTGGCGCGCGTAGCCTCGGGATCCGGCAGCTCGCGGTTTCGATCCCCCACAAAGAGGCGGTGATGGCGCACCTGGATGAGGTGGACCCGACCGCGCGCCGGATCGGCGCGGTCAACACCGTGACGCTGCGTGGGGAGCGGCTCGTGGGATCGAACACCGACTGGCTCGGCGCAGTCCAGGCGCTCGAGCGCGAGACGAAGCTCTCCGGCGCACGCGCCGTCGTGCTCGGCGCGGGTGGCGCGGCGCGAGCGGCCGTGTTTGGGCTGCTCGAACGGGGCGCTCGTGTGGTCGTGCTAAATCGCACTCCCGAGCGGGCGCACGCCCTTGCCGCAGCGCTCGGAGCCCACGGCGCCGGCGGGCTCAGCGATCTGCGGGCCGCCGATTACGATGTTCTCGTCAACACCACAAGCGTCGGTCTGCATGAGGATCGCTCCCCCATCGCCGCGGACCTCCTCCCCTCCGCCGGTCTCGTGATGGACGCGGTCTACGAGCCCGAGCACACGAGGCTCTTGCGCGACGCAAAGGCGCGAGGAGCGCGGACGCTCTCGGGAAAATGGTGGCTCGTCTATCAAGCCGCGGAACAGCTTCGGCTCTGGACAGGCTGCGAGGCTCCCATCGAAACCATGGCCGAAGCCTTCGATCGGGCCGGGCGGAGCTAGCCCGTGTAGCCCCACTTGCGCTTGTTCTCGACAATCTGCTCGGGCGTCGGACGGGTCTTGTCGACCTTGGCCGGAACCTTGAACTGGTCCTTGAACTCGACGATCTTGGCGTTCAGCGCGATGTCATCGCGAAACACCGCCGGCACCTGTTCGTCCTCGAAGATCGCCTCCCACGGGCACTCGGGCTCGCACACGCCGCAGTTGATGCATTCTTCGGGGTCGATGTACAGCTGATTGGAGAAGGTGGCGGTGTCCGTGCCGGTGTAGCCATAGATGCAGTCGACGGGGCAGACCTCTACGCAGCTCTGGTCGACGCAGTCCCGGCACAGACGAGTGATCACCCAGGCCATGGCTTCTCCCTGCTCTCCTTGTCTTGGCACCGCGCGGCTTAGCGGAGCTTGGCTTCCTTGTAGACCACGTGCTTTCGGGCGACGGGATCGTACTTCTTGAGTTCGAGCTTGTTCGGCGTGTTGGTCCGATTCTTTGCGGTCGTATAGAAGTGGCCCGTGCCGGCGCTCGACTCGAGCTTGATCTTCTCGCGCTTGCTCTTTCTGGCCATCGTTGCCTCGGACGGCGCGCAGGCGCCAAAGGATGGGGTTAGCGCGCCGAGGGCTCGGGCACGGCCGCGCCGCCCTTGGCGAAGACGCGCACGCGACGGTCCCCTTCGTGCTTGATGTGGACTCGGCTCGGCTTTCCGCTCGCGGGATCGACCAGCATCACATTCGAGAGATCGATGAAGCCCTCCTTCTCGACGATGCCCCCGGTCTTGCTGGCCTTGCGGCCCGGCTTCACGTGGCGCTTTTGCAAGCGCACGCCCTCCACCCGCACGCGCTCGGCCTTCCGGTCGACGGCGAGCACACGACCCTGCTTGCCGTTCGAACGGCCCACGCCTCCCACCACCTGGACGAGGTCGCCCTTGCGAATCCGAAACGCCATGCGAGACCCCTCCAGTGGGCGGAGAGTAGTGCTTCAGCCGCAGGCGTGCGTCAACCCCCGCACCCCGCGTGGCCTCGGCCGTGCGGGGTGCGAGCCGCAGAAGGCACGGGTGGTAGTATCCCGCGGGTGGCGGGCCGGTTGCGCAGGGTGTCGCTCATCGCCGCGGGCGCCGTTGTCGTCGGCGTGGGGGCCTGCCAGCTCTTTTTGCCCCAGCGCTTCGCGGTGAATGCGCCGTTGCGTCAGCTGCTGCTCGGTCGCGGAATCGCCGCCCCTTCGGTCGAGACGGTCGGGCAGCGGCTTCGCGTGCCGAGTGGTTTTGGCGTGGGGCGCTATGCCGAGGGAATTCCCGGGGCGCGCTTCCTGCGCTTTACGCCGACCGGCGACCTCCTGGTGAGCGTTCCCCGTGAGGGGAGGATCGTGCTTCTCGAGCGCGACGCCCATGGGAGTGGGCGGGCCGAGGGCGCACGCACGCTCATCGCAGGCTTAAACCGTCCTCACGGCATGGACTTGCATGATGGCTGGCTCTACATCGCCGAGACAGACGCCATCGGGCGCGTGCGATTTGACCCTGCGACGCGGGAGACGAGCGGCCCCTTCGAGCGCATTGTGACCGGGCTCCCGGCGGGCGGGAATCACTGGACGCGCACGCTGCGCTTTGGGCCCGACGGGCTGCTTTATGTTTCGCTCGGATCGAGTTGCAACGTCTGCCTCGAGCCGGACCCCCGGCGCGCCGCGATGCTGCGCTTCGAACCCGACGGAACGCACATGGAGATCTTCGCCAGTGGCCTGCGAAACTCCGTCGGCTTCGACTGGCAGCCCGGCACCGGGGATCTCTATGCCACGGACAATGGCCGCGATTTGCTCGGCGACGATTTCCCGCCGTGCGAGCTCAACCTCGTGGTCCAGGGGGGCTTCTACGGCTGGCCCTTTGCGAACGGGGACCGCGTGCCGGATCCCGATTTCGGTGCGGGCCACGAAGCCGAGATCGCGCGCAGCCGACCCCCCGTGCATGGTTTCCGGCCGCACAATGCGCCCCTCGGGATGACCTTCGTGCGGGGCGAGAACGCGCCTCCCGAGCTGCGCGGAGCTGCACTCGTGGCGCTTCACGGCTCGTGGAATCGCACCAAGAAGGACGGCTACAAAGTGGTGTCGCTCCACTGGGGACCGGACGGTGCGATCAGCGAACGCGATTTTTTGACAGGCTTCTTGAAGGACGAGGACGTGATCGGCCGGCCCGTGGACGTTGCAGAGGGTCCGGACGGCGCCTTCTACGTGTCCGACGACTACGCGGGCTCCATCTATCGCGTGGCGTTCGGCCAAGCGCCCCAGGTCGCGCCGACCGCCTTGGCCTCCGCAAGCCTGCCGGCGAATCCGCTCTCGGCGCTCTCTCAAGCGGAGATCGCGCAAGAGAGTGCGCGCGGCGAGGCTTTGTTCGAGCGCTACGGCTGCGCAGGCTGCCATGTGTCCAAGGGTGCGGAGAAGGGCGTCGTCACAAAGCCCCTCGAAGGCCTCGCAAGGCGCTACACCCTTCCCGGCCTCGAAGCGTTTCTTGCCGCACCGACGCCTCCGATGCCTCTCTTCCCGCTTTCCGAGAGCGAACGGCACGAGCTTGCCGTACACCTCATGGCGACGCGGCCTTAGGGCAAGCGGGCATCGCGCGCGCAGCGCTTTCCGAACCAAGCCTAGTACTACTGTGTCATCATGGTCGGAAACGACCACAGTGCCCAGAACGCCTCATCGACGGAGACCACCGGTTTTGGGACACTGTCGTACTAGGAGAGGCTCACGAGGGGGGCGTAGGCAAGGACGCCGTCGTCGCGGCGGCGAGGCGCGACCCGCCCTTCGTCCTCCAGCACGTCAAGTCCTCCAATCACCATCAGCATGCGTGTGCGCATCTGCGTCACGGGATCGGCCTTCGGAAAGAGCGACTGCCAGACCTCCCATGCGGTGGCCGTACCGCGGGGAGCGCAAAGCCGACCGAGGGCACGCGCGATCCGCTGCACACGCACCTCGTAAAACAGCAGCGCCTCGTCGATCGCGCGCGCCGGTCGATCGATCACGCCGCCATGTGCGGGCAGGATCGTGCGAAAGCTTCGAGCGCGCAGCCGGCGCAGGCTCGCAAAGTATTCGACGAGACCGCGGAAGCGCGGCTCGCGCCGCAGCGGATCGCGCGAATCGGGGGGCTCGTCCAGAAAGTAGGTGTCGGTGAATGGGACGGCATCGCCCATCAGATGGTCACCGGTGAGGAGCGTTCGGCTCTCGGGCTCGCACAGCAAAAGGTGTCCCGCCGTGTGGCCCGGTGCGTGCAGCACCTCGAGCTCGAAATCCTTGCAGGCGATGCGTTCGCCATCGCGCAGTCGACGATCCACGCGGGTGGCCTCGCAGAGCGGCGGATCTTCCAAGAGCCAGCGCCTGCGCATCGCGGTTTGCTTCTCGATCACTGCGGCGGGAACGCCGTATTCGTGGAACAAGGCGTTCGTGGCCTCGATGGCCTCGTCGCGCTCGGCGCTCCAGGCTTCAATCGTCGGCGCCTCGATCTCGTGGGCTAAGACCTCGAGCCGGGCACCGGCATCGCGCAGGGACTGGGCTTGGCCTAAGTGATCGCCGTGGTGGTGTGTGAGAATCACGCGCTCGACCTCCTCGAGACCGTGCCCGAGGGCGTCGAAGGCAGCTTCGAGAGCTGCCCGCGAGGCGGGGCTCTTCACGCCCGTGTCGATCAAGGTGAGGGGGTCGCCAAGAATGGCGTAGATCTGCACAGGCCCCACCTCCCACGGCGTGGGGAGAACGATCTGTTGGAGCCGCGGCAGCGCAGCTACCGGTGTGCGGTGCAATCCGAAGCTTGGAGAAGCCGGAGCGCTCTCGGTCATGTGCCTTTGAGTCTAGCGGCGGTACCGTGGGAGCGGCAGCGAAGGAGATCCCGCATGGAGTACCGACACATTGCCGTCACGCACGAGGACGCCTTTACCTGCGTCACGATGCGTCGCCCGGAGCGGCGCAACGCGCTCTCCGAGGAGCATCTGCGCGAGCTCCTCCACGCATTCCGCGAGATCGCCGAGAGCAAGGCGCGCGGCGTCATCATCGCCGCTGAGGGGCCGGTCTTCTCCGCCGGTCATGACTTCGCAGACATGGACGGGCGCGACCTCGCGGGAATGCGTCGGCTTCTCGCGGTGTGCGCAGAGCTAATGCAGACGCTTCCCGCGATGCCGCAGGTGGTGATCGCGCAGGTGCAGGGTCTTGCCACTGCCGCGGGCTGCCAGCTCGTGGCGAGCTGCGACCTCGCGGTGGCCGGGGCTTCGGCGCAGTTCGCCGTGCCGGGGGGTCGCGGCGGTTGGTTTTGCACGACCCCGGGCGTAGCCCTCGCCCGCGCGGTGGGGCGAAAGCACGCGCTCGAGATGCTGCTTACGGGCGACCCGATCGACGCCGTCACGGCGCAGGCCTTCGGCCTCGTGAACCGCGTCGTCGCCGATGCGCAGCTCGCTCCCGAAACGCGTGCGCTGCTTGCGCGAGCGACCCGCGGCAGCGCCGCTTCGAAGGCGATCGGCAAGCAGGCCTTTCACCGTCAGGTCGATCTCGATTTGCCGGCCGCCTACGCGTACGCGAGTGAGGTCATGAGCGCCGCGTCCCAGACTGCGGATGCGCGCGAGGGCCTGCGCGCTTTCCTGGAGAAGCGAAAGCCCCGATTCGAAGATCGCTAGCGCCGCACGCAACGCGAGGTCGGGCACCTAGGCGGGGCAAGCGCAGGAGACCCAGGCGACCTATCTTTTAGGGACGAGGCGCCGCTGCTCCTCGCTCGAACGTATGCCGTTCACGCTTGCCCATCCTGCTGCCGCGATTCCCCTGCGACGTGTTCTCGGGTCGTACGCGGTGCTTTCTGCCCTTGTGATCGGGAGCCTCACGCCGGATCTCTCGTACTTTGTGCCGCTCCGCATCCCGCGCGCTGCAAGCCACAGTCCTGCAGCGCTCCTTTGGTTCTGCCTGCCCGTGGGCTTTGCCGTGTACGTGGTGTTTCATGCCTTCCTAAAGCGACCCTTGGTCTCGCTCTCGCCCTCGTACCTTCGCCGCCGCTTGATTCCCGTGGTGGACCCTTCAGGCGGGCTCCCTGCAGTCCCCCGGGCCGGTATCGTGGTATCGCTCCTCGCGGGCGCGACCACGCACATCCTGTGGGATGCCTTCACCCACTCCGGTGCACCCGCGGTACGACGGCTCGGAGTGCTGGCGCAGCCACTCTTTCCTGCTGGAGGTCGTCCCGAGTTCGGGGAGAGCACGCTTCAGCTGCTGAGTACCGCGCTCGGTTTCCTTCTGCTCGCGGTGTTTTCGCTGCGCTGGCTTCTGAGCGCGGTCCCGTCTGCCACAGACGAGGGCTTCACGATCGCGCCGCGTGTCCGCGCGGGTCTCGTCACGCTTCTCCTCCTTGTATGGGGGCTTCTGGCGCTGCCCTCGGCCGCGCCGTTTCTGCGGCACGGCTTCACCCCTCGCGCCGTCGAGGAGTTTTTCGCCCGCGCCCTCGTCGTTGGCAGTTCCGCCTCGGCGATCGCGCTGATGCTCTTCGGTGTGCTTTGGCACATGACAGAAGGGGATCGGCGCTCTCGGGCGACCGGATCTGCGACGCAAGAACGTTGAGACAAGCTCGCGTTCGATGATCCTCACCGTCACAGCCAACGCCGCGATCGATCGCACCCTCTGCGTAGAAGAGCTCTCCCCCGGGTGTCTCCACTCCGCAGCCTCCGACCACGTACAAGCCGGAGGCAAAGGCGTGAACGTGGCGCGAGTGCTGCACGCCTTCGGCGTTCCCGTGCATGCGCTCGTTCTGGTCGGTGGAGAGGCGGGCGACTGGATCGTGAAGGACCTCGAGCGCGCGCAGATTCCCTGTAGCGCGGTGCGCGCCAGCGGGGAGTCGCGCACCTGCCTTGCGCTCCTCGAAACGAAGTCGGGACGCGCCACGCAAGTCCACGGCGCGGGCGTCACCGCGGATGCGGCGGTCGCGCGCGACCTCATCGCGCACACCGCGGAGCTCGCCCGAAGTGCCGGCTGGGTCGCCCTTTGCGGCAGTCTGGCCCAGGGTCTGCCGGCGGAGTCGGCCGGGGCCCTTGTTCGGGCTGCGCGAGGGGCTGGCGCACGCGTCGCAGTGGACACGAGCGGCGGCGCTCTGCGGAGCGCGGGGTCGCAGGGGCCGGAGCTTTTGCGCGTGAATCGCGACGAGCTCGCGGGGGTGCTCGGGGTTGCGCGCCACCAAGTTCCGGCGCCGCCCTATCCTACGCTCGGTCCCATCGCGATGGGCGTGATCTCCGACGGCGCTTTCCCAATCGAGGCATGGTGCCTGGGCGGCGGGAGATGGCAGGTCGCACCCCCGCACGTCTCGGCCAAGAACACCGTCGGGTGTGGGGATGCCATGCTGGCGGGCCTTCTCAAGACGCTTTCCGAAGGCCGACCCTTCGACGTCGCGCTCCTCGCCGCGACGGGGCTCGCGGCTGCCCAGGCCGAGTCGCGCTACGCGGGGGTGGTGGACCCCGTGCGGGCGCGGAGCCTCGCCCACACGCTGGGCGCGGCGGGCGGTTTGGAAAAT
>DATFYN010000060.1:0-2099 GCA_035315025.1 Myxococcota bacterium
CCCGCCTGGGCCCATCCGGCGCCAAGCAGGAGACCGATGGCAACAAGAGAGGAGACCCACCACCGCCGGGTTGAGTTCATTGGAGCCTCGTCCCGCCGAGTATGCTGAATGGTAACTGCTCGCCGTCGCCCGCCGTGAGCCGAGGACGTGGTGCAATTCGCTGCAAAACCGCGGATTGGGTTGTGGCGGAAGTTGGGTCAGCGTGACCGTGCCGGGATTCGGAATTGCGCGGTGGCCTCTGGCCTCGCTCAGCCTAACCGCACTGCTCCATCTTCCTGTCCCTGTCACTCTGGAAAAGTGTCAAGTGTTCCGTCATCGCGTCCCTGCAAGTGGAGCAGCGCACCCCGCCCCTCCCAGTCCCGACGCGCTTCCTCGATACCGAACGCAGTTAGGGAAAGACCGTCGATCCGCGCGGAGCGCCGGTACGGGCCCAGTTCGCGGTGCCCGGTGGTCGACCCGCCGAATCAGTTACGCGGCGCCCTCAAGTCGCGCAACGTTACCGCCAACGCCAGGACCGTGCAGACAAGGAAGACTCCCCACGAAAGCCACGCGCGCGCCGCATCCGGCTTATGCCCGATTGCGAGCGCCAACGCGATCATGACGGCCAATACCTGTACTGGAAGCGCCGCAAGTCCCCATACGGCGGCCGTCACCAGCCCCCGCCCTAACCCGCGCCAAGTTCGCAGCGCGTAGATCCAGCCAACGCCCGAGAGGAAAGCCACCAGCGGAAGACCTCCATCTGAGGGTTCAAGGCTCAGGACACCATTTGGCCAAGTGGCGGACGCCCGCTGCACAAAGATCGGCGCAAACGAGGAGAGTGTCGCAGCGGCGACGCGGAGCCAAATGTATTCCAGTAGCGGGCTCGCGGCTCTGACGATGGACCACGGGAGTGGCACGGCCCAACATGCAAGTGCCGCCACGCGTAGCGATGGACGCCCCAGGATGCGAGCCAGGCCGAAGACGCCGAGGGGGATCGCCGGCCGCCCCCAGCGCATGGGACCCCCGCCGATTGCGATCCCTTGGAGCACCAGCGCCATCCCCAAAAGGGCGTAGCCGTCGCGACGTGGCAGCGCGTGAGAGGAATCTCTTCGGGCAAGGACAGCAAGGAGCATTGCGAACACCAAGCTCCACGCTGCCCAGGGGTGGGCGCGAACATGATCCACCAGGTCGGAAAGCAGTGGCGAGAACGCGACAAGAAACGCGATCCAGACAAAGGTGTGGTGCCATCGGGACCTTGCGGCCTGGTTGGCTGGCGAACCGGCAGCTCGTTCGGGAGACACTACCCCGCCCTCTTCGATGCCTTTCCTCTGGCCCAAACAGGTCTCCTATCGCGGGGAACGTCGCAGCGGGGTCAAGCCAGGGTCGGCGAATCGCGGCGCTCCGGGCAGAGTGTCACTCACTGAAACGACTAGCAAGATCTCAATGGCACCGCAGCCTGGCCGGAGCCCGGAGGAGGGCTGCGCTTACGCACTACGTCTCGCTCATGAACTCGGCGTATTGCGTCACTACGCGCGTCCAGGCGAACCGGCTGGCTCGCGCGTGGGAGCGCGGTGGCCAAACGCTCTCGCAGTCGATCTGGATCTAGAAGCCTCGGCGAGCGCCAGCTGCATGCCCTGCTGCGACGAGATCGACGTGCCGAAGCACGAGATCCCGGACATTCATCTGCGCGAGATCCACGCAAGGACCGACGAGATCCAAATCTCTCAGAACGCAAAGAGCCTGCTGGCGAGCTGAGAATGCCGGCGTCACTTCGCGAGCAGCGCGTCAACCGAGGATCGATCCGAAGCGCGCGCGCTCGTTCCAGCGCTGATTGAGGCGGTAGCTGAGCTCGTCGAGGTTATGCGGCATGTGCTTCTTGCTCACACCATGGAAGGTGGCGCGCAGCCAGTCCTTGAGGTGGGCGAATAGGATGTGAGACGGGCTGGGATCTTGGCGGCGCGTGCCAGCTCGCCTGGCACGACGACCCGGTGCTTCGCTGCGTTCTGACGCAGGCAGCCGCAGCCCCACCCGCCGTCGGTGCGCACCGTCGCACGGGGGGCTCGATCACGCCATGGACGAACGGCCCGAGCGCGGCCTCGGCCGAGCGGGAGCAGAGGGAG
>DATFYN010000061.1:0-2026 GCA_035315025.1 Myxococcota bacterium
GACAGCCCATCGCTCGCGGGCTGGCACCGAAGCGATGAACTCACCCGAGCCCGCCGCGGGGTCAAGCACCCGTTCTGGATTGCCGAAGCGACGGCTCAGAAAAGCGGCGAGCTCCGTCCAGACCTCGCGGCGCACCGCGGACTCGACATTCTTAAAGCGGTACTCGTAGATCCGTTCGTAGTCCACGTCCAACCTCCCCATGCCGGTCAAGGACCGTTCAGTGTCCGCGTGCCGGTCCGCGATCGAACAATGGACTGGTGGATCCATCCTAAGCGATCAATCTCAAATGTAGCAGGCTGCGAAGAGCCCCTGTCCAAGGCGTCCCCGGCAACGAGGGTCCCTGCTGCACCCCGATCGCCCCCGGCCGCCGCTGTGAGCAGGCAGTGTTCGCCCGTCGATGAGAAGCGTGGAGGGACGTCCAAGACAGCGCGATGGCAATTTGCTTCTTTCGCCGCGCTCGCGTGCGAGCTGCCCGACCGCATGTGCTTCGACCCATTGCCCTAGCGCCTCTGGCGGCCTTGGAGTAGCTCGATGCAGGTACAACCGGCATCGGGCGGCAAGCGCCGATCGGCTACCTCTCGCCCAACGGGTTCGATCGGCGTCTGGCTGCCCGAGACCAGAGCGGGGTTCCGTCCCGGCACGCCCCGAAAAGGCACGCTGAAGCTTCGAAAAGAGGCCCCTTCGGAACGCCGAGAACCCGCAACCGTCCAAGGTCGTTCCACTTTTTTGCGCCTTCAAGGCAGGTGGTGAGCGGCAAGGAGAAACCGTGCGATCTATACTCCCCGCTCCAGACAGACTCCACCGGCCGCCCAGCGCTTATTGTGTCTGCAGCACAACTGGCTCAGGGAGTCGGGTCCACGTCGGGCCCACGTTTAGCGTTCCTAGCCTTGCGCGATGAGCGGCTCGAGGAGCCCGGCGATCGAACATGGCCCATAGTCCGTTCTTCCAAGGCGGCACGACGCTGCTGCATCCCGCGATAGCGGCGCTTACGCTGGGTCTCGGACTCGCTGTGGTGACGGTCGGCCGTCGCTGGGTCCTGCTCCCGTTGTGCCTGGCGCTGATCTTCATTCCGATGCAGCAACGCCTAATGATCGCTGGTCTCAATTTCGACATGAGCCGAATCATGCTTCTCTTTGGGTTTGCGCGGCTCTTGGCACGACGCGAGCTCAGTCGCCTTAGGCCCACCGCGTTGGACCGGTTGTTTGTGCTGTGGCTCGCCGTGGGCACGCTCTTCTATTTCCTTGGCGATCCCGGCACGCGCTCGCTGACCTATCGTGCCGGGATCATGTTCGATGCACTGGGGATGTACTTCCTGTGCCGCGCTATCATAAGGGATTCCTCAGACGTGGGTAACGCCTTGGAGATCCTTTGTTGGATCTCCCTCGCGATCGCCCCCCTCATGGCATTCGAGTCAATCACCGGATTCAACCCGTTCTCGATATTCGGTGGAGTGGACGCTCAAGCCGTGGTGCGCGAAGGCCGCGTTCGCGCCCAGGCTGCCTTCCCACACCCGATCATGGCAGGTACTTTCGGGGCGACGATGTTTCCTCTCGCCGTCGCTCTCTGGCGCGCGCGACCGCGCCGCCGCCTCGCAGCCGGTGCCGGCATGATCGGATCACTGGCTACGACCATTCTGGTCGCTTCGAGTGGTCCCCTCCTGGCGTTGCTGGCCGGCGTCGTCGGATGGTGCCTCTGGAGCGTGCGACGCTACATGCGGCTGATCCGCTGGGGCTTCGTCATCCTTCTGGTCATTCTGCATCTCGTACGAGCGGAGCCGGTCTGGCACCTCATCGGCAGGGTGTCCGATTTCACGGGTGGAACCGGGTGGCACCGATATGCCTTGATAGATGCGTTCATTGCGAATTGGAGCGATTGGATCCTGGTGGGGATGGGTACGCGCTCTACGAGGCAGTGGGGCTGGGGCCTCGAGGATGTCACCAATCAATTCGTGGCGGAAGGCGTGCAAGGAGGCATCGTAACGATGGCCGCCTTCATTGCCCTCTTAAGTGTGAGCTTCGTAAGCATC
>DATFYN010000062.1:0-2949 GCA_035315025.1 Myxococcota bacterium
GATGGCGCGAACCTGGTTGGTTTCGTTTGCGCATACGGTGCCCACGATCCCCAGTGGGGCTCCTTTGTGGACAATCTTCACGTTGCCGCTGCCTCCAAGCGCAACGGGATTGGGTCGGCGCTCATGAGGCAGGCAGGAGCCTGGCTTGCCCACCGGTACCCCGACCTGGGAGTCTATCTCCTGGTTCTGGAGATCAACTCCTCGGCGAGGCGTTTCTACGAGCGCCTCGGTGCGCGGAACGCCGGCGTATCAACCATGGAAACTCACGGTGGCGCCATGGTACGCAGCTGTCGGTACACCTGGCCACGCGCCCAGCTGCTATCTGGTGCCTAACCTGCGCCGACTCTACTCACGGCGAGTAGTGCGCAGGAGGAGGACCCAATGAGGATCAAGCCGCTGCACCTGACGGCCGCGGGCTTCGGGCGCGCGCGGATCTGCGCTCAGATGGTTCGTGGTAGCATCACGCGCGGCCGCAGGTGAGCGGCAAGCCGTTAGACGGCGAGTCCACGAGGCCCTCGTCGATGCACGTTCAGTGCCTGCTCTGGGACTTCGGAAACACGCTCTGCAACGAGCTCTCGCTCTGGCGTGTAAGTCCGGAATGGATGGAGGTCTATCGCTCGTTCGATGATGGGCTCGGCGCCGCTTGGAGCCTGGGCGACCTCGACACGCCCCGGTTCGTGGCTGAGTTGGCCAAGCGCATGCCGGTCACCGAAGCGGAAATCCTCGCACACCTGAAGCGATGCGATCTCTTCGAGTTCTTTCCGTTCACGTACTCGTTTTTTCGCGAGCGCCACCTCCCGCAAGCGATCGTGACCGTCAATCCCACCGCCTTCTCCGAGATAGTGGTGCCCGGTTTCGCTCTCGATGAAGTCACCGACGCTATCGTCGTTTCGGGTGAAGAGAAAATCACCGACAAGGGAGAACTGTGCCGACGCGCTCTCGAGCGGATCAACCTGGGCTGTGATCCCTCGCAAGCCTTGTTGATCGACGACAAGCAATCGAACCTCGACGCATGGGTCGCACACGGCGGTATCGGGTATCTGTACACGACAGATTTGGCGTTCAGGCGGGACGTCGCGAGAGGCATAGATCATCTCAGGCGGTGCTAGGAGCGGATACCGAAATCTCGCCGTCTAACAAGGCGCTTGCCGGCTGACGGCCACCAGATTTGGTTGGTGTACGGCGTCGCATGGCCGGATTGACGCGAGGGCGTCCGGCGGTCGAGACTGGCGTGGAATCGGACGCGGACCCAGATAGGTGCGATCCGTTGGCGGCGACAAGGGCAGGGGTCGAATGATCGAGGGTGGTTGCCTTTGCGGTGGCGTGCGTTTCCGGGTGAAGGGGAAGCTCGGACCGGCCGCCTACTGCCACTGCCAGCAGTGCAGACGCGCTTCCGGCTCGGCGTTCGCAGCCAATGCTCCGGCAAGAACTAGGTACTTTGAACTCACCTCCGGTAACGATCTCGTATCGGAGTATGAGTCGTCTCCGGGGAAGTTCCGCGCGTTCTGTCGTCGATGTGGTTCCCCGATCTACAGCCGCCGCGATGCGGAGCCTGACATCCGACGAATCCGTCTTGGCACCCTTGACGCCGACCCGGAGAGGCGACCGCTTGCTCACTTTTGGGTCAGCTCAAAGGCGCCGTGGTACTCGATCGAGGACTCTCTGCCACAATATTCCGAGGGTTTGGTTATCGAAGAGAAGGAGTAGGTCGTTCGCTTCCAGGAATGCCGAGAGCTTCTAGGAGGGGGGCGGCGCGCCACGATGGCCGGTATGCCTATGCGGATCGAAAACGAGGCTGAGGCTCGCCTCCCAAGCGGGCCAGGAGGGGTATGGCCGATGTCCCACGACGAACGGTTCCAACGCAATCATTTCCAGAAGGCCGTCCCGTCGGTTCCCGTCAAGGACTGCGTGGAGGCGCTTGGCTTCTACTGCGACGTGCTCGGCTTCCAGAAGGACTTCGATGACTCCGTCCTCGGCGTGAAGAGGACCTTGTTCGCGGGCGTCAGCCGCGGCGACTTTGCGCTCACACTCAACCAGCACGACCGGCAGACCCACCGCCTCACGATCGGCTGCCGTGTCGATGCCGTCGATCTCCTGCATGAGGAGTTTCGCGCGCGAGGGGTGAAGATCATCCTTCCCCCTCAGGACGAGGTCTGGGGCGAGCGTCACATGGCGATCGAGGACCTCTACGGGCACGAACTCCACTTCACATCGCCGATCGAGCGAGAATAGGTGCCGGTGCCCACGCTCCTTGGGATCGCAAATAGCCTGAGGAATAGCCTGAGGGTTAGATTGCGCTGGCGTGTGCAACGGCGAGTCTCAACTAGGAGGTTCGAATGCTGAAAGGGTCCTGCGCCTGCTGGCGCATTCAGTACGAAATCCACGGCGCGCTGCTCGGACCTGTTACATACTGGCACTTCACCATGACGTGCAGGAGCCGAAGATCGTCGGCCTCTGCTCTACCACAAATGGAGCCGTTCAATCCGGCGTTCTCCATCGCTCTGTGTGGAACGGTTCTTGTATAGACCATCTCTTCGCGATCCTGTCAGCGCTATTGGCTGGTCCTCGGAGACACCAGCCTTTCTTGGAACTGTGGAGCCGAGCCGCCGATCTCGTCCCACGGTGCCTTCGAGCCCACGAAGATGTGGCACCCGATTCTAACTCCGGGATCATCACCGAGAAGCCCAGCCTGCACCCCGTATTGACACCCGAACGGGAGTAGAATACGAGTCAGAGCTTGATGGCAGCACCCAGCATGAAAGCCGATAGCACAGCACAGATCCGCGAAGCCACCGAACGCTTTCTGGCCCAATGCACCAGCGCAAGCGACAGCCAATGGCTGTTCCGTCCAACACCCACGTCATGGTCGATGGCGCAAGTCACCGAGCATGTCGCCCTCAGTAATCGAAACATCTACGGGATGCTGACGAAGCGTCTTTTGGACAATCC
>DATFYN010000063.1:0-7160 GCA_035315025.1 Myxococcota bacterium
TTGCGGATCGCCTCGGGCACCTCCCCCGCCTTGCCGAGACCTACCCCCACGACGCCAGAACCATCGCCCACGACCACAAGCGCGCTGAAGCTGAAGCGGCGCCCGCCTTTCACGACCTTCGCCACGCGGTTGATGTGGACGACACGATCGGTCAGCTCGAAATCATTCGGATTGAGACGCTCGGTTGCCATTCACCTTCCTTAGAACTGGAGGCCGGCTTCACGCGCAGCCTCGGCGAGGGCCTTGATGCGCCCGTGGTAGAGAAACCCATTTCGGTTGAAGACCACCTTCTCGATCTGCTTCTCTCGGGCCAGCGCGGCCACGGCTTGCCCCACGCGCTTGGCGGCCTCGAGCTTGCTCGTGCGACCCGAGTCCGACAGAACCCCCGGGCCGAGGGTCGAGACGCTGGCGAGCGTGCGGCCGGACACCGGATCGTCGAGCTGCGCATAGATGTGCTTGGCGCTGCGGTACACGGTAAGGCGCACGCGGCTCGTATCCCCAAGGGTCCGCAGCACGCGGGCCCGGCGCGCGATCCAGTTGCCTTTTTTCGCGTTCCGTTTCTTTCGTTCCATCTCGCCTCTTCGACCTCGTCCTCATGCGGCGCCGCGCGTGCTGCGCCCAATCTCGTCACTAGGCAGCCCCGGCCTTGCCCACCTTGCGGCGCACTCGCTCGGCGGCGTAGCGGATGCCCTTGCCCTTGTAGGGTTCGGGTGGACGGATCGCGCGCACATCCGCCGAGAATTGCCCCACCAGCTGGCGGTCGATGCCCTCGATCTTGATCCGCACGTTGCGATCGACCGAGACCTTGAGACCTTTCGGAATCTCGAAGAGCACGGGGTGCGAGAAGCCAAGGGCGAGGCGGAGCCGGCTGCCGTCCACCTCCGCGCGATAGCCGACGCCCTCGATGTCGAGCACCTTGGCGAAGCCCTCGGTCACGCCCCTCACCATGTTCGCGACGAGGGCGCGCGAAAGGCCGTGCAAGGCGCGTGTCGGCTTGCGATCGTCGCCGCGTGCGAAGCGCACGAGTCCCCCTGCCACTTCGACGGAGATCCCGTGGGGAATGCCCTGAGCCAGGGACCCTTTGGGACCCTTCACTCGGATCTCCCCCGCGGCGTGCTCCACGGAGACACCGGCCGGGATCGCGATCGCCCTGCGCCCGATCCGGGACACGGCTACCAGACCTCACACAGGAGTTCGCCGCCGACCGACGCCTCCTGCGCGGCGCGTCCCGAGACGACGCCCTTCGAGGTGGAAAGCACCGCCACCCCGAGACCGTTGCGAACCTTCGGGATCTCCTTGGCCCCCACGTAGACACGGCGACCGGGCCGCGAGATGCGACGGATGCCATCGATCAGGGCTTGACCTTCGCGGCCGTAGCGCACCTCCATCACGAGGAGAGCCTTGCCCTCGTGCGGTTCGACGCGAACGTCGCCGAGGAAACCTTCCTGCTGCAGCACCCTTGCCACCGCGAGGCGGAGCTTTGACGAGGCACAGCGCACGTCGCGGTGCCGCGCCTGCCCGGCGTTGCGGATTCGGGTCAGCATGTCCCCGATGGGATCGGTGAGCATCGCCCCTCCTACCAGCTTGACTTCACGACGCCCGGAATCTTCCCTTCGAGCGCGTACTTGCGGACACAGATCCTGCACAGCGCGAACCGTCGGTGGTAGCCGCGCGAGCGGCCGCACACCTTACAGCGGTGATAGGTCCGGACCTTGAACTTTTGTTTGCGATTCGCCCGGACCACCTGCGACTTCTTCGCCACCGACAGTTCTCCTAGGACCGGAACGGCATGCCAAGGTGGCCCAAGAGCGCCCGTCCCTCAGCGTCCGTCTCCGCCGTCGTACACACAGTCACGTTCATCCCCGTGGTTCGCTCGACCTTGTCGTAGTCGATCTCGGGAAAGATGATCTGCTCGCGCAGGCCGAGCGTATAGTTGCCACGCCCGTCAAAGGCCTTCGGCGATACGCCCTTAAAGTCGCGAACGCGCGGGAGCGCCACGTTCACCAGCCGGTCGAGGAACTCCCACATACGGTCGCCGCGCAGCGTCACCATGCAACCGATGGCCTGGCCTTCGCGCAGCTTAAAGTTCGCGATCGACTTGCGTGCCTTGCGCACGAGCGGCTTCTGCCCCGCGATCGCCGCGAGCTCCTCGGTGGCCTTCTCCAAAAGCTTCGCGTTCTGGGTGGCCTGACCAAGACCGATATTCACCACCACCTTCTCGACGCGCGGCACCTGGTGACTATTCTTGTAGCCGAACTCCTGCGAGAGTTTCGGTGCGATTTCCTTGCGGTAGCGTTCGTGGAGTCGGGCAGTCATCTAAATCACCTCCGGTGCGAGCGAGATGATCTTCATGAAGCGGCGCGCACGCAGCTCGCGCGCGACCGGCCCGAAGATGCGGGTTCCAATGGGTTCGCGCTGGTTGTCGATCAGAACGGCCGCATTGTCATCGAAGCGAATGTAGGAGCCATCCGGGCGCCCCACCTCTTTGCGGGTGCGCACCACCACCGCCTTCTTGACCTCGCCCTTCTTCACACGTCCGTTTGGAATGGCGTCCTTGACGGACACCACGATGACGTCGCCAATCGAAGCGTACTTGCGCCGCGAGCCTCCCAGCACGCGGATGCAAGCCACCTTGCGGGCGCCTGAGTTGTCCGCGACCTCGAGCGTCGATTCGGGCTGGATCATTCCCCGATCTCCACGCGCGGCGGAGCCGCCGTTGCGAGCTTCGTCTGGACCTTCCACCGCTTGCGCTTGGACAGCGGGCGGTGCTCGACGATGCGCACCTTGTCACCGACTTGGCAGGCGTTCGATTCATCGTGCGCCATGAACTTCGTGTAGCGGCGCACGTATTTCTCGTAGGTCGGCTCGAGGTAGAGCCGCTCTACCCGCACCACGACGGTCTTGTTCATCTTGTCGCTGACGACCGTTCCCACGAGCGTCCGGCTCGTCGCCCGCTTGCTCACTGCATCCCCCCAAGCTTCTGCGCGAGCACCGTCGCGACCCGGGCTACATCCCGGCGCAGGCGGCGCATCTTGGCCGTATCCTCGAGCTGTCCCGTCGAATGCTTCACGTTTGCAACGAAGAGCTCATCTCGCAGCTGCTTGGATTTGGCTCGCAGCTCGTCTTCGGAAAGTTCCCGCAGTTCCTTGGACTTCACGCGTGTCCCTCTCGCACGACGACGCGCGTTGCCACAGGCAGCTTGTGGGCCGCGAGCCGCAGGGCCTCGTGGGCGACCTTGTTGGTTACACCTTCCATCTCATAAAGCATCCGGCCCGCCTTGACCGGCGCCACCCACTCCTCGGGGTTCCCTTTGCCTTTGCCCATGCGGGTCTCGGCCGGCTTCTTGGTGATCGGCTTGTCCGGAAATACGCGAATCCAAACCTTGCCACCGCGCTTCACGTGGCGCGTCATCGCGATCCGCGCCGCTTCGATCTGGCGGGCCGTGAGATGCGCGTTGCCGACCGCCTGAAGACCGAAGTCCCCGAACGCCAGGAGATTGCCGCGCGTCGCCTTGCCGCGGTTACGACCCTTTTGCTGCTTGCGGTACTTGACCTTCTTGGGCGAGAGCATGCGTTACCTCTGCGGCTCCTCGTGGACGCGCTGCGACAGGGCGCCCTTGCGCATCTCCTTGTCCGCGACATCGCCCTTGAACACCCAACACTTCACGCCAATCACGCCGTACGTCGTCTTCGCCTCGGCGAAGCCGTAGTCGATGTCTGCGCGCAGCGTATGCAGGGGCACCCGTCCCTCGCGATACCACTCCCGCCGTCCCATCTCCGCGCCGCCCAGCCGTCCCCCGCACGCGATGCGAACGCCACCAGCTCCAAACTTCATGGTGGAGGTCACAGCCTTCTTCATCGCTCGGCGGAACGCGACACGGCGTTCGAGCTGAAGCGCCACATTCTCCGCGACCAGCTGCGCATCGAGCTCCGCCTTCCGAATCTCCTTGATGTTGATGAAGATTTCCTTCGCGGAGAACTTCGCGAGCTCCTTGCGGAGGGTCTCGACCTCAGCGCCGCGCTTGCCGATCAGGATGCCGGGTCGGGCGGTGTGGATGTTCACCACCAGCTTGTCGCCGGTACGATCGATCACGACCTTCGAAATACCAGCGTGGTAAAGCTTCTTCTTGATGTAGGTCCGGATCTTGATGTCCTCGTGGAGCTGCTCGGCATAGCGGCGCTCCGCGAACCAGTTCGACTGCCACCCGTAGAGGGTGCCGAGTCGAAAGCCGTAGGGATGGACCTTCTGTCCCACGCGTACCTCTCTTCTACTTCTCGGCCAAAATCACTTCGATGTGGCTGGAGCGGCGCTGAATCCACGCGGCTCGGCCCTGCGCCCGGGGCATGATGCGCCACGCGCTCGGCCCCTCCTCGACCGTGATCTTGCTCACGACGAGATTGTCGATGTCGATACCCGCTTTGTCGCGGTTGTTCTTCTCCTCGGCGTTCGCGACCGCCGAACGCACGAGCTTCGCGATGGGCCTTGCCACCCGCTTGGTGGACAGCGAGAGCAGAGTGAGTGCCTCCTCGACCTGCTTGCCGCGGATCTGGTCGGCGACAAGTCTCGCCTTCTGCGCGCTCACCCGGTATCCCTTCAAGTAGGCCCGCACTCCCATCTCAGACCTTCTTGACCTTTCGGTCGGAGGCGTGCCCGGTAAACTTTCGTGTCGGCGCGAACTCCCCGAGCCGATGCCCAACCATGTTCTCCGTGACGAACACGGGCATGAAGAGCTTTCCGTTGTGCACCTGAAAGGTCATCCCCACGAACTCCGGCGTCACCATGGAGCGGCGTGACCAGGTGCGAATCACCTGTTTGGTTCCAGAGCGCACGACTTTGTCCACTTTGCGCTGCAGACTCGGCTCGACGTACGGCCCCTTCTTGAGCGAGCGTGCCATTATTTCTTACCCCGTCGCTTCACGATGAACTTGTCCGTGCTTGAGTTCCTGCGCGTCTTGTGCCCCTTGGTCGGCACGCCCCACGGAGTACAGGGGTGGCGCCCGCCCGAGGTCTTGCCCTCGCCGCCCCCCATCGGGTGGTCTACGGGGTTCATGGTGACCCCCCGATTGTGGGGCCGTTTGCCAAGCCAGCGTGAGCGTCCTGCCTTGCCGATCGCCTGGTTCTCGTGGTCAAGATTGCCCACCTGGCCCACGCTGGCCATGCATGCCACGCGCACCAGGCGCTGCTCGCCGGAGGGCAGGCGCAGTGTCGCCATCCCGCCCTCGCGGGCCATGAGCTGCGCTCCGACGCCCGCGGAGCGCACGAGCTGTGCCCCACCTCCCGGCTTGAGCTCGACCGCATGCACCACCGTTCCCAGCGGGATGTTCGCGAGGGGAAGGGCGTTACCCGGGCGGATGTCGGCTGCGGGGCCGGCGGACACCGAGTCGTCTACCTGCAGCCCGATGGGCGCGAGGATGTAGCGCTTCTCGCCGTCCGCGTAATGCAGAAGCGCAATGTGCGCGGAGCGGTTCGGGTCGTACTCGATCGCAGCCACCCGGGCCGGGATGCCCAGCTTGTCACGGCGGAAGTCAATGCGTCGGAAGAGGCGCTTGTGGCCTCCTCCCTGGAATCGCGTCGTGGTGTGGCCGTGAGCGTTCCGGCCGCCGCTCTGGGGCGTGCGTCCGGTGACGAGCGAGGGCTCGGGCCGCTTGCGCGCGAGCTGCGACAGATCCACGACGCTCATCTGGCGTCGCCCAGCGGAGGTCGGTTTGTAGATCCGGATCGGCATAACGCCCCTACACTCCTTCGAAGAACTCGATCGTCTGGCCCTCTGCGAGCCGGACAATTGCCTTCTTCCACTCCGGCTTGCGGCCCATCGTCTTGCCCACCCTCCGCGACTTGCGCGCCTGCCGCATGGTGTGGACATCTTCCACCTGGACCGCGAACAGCGTCTCCACAGCACGGCGGATCTCGTGCTTGCTCGCGTGCGGGTCGACGGCGAAGGTCACAAGGTTCTGCGTCTCACGCCCGATCGTGCTCTTCTCCGTGACGAGGGGCTTGCGGATCACGTCGTGAAGGTTCACGCCTTCCCCCCTTCGGTGACCGCACCTGAGAGCCGTTCCTGCACTCGCTCCAGGGCCGCTCGCGTAAACAGCAGATGGGTGTGACGGAGTACGTCGTGGACGTTCAGACCTTCGCCGCGAATCACGGACACCCGGGATAGATTCCTGGCCGAGCGTTCCACCGCCGCGTTGGGCTCGGCGAGAACGACGAGCACGCTCGCATGTCCGAGACCTAGCGCCTTCAGGACCTCCACCACGCGCTTTGTCTTGATCGTGTCGAGCTCAAAGGCATCGACCACCCTCACCGCTCCCTCCGAAGCGCGCAGTGAGAGCGCCGAGCGCAGGGCCGCGCGTCGCACCTTCTTGGGAAGGACATGCTCGTGGGACCGCGGCACCGGACCGAAGACGACCCCTCCACCTGCCCACTGGGGCGAACGGGTCGAACCCTGCCGTGCACGCCCGGTACCCTTCTGCCGCCACGGCTTTGCACCACCCCCCGAGACGGTGTGACGGTTTTTCGTGCTGTGCGTGCCCGCCCGCCGTTTCGCCAGCTGGCGCCTCACTTCCGCATGAAAGAGGTGGGGCTTCACCGCAGCCGCAAAGATCGACGGATCGAGCGCCAGCGTGTCCGCCTTGGCGTTCTTCAACGTCACCACGTCGACCGTCGGTCCCGTCACAGCTTGATCTCCACATCGACCCCCGCGGCCAGTTCGAGCTTCATGAGTGCGTCCACCGTCTGGGGCGTTGGATCGAGGATGTCGATCAGCCGCTTGTGGGTTCGCATCTCGAACTGTTCTCGCGCCTTCTTGTCGATGGTCGGGCCGCGCAGCACCGTGAACTTGTTGATGGTCGTGGGCAGCGGAATCGGACCCGCCACGCGTGCTCCAGTCCGGACGGCGGTGTCGACGATCTCGCCGGCGCTCTGATCGAGCAGCTTGAAATCGTACGCCTTCATCCGGATCCGGATCTTCTGTGAGCTAAGGTCCGCCATAGCCGTCTTCCTTCTCCGCGGTCGCGGTGCGCTACTCGATGATCTCGGCGACGACGCCGGCGCCGACCGTGCGGCCACCCTCGCGGATTGCGAAGCGCAGCTCCTTGTCCATTGCGATCGGCGTGATCAGCTCCACCACCATCTCCACGTTGTCGCCGGGCATCACCATC
>DATFYN010000064.1:0-8470 GCA_035315025.1 Myxococcota bacterium
GTTGCAGGAAAGGCTCATTCGCAGACAGTGGCCAAGGTCGCCAACCGGACTCGGGAAATCCGACCGTCCGGGATGAAAACGGAGGCCCGAGGGAACATGACCCATGGCGGGACTAGGAACCCAACTCGCAATCGAAAGAGCCTGTCTGGTCACTCCCCGCCTACCGGTGCGTGCACCTTGGTTCTATCCAGACAAGCCTGCCCGGCCAAGGGTGAGCCCGCCCGAGCCGGGAGCGAGCCTGGCGACGGTCGCGGCAACGAGGCCGGCGAAGCGTAGGCACGCGAGTGTGTGGGCCATGGGGTTTGCGGCCTCGAAATCTATCTCATCCCGGATGTCCGGGGTGCTGGAACGCCTGAAGGCGACGACGACCTCTCCGTCTCGATGGGCGAGGAGGGGATCGTATCCGGCGGGGTGTTCGACCACGGCACGCAGGAGGAGGACGGCCCAGGAACCTGGGTGCGATGACATCGAAGTGCGGGTTAAGATGAGAAGCAGCGGTGTCTCCTGAGCGAGGCTCTCGCCCACGGACCGCGAAGGCCGTGTATTTTCGAGGAGAGCACGATGGCGGGAGATCGAGAGGTGGGTCCGTCAAGGAAGGGGGCGTCGGAAAGTGCCGGCCGCTCTCTGAATCCAATCACGAAGGAGGAGGAGAATGATGCGAACTCGATTTGCAGCCCTGGGCCTCGCAGTGGTCAGCGCAGGGGTCCTCTGTGTCCCAAGCGCACATGCAGCCAAAGCGAAACCCGATGCAACCGTGGAGCTTAGCGGCGGCTCCGTGGCCGCGGGTATCGGCTACTCCTGGGGGAGCGGAACGCTCACCTACAAGGGCGCGAAGTATCCCATCACAGTGGATGGCCTCTCGGCAGGTTCGGTGGGCGCAACCAACGTCACAGCATCGGGAAAGGTGTACCACCTGAAGAAACTCGCGGATTTTGAGGGCAACTACACAGCCGTGTCAGCGGGTGCCACGGTCGGCGGGGGTGGTAGTGTGAGCAATATGCAGAACCAAAACGGTGTCGTCATCCATATGGTTTCGACGACCCAGGGCCTCAAGTTCTCGCTCGCTGCGGGAGGCGTAAAGATGCAGTTGAAGAAATAGCCTTTGAGGGCGGTCGTCCGGGTTCTGCTGCAGCACGTTGCGGGAGCTCGCCTGGGCGGAGGTTCGGGCGCATCCGCCCTATAATCCATCTCTGCACGTCAAGAAGACGCACATGCATCCTTTCCCGGGTGTGCTGTTCCTCGCTTTGATCCTGTTGGCCATTCTTGCCATCGACACAGCGCCGGACGCGAAGGCCCGCTGTTCACTTACCGGGCGCTGCAGGAAGGCGAAAATACTACTGTTTGTCTTTTGAAATCAAGGACTTGCAGGAAATCACCGAAAATCGGTAGCAAAGCCCCTCAAGCTGGTGCGTCTACCGATTCCGCCACTGCCGCGGGATCGAGCCTGAAGCGGGCCGAGCACGGGCGCGCCCGCCGGAAGGCGCGGGGACACCTCGCGCTACGGATTCGCCGGCGCGGGCGGCTTTTCCGCGGGAGCCGCGGGTGGCGTCTGCTTCGCCTCGGAATCGGGCGCCTTCGGCGGCTCCGCAAACTTCGACGTTTCCTCGGCGGCCGGCTTCTTCGATTCGTCCTCCAGGATGCTCTTCGAGAACTGCTTTGAGCCTTGGTAAGAGAGGTAGAGGCTCGTCAGCATGAAGACCACCGCAGCGCCGCTCGTAAGCTTCGTGAGGAAGTTGCCCGCACCGCGGCTTCCAAACACGGTCGAGCTCGCACCGCCACCGAACACCGCGCCGATCTCGGCCCCCTTGCCCCGCTGCAAGAGCACGACCACGATGAGAATCAAGCACACCATGACATGAAGCACCGTCACAAAGATGATCACTGGGGTTCCTCCGGGCGATCGAAGCGTACGATCCGCGAAAAGCTCACAGGGTGGAGGCTCGCCCCACCGACGAGCGCACCATCGATGTCTTGCTCGGCCATGAGCGTATACACATTGTCAGGCTTGACCGAACCCCCGTACTGGATCCGCATCCTGGCCGCGGCCTCGCCGAATGCTTTGCCGAGGCGCTCTCGGATGAAGGCGTGCACCTCCTGGGCGAGGGTAGGGGTGGCGGTCTTCCCCGTCCCAATCGCCCAGACCGGTTCGTAGGCGATGACGACCTCTTCGGCGCGCTCGACCGGGACGCGCGAGAGGCTCGCTTCAAGCTGTGCGCCGACGAGCTCGAAGGTTTGGCCCGACTCGCGCTGCGAAAGGGTCTCGCCCACGCACACGATGGGACGGATGCCATGGGCGAGGAGGAGCTCGGCCTTGCGGGCGATCACGTCGTCCGTCTCGCCAAACAATTGCCGCCGCTCGCTGTGTCCCACGATCGTGTAGGTGCAACCGAGATCGGCTAGCATTCGCGGCGCTACCTCGCCGGTAAACGCACCTTCCTCGTGTGCGGCAACATTCTGCGCCGCGAGCTCTACCTTCGTGCCTGCGAGGGCACGCGCCACCGGCTCAAGCGCCGTGAATGGAGGGGCGAGCACGATTTCGACCGAGTCCATTCCCTTCGTGTATGGCAGGAACTCCTGGACGAAGGCCAGTGCCTCACCGACCGTCTTGTACATCTTCCAGTTTGCCGCGAGAATCGGGCGACGCACCTAGCGCTCCAGCGCCGCGACACCCGGGAGCGTGAGTCCCTGGACGAACTCGAGCGAAGCGCCACCGCCCGTCGATAGGTGCGTGATGTGCGAGCCGAGGCCAAGCTTGTTGACGGCCGCGAGCGAGTCGCCTCCGCCGACAACGGAGACTGCCTTCGAATCCGCGATCGCCCGCGCCACCGTTTCGGTGCCTTTGGCGAAGTTCTCGATCTCGAACACCCCCATCGGACCGTTCCAGAAAATCGTGCCGGCCTTTCGCGCCTCGGCAGCGTAGATCGCCGCCGTCTCAGGCCCGATGTCGACGCCAAGCCAGCCTTCGGGGATCTGCTTCGCCACGCGGCTCACCGCATCGGCCTCCAGCCTCTCCGCCACCACGTGGTCCACTGGGAGCAGGATGCGGCGCCCGGCCGCGGCGGCCGCTTCCAGCACCCGCCGGGCGTCGGCGACATGGTCCTCCTCCACCAGCGATACGCCGGTGGGCTCACCCTCTGCGCGCAAGAATGTGTAGGCCATGGCCCCGCCAATCGCGAGCACGTCCGCCCGCGCTGCGAGCGCCTCGAGGACCGCGATCTTGTCAGAGACCTTCGCCCCGCCGAGCACGCAGACCAGCGGTCGGACCGGTTCCAGCACGACCCGCAGGTGCTCGAGCTCCGCGCGCAAGAGATCTCCCGCGGCAACGCGCGGGACGAGCTCGACCATCCCCACGGTCGAGGCGTGGGCGCGGTGGGCCGTCCCGAAGGCATCATTCACGTATACATCGGCGAGGGTGGCAAGACGTCGCGCAAAGGCGGGGTCGTTCTTCTCCTCCTCGGCGTGGAAGCGCAGGTTTTCGAGCAGGGCCACCCCTCCAGAGGGAAGCTTCTCGATCGCGGCCTCCGCGACCGGACCGATGCAGTCTGGCACAAAGACGATGGGCATCCCGAGAAGCTCGCCCAGGCGCTTTGCCACCGGTGCCAGGGAATACTTGGGGTCGGCCTTGCCCTTCGGGCGACCAAGATGAGAAGCCACGATAACGCGTGCTCCCGCGCTGAGCAGGCGCCTTAGGGTCGGTAGCGTCGCCCGGATCCGCGTGTCATCCCCGACCACCCCGTCCTTTGTCGGGACGTTGAGATCCGCACGCACGAATACCCGCTGTCCGCACACGGGGGCCTGCGCGAAGAGCTGGTCCAAGGAGGGAACGGCCACGGCGGGACCTGCCCTAGCGGGACATCAGAACGGCAAGGTCGACGACGCGCTGGGAATAGCCCCACTCGTTGTCGTACCACGCGAGGATCTTGGCGAAGTTCCCGCCCATCACCTTCGTTTCCAGCGCGTCGAGGATCGAGGAGTGCGGGTTGCCCCGGAAGTCGATCGAAACGAGGGGCTCTTCGCAGACCTGAAGGATCCCCTTCATGGGTCCCGCCGCGGCCGCCTTCATCGCGGCATTGATGCCGGGCGCGTCGGTCGACTTCGCAAGCTCGACGGAGAGGTCGACGACCGAAACGTCGGAGGTCGGCACGCGGATCGCGAAGCCATCGAGCTTGCCGGCGAGCTGCGGCAGCACTTCGCCGATCGCCTTCGCTGCACCCGTGCTCGTCGGGATCATCGACACACCGGCAGCGCGCGCGCGGCGCAGATCCTTGTGCGGAAAGTCGAGGGTCACCTGATCGTTCGTGTAGGCGTGAATCGTGGTCATCCACCCGCGCTGGAGCCCGAAGTGGTCGTCGAGCACCTTGGCCACGGGCGCGAGGCAGTTCGTGGTGCATGAGGCGTTTGAAACGATCTTGTGCTTGCTCGGGTCGTACGCCTTGTCGTTCACTCCGAGCACGATCGTCACATCTGGCTTCTTGGCGGGCGCGGTAATGATCACGCGCTCGGCTCCGGCCTGAAGGTGCTTGGCCGCGTCTTCGCGCCCGGTGAATTTCCCCGTGGACTCGATGGCGAGCTTGGCGCCAAGACTCGCCCACGGCAGCTTCGCCGGGTCCTTTTCGGAAATCACCGGAATCTTCTTGCCATCGATTACGATGGCGTCGCCTGCGGCTTCGACCTCCCCGGGATAGATGCCATGCACCGAGTCGTACTTGAAAAGGTGAGCCAGTGTTTTTGCGTCGGTGAGGTCGTTGATGCCGACGAACTCGAGCGGGATGCCACGCGCTGCCCGCACGACGAGCCGGCCAATTCGCCCGAATCCGTTAATTCCGACCCGCGCTGACATAGCACCTCCGATCGTTTGAAGAGGGGAGGGTACAAAGCGGCTGCGGCTGCCGCCATGGAAAGCGGCGCAGGGCTACCTTGCGGCCGGATCTGGACGGAGGTCGTGTGATCGTTGGCAGTGGCATCGACGTGATCGAGATCGCGCGCATCGAACGCCTTCTCGCCCGAAGCCGCGAGCGCTTCGAGCGACGCGTCTTCACGAGCGCCGAGATCGCCGACTGCCGCCGCTTCCGCTGCGTTGCTCCGCAGTTCGCGCTGCGTTTTGCGGCGAAGGAGGCGCTCATGAAGGCCGTGGGCACGGGCTGGACGCGCGGCGTTCGCTGGGTGGACATCGGAACGCGTTTGGATCCCCGAGCGCCGAGTGGGAATCTTCGCCTCACCCTCTCAGGCAGAGTCGCCGAAATCGCCCAGGAGCTCGGTTGCGGGGCCACTCATCTTGCGGTCTCGCGCACCCGAAGCCATGCCATGGCCGTTGTGCTGCTGGAGGCAAGGTGAGCGCCATGACAACGCCCGGCCCGCCGCCGAGCGGGCTCGGCGGGGGAGGCGGCGGCCGGCGCCGCCGCTGGCGAGAACCCCTTCTAATGGGCGTTTTGGCGATCGGGGCGGCGTTGTTCCTGATCTCCCTTGGCCTCTCGGCGCTCCGCGAAAGGCGTGCTGAACGCGATGCCTTCCCCGTCGAAGACGGGACGGTCCGCGTCGCGGGGATCGAGCGCCCGGTCGAGATCTCGCGAGACGCGCGTGGAACGCCCCACGTCGAGGCCGAGAGCGAGAGCGACGCGCTCTTCGGCCTCGGTTTTGTGCATGCCCAAGATCGCCTCGCGCAGATGGTGTGGCTCGCGCGCAGTGCCCGCGGCCGCGCGGCGGAGCTCGTCGGCAAGGACGCCCTACCCGCCGATCGCCTCGCCCGCACGCTCGGTCTGGGGGAGCTCGCGGATGCGCAAGTCGCGCGCCTTGACGCGTCGACGCGCGCCGCCCTCGTCGCCTACGCGGCGGGTGTCAACGCCTGGATGGAGGAGATCCGCGGCGGGCGAGCCAGCGCGCCCCTCGCCCTTGAGCGGGCCGGAGTGGGCCTCGAGCCGTGGACGCCGGGCGACAGCATCGCCATCGTGAAGTTCTACGCGTGGGGACTCGGCAACAGTCTCGAGGCGAGCGTGCTCTACTCCGACCTGATCGAGCGCCTTGGCGGCTTCGAGGCGCGCTCTTTCTTTCCGGACCCGCCAGGTGGAGACGGCGTCGCCCCCACGCAGGAGGCCCTGGCACCGCCGCCGACCGCCCCTTGGGTCCCGGCGACCGCTCTCCCACCGCACGTGCAAGAGGATCCCCTGAGTCTCGCCGCGGGCCTTGCTGGCCGGGGAGCCGGGAGCAGCGCATGGGTCGTCTCCGGTCGCCTCTCAAGGAGCGGGAAACCCCTGCTCGCTGCAGATGTGCACCTCGAAGCCACCGCACCCGGTTTGTTCTATGAGGCACACTTCCGGGGCGGCGCGCTCGACGTGGCCGGCGGCACCATCCCCGGCGTCCCCGTCGTCTGGAGCGGCGCGAACCGGCACGTGGCCTGGGGCGCGACCTCTGCCGGCGCCGTGACCACAGATCTCTTTGTGGAGACGCTCGACGCTTCGGGAACGCGCTACCACGACGGCGACGCCTTTACCCGCCTGCGCGTTCGCCAGGAACAGATTCGAATCCGCGGCGCGAGCGACGAGATGCTCGTCGTTCGCGAGACGCGACACGGTCCTCTGGTGAATGCACTCTTGCCCGGGGAGCATGAGCCTCTCGCCGTGGCATGGACCGGAGCAAGGGCCGGCGATGGCATCGCTTCCATGCTTCGAGCAGCGCGAGCCGTGAACACCGCACAGTTTCGGGCGGCACTCGCCGGGCATCATGAGCCTGTGCTCGCCATCGTCTTCGCCGATGCGGACGGCGCGGCGGGTTTGCAGGTCGCGGGCTACGTGCCCCGCCGCGGTCTTGCCACGAACTTGGCGCCCGTCCCGGGACGCACGGATCTTTATGACTGGAAGGGCGCGCTGCCCCTTGAGGCGCTGCCGCAGGCCTCGCTCCAGGGAGGAGGAAACTGGCTCATCGCCTCCGACGCATCGCTCTCCCGCAGCGGCGTACGCGGTGAGTGGTTTTGGCGTGAGGGCAACCGTCAACGAAGGATTGAAGGCCTCTTGCGCGAGGCACAGCGGCGCGGACCCCTGGAGGTGCGCGATCTCGCGGAGATGCAAGCCGATGTGGAGTCCCCCGAGCAACGGCAACTCGTCGCGACGGCTCTCGCGCTCGCGGGCGATCCGTCCACACTCGGGGCCGAGGCGCGTGAGGTCGCGCAGGTCCTTGCGGCGTGGGATGGACGCGCCTCCGCGGACAGCGTCGGTGCAGCGCTGTCCCATGTCTTCGTCGAGCGGCTCGTGCAAGAACTCCTGGGAGAGCGCCTCGGGCCTGATCTCCTGGAGCGTTACCTCGCTTCGCCCCGCACGAGTCCCATATACGTCCTCGCACAGATCCTCGACCAATCCGGAGCCCGCGTGCCCGCCGCGCGGGGCAGGGGCGGCCTCGCCTCCGACATCACCATCGACGCCATTCGGCGTAGCCTCCGAGAGAGCTGGCTCTTCCTCTCCGTGCATGCCGGTTCGAATCGCGAGAAATGGGCATGGGGGCGTCTGCATACGGTGACCTTCCGCCCGCTGGGTCTGGCCGCGCGTCTTGGGGCGCGCGGCGATGCCCTCGGGCCCTTTCCATGCGACGGAGACGAGGCCACGGTGGCGGCGGCCGAATACGACCACCGGCAACCCTTCGAGGTGCGCCTCGCCTCGACCTACCGTTTTGCCGTCGACACCGCGCAACTCGACCAAGCACTCTCGGCGCTCGTGCCGGGCGAATCAGAGCACCCCGGCCACCCCCACGAGACCGATGGGATTGCGCGCTGGCGCGAGGGTCGCCCCCGACTCCTCGGCACAAGCCGGCTCCTGATCGACGAGACGAGCCGTGCGCGGCTCTCCCTCGAGCCCGCGCCACGGCCTCAATGAGGGCTGCGGATTGAGCCCGGTGATCCTCTATGCCGAGGTGCCGTCGTTCTATGCCTCGGTCGAGCGCGCCATGGATCCCTCGCTCGCGGACCGACCTGTGATCGTCGGCGGCGACCCGCGGCGGCGCGGGCTCGTCCAGGACGCGTCCGAGGACGCCCTCGCCGAGGGGGTCGTTCCGGGCATGACGATGGAAGAGGCACTCCAGCGCTGCCCGCGCGCGCGCGCGATCCGTACCTACATGCCTCGTTACCGCGAGGTTGCGCGGCGTGTGCGCGCGTGCCTGCGCCGTGGGGTAGAGCGTTTTGAAGCCGAGGGGCTAAGCGGTGCCTACCTCGATGTCTCCGATCTCGGTGAGCCGGCGCAGGTCTTCGCCGAGTCGCTGCGACGCTCCGTCGGAGCGGAGCTGCGCCTTCCTTTGCGCGCGGGAATCGGTCCCAACAAGCTTCTCGCGCGCCTCGCCGCCGAGGTTGCAGGGACGGGTACGCTCGAGATCCGGCTCGGCGCGGAAGCCGAGTTCCTCAATGCCCTTCCGGTGGCACGGCTTCCTGGCATCGGCCGTCACACCGAGGAGCGTCTGGCCCAGCTCGGCGTGCGTCACGTGGGCGAGCTCG
>DATFYN010000065.1:0-2684 GCA_035315025.1 Myxococcota bacterium
CTGACTTCTGCACCACCTGCGATCTGTTCGGGAATCGTGGATCGGACACTCCATTGCGTTTCGCTGCGGCGAGAATACCTTCTCCCGCCGGCTGCCCCATAGAAGCTATGCGACACCACCTCCTGGTTGCAGGTACCATGAGGTGATCTCCAAAACCGGAGATCTGATTGGAGGCTGCCATGACGCGGAAGAAGGAGATGTTCGTTAGAGACGAAGACACCACGAAGACGCCGACGATCTACATGGCGCTCGATCTTGGCCGCCGTTGTTGGACAGTGGGTGTGTTGCTGCCGGGGGATCGGGATGCCCGACTTTTTCAGATCGCAGGGGGCGATCGGGAAGCGCTGTTGCAGCTGATCCTGCGCCAGCGCCAGACGCAAGGCGATCCGAACGTACGCGTGGTGAGTTGCTACGAAGCGGGGCGTGACGGGTTCTGGCTCCACCGCTGGCTGCGAGATCAGGACGTCGACAATCGAGTGTTGGATCCAGCCAGCCTCGAGGTACCGCGGCGTTGGCGGCGAGTGAAGACCGATCGAGTGGACACGCTCGGATTGCTACGTGTGTTGCTGCGTCTCGAGCGCGGGGAGACAGAGATGACCCGAGTGGTATGGGTGCCTGCTCCGGCAATCGAGGATGAACGCCGCCAGACGCGCGAACGCGAGCGTCTGGTGAGCGAGCGCACGGCGCACCGCAACCGCATCCAGGGCTTGCTGGCGGCTCAAGGAGTGACAACCATCAAGGTCGGGGGGCGAGATTGGCTGGATCAACTCGCTGTCGCGCGCACCGGCGATGGTCGGACGCTGGGCGTAGCCTTGCTCGCGGAGATTCGGCGCGAAGCCGAACGGCTCGCGTTGGTCGAGCGCCAGATCAAGGAGGTCGAGACGGCGCAACACGCCGCTCTAAAAGCCGACACCGCGCTGGCCACGAGGGCCTGCAAGCTGATGCGCCTCAAGGGCCTTGGCGAGGTCTTCGCGAACGGACTGACGCACGAGGCGTTCTGGCGCGACTTCGAGAACCGCCGCCAGGTCGGCGGTGCCTTCGGACTGACGCCGTGGCCGTGGGACAGCGGCGACATGCACAGGAACCAACCGATCAGCAAAGTCGGCAATCGGCGGGCACGAACGTTGGCGGTCGAATGCGCCTGGATGTGGACCATCCACCAGCCTGACAGCGTTCTCACGCGGTGGTGGCAAAAGCGCTTCGCTGGTGGCGGCAAACGGCTACGCCGGATTGGCATTGTCGCCCTTGCCCGTAAGCTGATGGTGTCGTTGTGGCACTATCTGAAGGACGATCTGATTCCAGAGGGCGCGGTGTTCACGTAAGACACCGCTTCTCGAACGAACGCCGACGCCATCGGCGTCGAGCGTGCACGGGATGGGGTGTGCCGTTGAGAAGCTAGGCTGCACCAGCAGCACGTCCCATAGAAAGAGCCGCCCCGCCCGGAGCGCCCTGCAGCAACAGCTTTTGGTTATCGGCCGCAAGCCGGAACGGATATAAGGTGTAACAGGCGATCCCTGTTCAATCGTGCGCTCCAATCCCGGTCACGCATGCTCGGCACCTTGAAGAGCGAAGGAAACACAGAAATGGCTTGACAAAGAGCGTCCGCATATAAGTTTCTCCACTGCTTGGATGGTTGCCCTGGTTTGTTCATCATCTTACCATCATACTCGATAGGTCCGGACCTTTTCACCGGTTGCGGAGGAACGGCAATGTTCAAATTTATTGAGGGTCTACCGCCAAATGTGATGGCGATTGAAGCCACCGGCGAGGTAACGGCCGAGGATTATCGCAACACGCTCATCCCTAAGGCTGAAGCGATGATAGCCGAGAGGCGTCCGATCAAGATGCTTTATGTCGTTGGAAAAGGCTTTACAGGCTATAGGCTTGAGGCTCTGTGGGACGACGGCGTGTTTGGCATCAAGCACTGGCACGATTTCAGCCACATCGCCGTTGTTGCTGATCACGCGTGGCTCCGCACTATGGTTAGCATGTTCCGGCCCTTCTTTCACGGAGAAGTCCGGCTGTTCAGGCTTTCCGACTTGCCTGCCGCAAAGGACTGGATCACGGAGCCGAAAGGAGCTGCTTCTGATGTCCGTGCCAACCCACGGGGACCTGCGAACGGATAGACTCGGGCGCGGCGGGTTTCTACATCTTGTGTCCGCGCCGCCGCCTCGTCTCACTCCGCAAGCCGCATAAGGGGACTCTGGGGTGTCCATTTAACCGGAGTTAGAGATTCGCCTCCACGGGCAGCTCGGCGAAGGTCGCTCCAAGCTGGGCGGATGTCCGCGTTGTCTCGGCGGCTTGGGAGGAACAGCCTTTGGGCTCTGGCTCATAACGAGGTTTTGGTAACGAACCGGTCCATGCGCGACAGCAAGCTCCAGGACCCGGGAGACTTAGGGTAATGGGTGCTAGCATGGGGAGGTGCCCCAGTCTACGCTCAACTCCGGTTAAATGGACATCCCAGAGGGGACTTATGGCAAGTCACGCGGTGCGTGTCAGAGATCGAAGCGAAATTGCCGCTTGTCGGTGATGGCGCTGCCGCCGCGCCGCTTCTCGGTGCCGGTGTCTGTCGGCGGCTCGGGATGCTCGCCGCGCAGAAATGCCGTCATGTCGCGCTGCCGCCGCGCGGCATAGGCTGCTTGCCGCCGATCCATCTCGGCCCGCCATGCGGCGGTGACTTGAAC
>DATFYN010000066.1:0-5571 GCA_035315025.1 Myxococcota bacterium
GAGGTACGGCGTCGCCCCACGGGCATTCTGGTAACACTCTTCGTGAATTGGCTTGTGAAGCCGTTCTCGATGGCCTTCCTCGGCTGGCTCTTCTTCCGGCATCTCTTTCGGCCCTGGATCGGGCCTGACCTTGCCAGTCAATATCTCGCCGGGGTGATCATTCTCGCGGCTGCCGCCGGGAAACGTCGGGAAAGAGTAGGAAGAGCGGCCGAGACCATCGCGCGCCATTGAGCGCCAGCCCGCGACGGGTCCCAGGTGCGCCAGATTCCAAGCCCTATGCGCCACTCGCCCGGTTCCCCACGGTCCGGGAGCTCCAAGCGCCAGGCCAATCCCGCGGCTGGGTGCGAAGCGCTCAGCGCTTTGTCGGCGCGCGCGCCGGGCAGAGCGCTCGGCGCATGACGGGAGGCCACCCCGACTCAGCCGACGAGCGAGAGAGACCGGCGGTGTAGAGCAGCGACCGGGGGGACACCGGAGGGGACTCCGCCATACATTGTGGCGAGTTTCACCTCAGGAAGAACGAAGCGCCTACCAAGAAGAGACTATCGTTGATTCCGTTATTCGGCGCGCGGAGACCGGCGTTCGAAATGTGATGCAGCCTCGCCTCTGCGGTGACTGCCACTCGTGGTAACACGAAAAAGTGAAGACCAAGACCGCCCTGGACACTGAAGTTGAAGCCGTCCGACTGGCCTTTAAGATCGAGATCTGTTCCTAGGATCCCAGCTCCCGCCTCGATGAAGGGAACCACCCGCCCGGATTGCAGGAAGTTGTAGCGGAACACCAATGTGCCTCCGCCGGCGAATCCATGCACTGGGTGGTACTCGAAAAGGAATGCCCCTTCGACCAGGAGATCGAGGTTGCCCTCGTACCAGGTCCCCTCCGCAAGCGGATCCGTGAGGCCAACCCCCCAGCGAGGAACAAGCGCCCCGAAGCGGATGTCCTTCAGATTGCCACTATTGGATCCGCCGATGCCCACGCCGAAACCATACCCGGCGGCGATCGACCACTCCTGCTTCCCGTAACCAAAGTTAGCGTCTGTCCGAACTTGTGCGGGCGAGGCGGACTGCTCCGCCGGATCCGCCAGGCAGGGTTGCGAGAGCAGAGCAGTGAGACCCAATAGCGAGCTACAAAGGTAGATACGCATGGCTCACCAGAATCGCTCAATCCTACCGCGACATGTAACCTGGTCCAGCGTCCGCTTCTAAGGCCGAGGCCCCGAGCGCCCGTGCCCCGACTACGGACTGCGGGGGTGCAGAATTTCGGAAAAAACAACGGCCGACGCCTGCGGCATTCCCTTGTCAGTTCGGCTTCGGACGAGAATCTGTCCGCTCATCACGGGATGATGCATAGTGCAGTAGAAATTAAAGAGTCCATCCTTGTGAAGCGAGAACGTGTATCCGTGTCTCACGCAAGAGTTGCAGCATGATATGCATGAGACGGTTTCGGAATCGATCTACGAGCATGAAGTCATGCAAGTCGTCGGGCTGCAGGTTTCGAAACGTAATTCGGGTCGGCTCGTCGCGGTGAACCGCGAATACCGGAGGCGAGAACGTATAGATCTCACCGAAACGCTCAATCGTTTCTTTCGGCCCCGTCTCTCGAATGGCGATCGCCTCGGTGACAACCGTGAGACTCATAGCGGGCGCCCCGGATTGTGTGACCGCACGACTTTCTCGGCTGCTCCACTCGGCAGTCGATCTGCCGGCATGCCTTCGTTGGCCGCGTGAGCGGTGAGCCGAATTGTGGCGACAACGACAATGGATAGCTTCAGTAATCTGGCTTGCCCTACGTCGATCCTGGCGCAGCGCAGGCAGCAGATGGCTCAGTTGCTGAGGAGCTTGAACACTCGCTGCGCGTTCTCGCCCAGGAAGAGTGCTTTGGCTTCGTCGTCGAGGCCGAGCGCGTCGAACCCATCAAGCGCCTTGGCTGGCGTGATCATCGGGTAGTTGCTGCCAAACAGCACCTTCGCGCGGCCATGGCTGCGCATATAGTCGACGAGAGCTGCCGGGTAGCGCTTGGCCGTGTAAGCCGAGGTGTCGATGTAGACGTTCTCGTGTTTGGTTGCGACGGCGATCGCTTCTTCGGTCCAGGGATAGCCGATGTGGCCGCCCACAATCACGAGCTCCGGAAAGTCGAGCGCGACCTGATCGAGATAGATGGGGCGACCCACTTCGGACGGCATCAAGGGCCCCGTATGGCCGATCTGCGTGCAGAAGGGCACGCCCATCTCGCAGCAGGCCGTATAGACTGGATAGAAGCGGCGATCGGTCGGTGGCAGCTCCCACAGCCAGGGGAGCACACGGATGGCCTTGAAGCCCAGCTCCCCCACGCAGCGCCTGATCTCGCGCACCGCTGCCATCGGCCTGGAGATGTCGACCGAACCCACACCGATCAGCCGGGCGGGCGCTTGCGCGACGAAACTCGCCGCCTCGTCGTTCGAGATCATCACGTTTCTGGGCGCGACCCAAGCGCTGATCAGGCTTCTCGAGACACGGGCCTGGTCCATGCAGTGAATTGTGACCGAGACGGGCAGCTCCTTGGTCGGCGTCTCGGCCTTCGTCCAGCGCCGCAGGGAGTCAAAGATGGGATCCTGGCTGTGGCGCAGGGTCGGGTGCTGCGCCCAGGCATCGATGATCATCGGCATTCCAGTGGCTTGTTCAATGACGAGCTGTTTAGGCTACCGGGTTCGGACATGCCGATCGCCTCGCGCCCCACAGCACCGGCCGCCAAGTGTCCTCGGCGGCTGAGCGGCTAAGCCGACAGCGCCGAGGTCTGGGCGGCAAAGGCTACGCCTGAAGAAGCGCACGTAGCTCGCCGGTCCGGTCGAACAGCACGCGTACCCCATCTTCAACAACACGCCGCGTTTCCTCGTCCAGAGGTTGTCTTGCCCAGTCCGGCGTGGCGAAGTTGAACTCAAGCTCGCTTCCGTCCCGGCGCCACGCGCGCAATGTTCTGACTCGGCCCCACGTTTCATCTCGCCATCGCGCAGTGGCGCCGAATCTCCGCAGCCAGGAGGTGTCCTCGAAGAAGGCGTTCGGGGCTTCGGTAAGCACGACGATGTCAACGCCCGAGTCTGATCTCGACGCTCCGCGAGCGTGCGAGCCAACCAAGGCCAAGCCCGCGATTCGCGCGTACGAGGCCGCCCATTCGACGAGGTTAACGACCAGTGCCTCGATGTCCCCCCGCTCAACGTGGTCTCCGGGATGGTCGTTGGCATCAGTGAGGCCAGGTCTTAGCACTCAGCGCCTCGTCAGCACCCGCACCGCGCAGAGCGATCAGCGCCGAGCGCCTCGCATGGCCGCCGCTGCTGCCGGTAGTGGGGCAGTTAGTTGGGCATCCGCTGACCCTCGGCCGAATCGCCCCTCACGATCTTGACGGGGTGCTCATACCTCAGACCGTTCGGCAGTCCGTAAATGACGCCCGGGGCGATGGTCACGACCCGTTGGTCATACGATAACAGATCGATAACTTTCCCCAGACATTGAGGAAGGGCATCAGGATCGCGCCACCGGGGCTCCTCTGCGGCGATGGCAAGTAAGCTCAGAGCAATCTGATCCCGAACGTCGCGGCGGACGCCCGCGATGTTACCTTGAGGGCACCCCGCGAAGAATAGGCGTGGCCCGGACGAACAATCGGGGTCGTTCTCCCGCTCTATGCGCTCCGAGCTGGAGATCACAAAAGCTCGCTGCGTGTTCCAGCCGGTCTGGACGAAGAGCAGCACGGCGTCGAGCGAGATCGGGGAGAGCATGCGCTCGGCGAAGTCCTCGCCTGCGAGCGGCGTTAACGTGACGGTGGGGTTCTCGGAGTATCCGAGGCCGGTGCTCGCGCTGGCGCTCCCAGTTCCGCTGCTGGCGTCGATGTTGCCCGTGCCGTTGATCGACGCGGTTACGCCGTATTGCGAAACCACGGCGCCGAGTTCGAGGAAGAACGGCGTGTCGTCGTAACGCAGCCGCACCAGGTTGAGCAGCATCTCGCTATCGGCGGAGCGAGCGATTGTAGTCGGGCCGGTCCTGACGGACCACACGTGGCCCGAGGCCGGTGGTGCAGCCGGTGGCGAGCAGCGTCACTCCCGCGACCGCGAACCAGGCTCGGACGCGGCACTCATCCCGCCCCATCGTCCCCCCGCGCCGCGAGCACCGGCCCGCGGCGGCGCCGCCGGAGCATCCGCACCTCCTGATCAAGCGCGCCGTGCTCTACCGCGGCCCTTCGCCCTGGGCCGCATCTCCTGCGTCGAACGCCTACCACGGAGCTATTGGGCAGGGCCGTGGAGACCATCCGCCAGCTCGGCGGATGGTCCAGACCTCAGCGTCGTCATATGCCGCTAGAAATACTTCTTGGCCTTCTGTTTCAGTTTCTGCCAGAGCGTATCCTTGGGTGTCACTTTGCAGTCTTCGATGAGGGCGCCTATCGGCTGGCCGAACTTGTCGAACGCCACGGTTCCCACCTCGGCCTCATTCTTCGCCTGGGCGTAGCCGTCGACCCAGTAGGCAATGCGTTGTTGGTCGTTGGGGTTGAGTGCGAGAAATTCCTCGCAGGTAATCTCATCGACTTTCTTGGTTTTCGTTTCGGCACCGGCGGGTGTAGCGATCGTGGCGGTCAGGGCCACCCCTACGATCGCTGGTACGCCAATAATCCATCTCTTCATCATGCCCTCCTACAAATTTAAGGTTCGAGTGGCGAATCGCTGCTCAGCGACGCCAGGACGACGGATGCGCCAAACAAAGCGGTTGCAGTTAACTCCTTCCGAGAGGACTGCACGAAGGCATAACTATAGCAAGTTCTGTGCCAGCGCGGGCGCCGGGCCTCGGACGACCGGCACGGCCTAAGGTGGGACCGGAAACTCCGCTCGGACGGAATGCAGAGGCACAGTGTCACGCCGACCCTCCCTCGTGTGAGTCTTTGTGGTGCTGCGTTCACCTTCTCCCATCACGCGCGCCTTTGAGCCGGGCCGCCCGTAAGCCTCTGTAGCGTTGACGGATTCTTGGGCACGTCTCTTCCTTTAACCGGACCGGAGGATTATCGGAGGGGAACATGGGAACACCGAGCCAACTATCGATCTGCGCGGTATTGGCTGCCCTCACCACAGTCACCGCTAGTCCCAGCAGAGGTCAGCAGACTACCGGCTCCCCCTCGGTAACCGAGTACAAGATGACCACCCCGATGCTGCCTGGCATCGCCGTGCCGGACAACGTCGAGACGCGCCTCGGCACGCTGCACTTCTTCGACGGATTCCCGGACAAGCCCAGCGTCGAGAAGCTCTTCGACAACCTGGACTTCCAACGCGCGGTGCAGGCATACCTTCTGGCCCTCGGCCCCGGTGAACCAGATGGCGAATCGCAAGGGGATGCTTGAGTTGGGGCCGCAAACTCGACCGTGCCGATCTTCGTTCGTAGACCAGGGTCTCCTGCTCGAGCTGCCGGGCGGCATCAGGGTCGAACAGTTTGAGCACGAGGGACGGCGATCGATCCGCGTGTTGCAGCTCGAACACACGGTCCCTCGCACTTCCGACCAGTAGCTGCATCCGTGCAATCGACCAATTCGAGTCGTAGCGCTCGACGATACGTCGAGCGATCG
>DATFYN010000067.1:0-2626 GCA_035315025.1 Myxococcota bacterium
AACACCGAGCGGACGGGAAAAAAGACTTTCTGATCCTTAAGTGCGGGATTAGACTTTCGCGTTGTCGACTCGGACGCTCCAATGTTCGATTTGCCAACCACGGGTAATGCTTACGCGCAAATACAGTTAACGCGAGTAGGCCAACCGGAAGACCTGTCGTGATCGAGCTTTCAAGATATGTGTTTGAAACGCTGCGAGAAGACGAAGAGTTCGTCCTGGAGCGAGGCCAAAGGGATGGAGATCTGTCTGGCATTCTGGTGGTAGCTCCCGTCTCAGAGCATCCCGTTCCAGGAATCTTGGAGCGGCTTGAACACGAATATGCCCTTCGGAATGAACTTGATTCGGACTGGGCGGCTCGACCTCTCGCCCTGGCTCGTCGTGAGGGTCGGACAATCCTCATACTCGAGGACCCTGGCGGCGAGCCACTGGATCGGCTCCTGGGAGAACCGATGGAAGTAAGCCGGTTCCTCCGCTTCGCTGTGGGCCTTACGGCTGCGCTGGGCAAGCTCCACCAGCGAGGTCTTATTCACAGGGACATCAAGCCGCCCAACATTCTGGTGAACTTCGCCACCGGCGCGATCCGGCTTTCCGGCTTCGGTCTTTCTTCGCGCCTTGCTCGCGAGCATCAGGAGCCCAAACCACCCGAGATCATCGCCGGAACGCTCGCCTATATGGCGCCGGAACAGACGGGCCGTATGAACCGGTCGATCGATTCTCGGAGTGATCTTTACTCCCTAGGCGTCACCTTCTACGAGCTGCTCACGGGCGCGCTTCCGTTCAAAGCGTCCGACCCGATGGAGTGGGTGCACTGCCACATCGCCCGGCAGCCGGTCCCGCCCGACCAGTATGAGAAGGAAATTCCCGCGCCGCTCTCAGCTATCGTGATGAAGCTGCTTGCGAAGACCGCCGAGGACCGCTACCAGACTTGCACCGGTCTCACAATCGATCTGCAGCGTTGCCTGGCGGAATGGGAGGCGACCGGCCGCATCGAGCCATTTCTGCTGGGTAGCAAGGACGCGTCGGACCGTCTACTGATCCCGGAGCAGCACGGGACGGTGGTCAAGGCTTCGCAGGCCATGTCCAGCGAGATTGTGCTGGGCAAGCTGATCGAGATCCTGATGGTAATTGCTATCGAGCATGCAGGGGCCGATCGGGGCCTGCTCATCCTTCTCCGGGGCGAAGAGCCGCAGATCCAGGCGGAGGCTGCGACTGGCTGCGACAGAGTCGAGGTCATGCTTCGAGAGGAGGCCGTGACACCCTCTAAGCTTCCCGAATCCGTGCTCCACTACGTGATCCGCACGCGGGAGAGCGTGATCCTCGACGACGCCGCGGTGCCGACTTTGTTCTCGACAGACGAGTATGTGCAGCAGCGGCGACCCCGGTCGATGCTCTGCCTTCCCCTGCTGAAGCAGGCCGACCTGGTGGGTGTGCTCTACCTGGAGAACAACTTGACGCCCAGGGTGTTCACGCCCAAGCGGCTGGCCATGTTGGAGATGCTGGCCTCGCAGGTCGCGATCTCTTTGGACCACGCCCGAGTGTACACTGAGCTGGCCCGGCTGAACCGGACGCTTCAAACGCTCTACCAGTGCAACCAGGCCCTAGTCCGCGCGACTGAGGAATACGAACTGCTACAGTCCGTCTGCAGGATTCTCGTCGAGGTCGGCGGCCTTCGGATGGCCTGGGTCGGCTACCGCGAACGCAACGCAGAGAAAGCCGTCCGGCCGGTCGCCCGGGCCGGATACGAGGACGGGTATCTGGGGCAAATTAGCATTACCTGGGCGGATAGTGAAACAGGGCGCGGGCCTACGGGCACAGCCATCCGGACGGGCACCAACTGCTGGACCAGGGATAATCGAACCGAGCCGAATCTGGCTCCGTGGCGAGCTGAAGACCTCAGGCGCGGCTACGCCTCGTCCATTGCCCTTCCCTTGCTGTCTCACGGCGAAGCATTCGGCGCGCTCACGCTCCACGCCGAAGAGCCCGATGCATTCAATGAGAGCACGATCGAGCAGTACACGGATCTTGCGAACAACCTGGCGTACGGCGTAACGGCTATCCGCACGCGGGAGGAGAGCAAGCGGGCCGAGGAGGCGCTGCGCGAGAGCGAACAACGGTTGCAAGATATTGTGGACAACACTACCGCAGTCGTATTCGTAAAGGATCTCGAACTCCGTTACATATTGGTAAACCGCGAATATGAGCGCCGCCATCACGTTCAGCGCGACCAAATCCGCGGGAAAACCGACTTCGATATTCATCCTCATGATATTGCAGAAGCGGTACGCGCAAACGACCGGCGGGTGATAGAGGCGGGCGAGCCAATCGAGTTTGAGGAAACCGTGCCGTCAGCTGACGGGGATCGTTGTCTTATCGTCGCGAAATTTCTGCTCCGCGACCGCACGGGTAAGCCGTATGCGGTCTGTGGCGTCGCAACGGATATCACCGACCGCAAGCGGGCGGAAAACGAAATCCGCCAGCTCAACGTATCGCTTGAGAAGCGGGTCACCGAGCGCACTTTCGAACTGGCGCGGTCCGAAGAAAAGTTCCGCGCGCTGTTTGAAGGCACTAGTCAGGCGGTAGTTTTGCATGACGAAAATGGGATTTTGGAGGTGAACCCAAGTTGGTT
>DATFYN010000068.1:0-3093 GCA_035315025.1 Myxococcota bacterium
TGAGCGCAGGTCGACCAACGGGAAGATGCCGTCGAGCACGCCCAGGCAGGGGACCCATGCGCTCGCCGGCTCCCCCAGGCCCAGCACGAACGCATCGGTCCAGAGGTCTTCGAGCAAGTTCGGGAGCCGCGGAAGCAACGACTCCGGCGCATCGAGCTCGCTCCGCCCCGTCGGCTCGAGCCGCGGCGGAGTAGGCTGAAGGGGGTCCACCGACGCGAGACAGGCCGCGAGCGTCCAGCGACGCGACCGCTCGACATCACCGGCGGCGTGCGCGGCACGCGCCGCCTCCAGCCACGCCCAGCCTCCAGGAGAAGCCGAGCCAGCCGGAGGAGCCTCTGCTGGAGCAGCCCGGTCTGCAGCAGGCCGCCCGGTCGGCAGAGTCGAGATCAGGCGCTCGGCCAGAGCAAGCGCGGCCAGGGGCCTTTGGGCTGCCAGCTCGAAGTGGAGCGCGCACCAGCCGCGAAAGCGCCGCGCCGGTGTCGGAGCCAGGGCCGCCGCCATGTGCGCCGCATACAGGCGGAACCAATCGGACGGTCCGACCGTGGATCCGCGGGGATCCTGCGCTGTGGGCGCGGCTCTCGTGAACGCCTCGTCGAAGAGGGCATGAACGTGGTGGGGAGAAATGGGGGGCGACTCGCGCGAGTGAAGCACTAGGGCCTCGAGCGCCGCTAGGCGCTCCACCGTTCGCGCTGCCTCTGGCCCAACGCCCACGCTCGCGAGCGCTTCGTGCGCGCGGCGGAAGTCGCCCGTATCGAGCGCGGCGTGCGCGCGAAGGAGGGGGAGATGATCGCCCTGGAAGAGCTCTAGCTGCACGACGCCTCGCGTCCGTTCACCCTACCACGTGGATTTGGCGGCGCCGAGAGCGGGCGAGCCGCGCCGGCTCGGTGCTCGGTCCGCTCCCCGCGGACACGCGCCGCTGTGGGACACGGCGATGTCGCCGGACCAGTAGCGAGCAAGGGGCGGAGCACCGGGTCGCAGGCCGAGCTCGAACAGGCGGTCGTCGGGCCAGCGGCCGGTCACTCGAAGCAATCCCGCGTGCAAGCACCGCTGGTGGTGGAAGGCCGCAGAGCGTGATGCGATTGCCCGGCGCGTTGGCGCCCTCGGCGGAGCGGAACGTGACGTGATGATCGCGCGGGTTCCGCCGCGACGTGCAGCGTGCGCCGTCCCGATCCCGTCCTCGAGCGAGACGGCTATCGCTGCGAGGTCCCCTTCCGTCGGCAGAGATCCCCTCGGCCGGCTCTTCCGCGCGATGAGAGAGCGGACCGGGAGGATACGCACGGGGCAGGTCGCTGGGCCGGAAAGGAGGAGCGAGAGATGGCGATCGACGACGACTTCTTCGGCCCGCTGGTGGTGACTTACACTCGAGCACAGATGCTCGACGACAAAGGCCTGGTCGATCCGAGCGAGTGGGCGAGTGCGCGGACAGGGTTCCACCGCGGCTTCACTGTACCGGTCGCTGTCACCCGCGCGGTCTGGGATGCGATCGAGGCGATCCCCGGACACCTCGAGGGCATCGCCGACGTTCGAAGGCACGCCCACGACGTCCTCTGGATGGCCAACCTCGCGGCTCGCGACGATGCCCAGGGAGGGGAGAAGTGGACTTCCTTGTCATCTTTCCGCGCCCGGGTGCGAGCTGACAGAGGGTCACGGTGCGTGTCCGGATCGGAACCGGTAGCATAGCTATGTCGAGCCCGTCGTGACGATGGTTTCCCGAGCAACCCTGTGACGGCCCTCATGGGGGTGCGCGCCGCCCGAGCCTGTCCTCCAGCGGCTAGCTGCGTCGGCGGGAGACTCACGAAGGTGCATGGCCTCTTCTTCAGGACGCCGCTCCCGTTCCCCAACCTCGCCTCCCCGAGCCCCCCTGAGCCTTCCACTGCCGAGCTCACAGCAGCGCCATCCGCCAAATGCGGCGGCAAGCCGCTCTGGGTCGTACGCAAGCGCTGCGCTCGAGCCCGTCGTAGCTCCATTGCATGTCGTGGGCTGCGCACGGCGATGGTTATGCGCCGACACCAGTCTCGCTCCGGCCACGCACCGACCACTGACAGAAGCTGACACAATCGCGAGCGTGAGGAGGCGGAGCAGAAGAAGAGACCTGCGGGGGAACGCGCGTGATCGGAGCACCGCAAGGCAAAGACGCTCCGTAGTGTTCGCTGGCTTCCGGAATGGTTCTGAGAACTTGTAACCGGAGTTTGTGACACGCGCGGCCATTTTCTCCGGATGGAAAACCCGATTCCCTAGCCACGTCGCAAACTTGCAACCGGATTCTTGCGACTTTGCCCAAGAAACGCACAATCGCGTCGTGTGGAAGTGGGTAACGGTCTCGTGCCGGCTTCGTCTTTGCTGGCCGCTCGTTCTCATGGCAGTAAGCGGTGCGATCGCGTTCGTTGCAAATGCATTTGACCTGCGAGTCAACACCACGGCTTCGATGCCTTCGGCTGTACCGCGAGGTTGTCGATCGCCATTATCGAGCACGCCCGCCTCGCTCGTGTAGAGGCGACTTGGACCTCTCGTCCAGCCGGGTGAGCGCCGTTTCTTGAGATCGGGTTTCGAGCAAGGCCGCCATCGAACGCGACACGGATGCAGGTGCTCTGCCCCTCCCGGGGATAGGCACGAGGACGAGTTCCGAGCGGATGGGGTCTGGCCGTCTTTACGCCGCTTCTCGCCAGGCGTAGCGGTGATGGAGGCCGCCCACGACGATGCGGGCTCGGCGACGCGGTCGCCCTTCCACCCCGCGCGACTCAGGAGCGTCCTTGTCCAGGGCCAGATGGCACCGATCTCTGGAGTACAAGTCGACAACAGAACGCTCACTTTACCGAGTCGCGTGTAGTTCTCTACCGCTGGCATCCCTGGCACGGCCGCTCGGCGTTCATCTTCGGGACGGTGACCAAGGGCGAGCAAGCGGTGTTTCGTTGCGCGCTCGAGCCAGCCGAGGTTGCCCGTCCGCTCGAAGTGCCGCAATGGATGTTTGATGCGGCGGCGTGCTGCCGAGTCGTGCTGGCGGCCACTCCGAGCGTCAGCGTCGAGGTTTTACGCGAGCTCGATCAACTGATCTCGGCCGTAACGTCTGCCGAGCGGACGTACGTGCTACAAGCC
>DATFYN010000069.1:0-2324 GCA_035315025.1 Myxococcota bacterium
GCAGGAGCTTGCGACGATCGTGCGCAATACCTGTCGCACGCCTGAAGCCAAGCAGGCCGCGCCGCCCTTTCAGATCACCACCACGGCAAACCCAAAGCAGCGTCGCGCCCTCGAGCTTCTCGACAGCATCCATTTGTAGACGACGACACTGCGAGTCGCTCGATCCTCGCGAATTATCGCAGGATTCCGTACGGAGCGGCTAGGAACTTCAGGCTAGCGGGGCGGCGCGCTCTCGCCTTTACCCGCGCTCGGCTCGTGGTGCAGGGTCGGCCCCGGGCGGCCACCAAAGCGCACCATCAGCGCGATCCCGAACGCCACCGAGGCGGCCGCGGGTATCAGAAACTGGATCGGTGTGTGCACACCGGCTGTATTGAATCCTGGGATCGGAACCCGCGTCGCGCAACCCAGGGCGAGGCTCGCGCTCGCATTCAGTGCGACATGGAGCAGGATGGGAGCCAAGAGCGAGCCGGAGTAGTGTCGAGTGAGCCCATACGCGATCCCGTTCACGAACTCGCTCAAGGTGGCTGCGAGCCAAAGCACGAAGGATGTGCCGACCACTCCCTGGCTCAGCGCCAAGGCGTAGAGCAGCGCGGTGATCACGATCCCGCGGCCGACACCGAGCTGCGCCACGAGGCCCTGCTGCACGACGCCGCGGTAGAACCACTCCGAAACGACGGGCTGGATGCCAATCGCGACGATCGCCGCCCCGACCATCTCGAGCACGGCTGCCGACTTGAGCTTCTCGCTGATCTCGGCGATCTCCGAGCCTTGAGCCTGGGAGAGAACCGCCTTCACCAGGTTGTCGACCTCGCTCGCGAGAAGAGCCACGGGGATGAGCAGAAGGAGCGGGAGAAAGAAGCGCAGCCGCATGCCGCGCAGGCCAAGGCGTTCGGCTTGGGGCGGAGGAACCTGCCGTGCGGCGAGCGTGCCGACGCCGCCGAATCCCACCACGAGACCGAGCGCCTCGGCAAGCTGAACGGAACCCCCACCGCTTAGCCCTGCGACGATGCCGACGACGGCAAAGGAGCTAAGGAGAGCGAGGAGCGTGATCCAGAAAGCCACTCCCACGGTCGGGAAGAGGACGGGGCGCTGCATCAGCCGCCCAGAACGGGGGCCAGCGCTTGCCCGGTATGCGAGTTTCGGGCGCGCGCCACGTCTTCGGGGGTGCCTTCCACCACGATCTCGCCGCCTAGCGCCCCGCCTTCGGGCCCGAGGTCGATCACCCAGTCCGCCGTCTTCACGACGTCGAGATGGTGCTCGATCACCACCACCGTATTCCCGAGCTCGACCAGGCGCTGGAGAACCTCAAGCAGCTTCTCGACATCGGCGAAGTGCAGGCCCGTAGTCGGCTCATCGAGCAGGTAGAGCGTGCGGCCAGTGTCGCGGCGCGAGAGCTCCCGGGCAAGCTTGATGCGCTGTGCCTCGCCGCCCGACAGTGTCGTCGCGGGCTGGCCGAGATGAATGTAGTCGAGGCCGACGTCGTGGAGGGTCTGGAGCGGGCGGCGCACCGCGGGGACGTTCTCGAGGAACGAGACGGCCTCCTCGACCGTCATCTCGAGCACATCGGCGATCGTCTTGCCCTTGTAGCGGATCTCCAGTGTCTCCCGGTTGTAGCGCCGGCCCCCGCACACCTCGCATGTCACAAACAAATCCGGCAGGAAATGCATTTCAATACGCAGAATGCCGTCGCCCTGGCAGGACTCGCAGCGGCCGCCCTTTACGTTAAAGGAGAAACGGCCTGGGTCGTACCCGCGCACGCGCGCCTCGGGCACCTGGCTAAAGAGCGAGCGGATGCCGTCGAAGACTCCCGTGTAGGTGGCGGGATTGCTGCGCGGGGTGCGCCCGATCGGCGCCTGGTTGACGTCGATCACCTTGTCGAGGTGTTCGGCTCCGAGAAGCCGTGTATACGCGCCGGGGACTTCCTGCGCGCCATGGAGCTTGTGCGCAAGCGCACGGTGAAGCGTGTCGTTCACGAAGGTCGACTTGCCTGAGCCCGAAACGCCCGTCACGACCGTGAAGAGGCCGAGCGGGAGGCGGAGCGTCACGTCCTTCAAATTGTGCTCACGGCAGCCTTCGAGCACCAGGAACTTGCCCTCGGGCCTGCGCCGGGCTTGCGGCAGCGCGATGCGCCGTCGGCCCGAGAGGAAGGCGCCGGTCAGCGAGTCGGGATGCGCAAGGATCTGCTCCGGGCGCCCTTCCGCCACGAGCGCGCCGCCGTGGATGCCTGCGCCAGGTCCCATGTCGAGCACCCAATCCGCGGCCCGGATCGTCGCTTCGTCGTGCTCGACGACGATCACACTGTTGCCGAGATCTCGCAGGCGCAA
>DATFYN010000070.1:0-3998 GCA_035315025.1 Myxococcota bacterium
CTGATCACCGAGCGCGTGATCCACTCGCTGGATGATTTGCTTTCGTTGCGACACTGCAGCGTGGCACCACATCCTGAGGCTGAGGGCAATGTGATGCGCGCCCTCTTGCGGCCTGGAGTGCACGTCGACCTCGAGGCGTTGCGGCGCAATCTGTATGCCAGTTCGAGTTGCGGGATTTGTGGCAAGGCCACGATCGAGAATGCTCTGATGAGCGCAAAACCCCTCGACGACTCCGCTCGATTCCCACGATCCTTCTTCGCGAGACTCATGGAACGGATGCGCTCCGCCCAGTGTGCCTTCGAGCGCACGGGTGGCATTCACGCCGCGGGCCTTGTCGCTCCGGAAGGTGCTCTGCTCGTGGTGCGCGAGGACGTGGGGCGGCACAACGCGGTGGATAAGGTGGTGGGCTGGGCCGCCCGCCGAGGAATGCTGCCGCTCAGCGGTCATGCGCTGTTGGTCTCGGGCCGCATTTCCTATGAGATTGTTCAGAAGGCGCTCGCGGCTCGGGTTCCTCTGATCGCCGCGGTGTCCGCCCCCACATCCCTGGCAGTTCGCCTTGCAGAACAGGCAGGCATTGGGCTGGTTGGCTTCCTGCGGGGGCCTGGCTTCAACGTCTATGGGCGAAGCGAGCGCGTGGCGGAGGACGGCGCTTGAACGGGAGGGATCAGGGTCCCGCGGCGGGTGGCCTGGCCTCCGTGCTTTCGGCGGCCGAAGCGGTGACGCGGAAGGCAGGACTTGTCCGGGGCGCAAGGACACTCTTGTGGATGAATCAGCAGGGTGGGTTTGACTGCCCGGGCTGCGCGTGGACCGATCCCGAAGGGCGCCGTGCGATCGAGTTCTGCGAAAATGGGGCCAAGCACCTCGCGCATGAAGCCACACGTCGCCGTGTGGGCCCCGAATTCTTCTCCCAATGGTCGATTTCCAGCCTTCTCGAACAGCCGAACCAGTGGCTCGAGGAACAGGGTAGCCTGACATGTCCGGTCTGGAAGCCCGTCGGCGTCGACCACTATCAACCGATCGAATGGCCCCAGGCGTTCTCACGCGTCGCCGGAGCCCTCGGCGCGCTCGATTCTCCCCACCAAGCGATCTTTTACACCTCGGGCCGTACAAGCAACGAGGCTGCCTTCCTGTACCAGCTCTTCGTGCGACAGCTCGGTACCAACAACTTGCCCGATTGTTCGAACATGTGTCATGAATCAAGCGGAACGGCGCTGAACGAAACTATCGGTGTGGGTAAGGGCACGGTAAGTCTCGCCGATTTCGCGCACGCCGACGCAATTTTCTTGCTCGGCCAGAATCCGGGAACCAATCACCCGCGCATGATGACCACGCTTGAAGCCGCCAAGCGCCGGGGCTGCCGGATCGTGGCTGTGAACCCGCTCCGCGAGCGTGCCCTTGTGCGCTTCGCACATCCTCAGCATGCGCTCGAGTTGATGGGGCTCACGAGCACGGCGATCAGCGACCTCTTCCTCCAGGTACGCATCGGTGGCGACATGGCCCTCCTGAAGGGCGTGATGAAGGAGGTGTTGGAAACCGAAGCGCGTGCGCCCGGTCAAGTTCTTGACTGGGACTTCCTGCGCGAATCGACGCTCGGCTTCGAGGAGTTCCGCGACGCTCTCGAGGCGGAGCGCTGGGAAGACCTCGTGGAGCAGAGCGGTATCTCGCGCCAGGAGATGCGGCAGGCGGCGGAAATTTATTGTGCGGCGCAGCGGGTGATCGTGTGCTGGGCGATGGGCCTCACGCAGCATCGTCACGGTGTCGCAAACGTGCAGGAGATTGTGAACCTGCTTCTTCTGCGCGGGAACTTCAGCCGGCAGGGAGCCGGCGTATGCCCGGTGCGCGGGCACAGCAACGTGCAAGGTGACCGAACCATGGGCATCTGGGAACGCCCCGACCCCGGTTTCTTGCAGCGCCTTGGCCGAGAGTTTGGCTTCGAGCCGCCGAGCGCTCACGGCTTCGACAGCGTGGCGGCGATTCGTGCGATGCACGACGGGCGCGCACGCCTCTTCTTCGGCCTCGGCGGCAACTTCGCGGTGGCGACCCCCGATCTCACCTACACGGAGCGAGCGCTACGCCGCTGCCGCCTGACCGCGCACGTCTCCACCACGCTGAACCGCTCCCACCTCGTTACAGGTCAAGAAAGTCTGATTCTTCCATGCCTTGCACGGAGCGAACGCGATGTGGTACGCGACATACCGCAGTTTGTAACGGTCGAGGATTCAATGGCAGTCGTTTGCCCCTCGCAGGGGCAACGCGAGCCCGCCTCACCCGAGCTTCGGAGCGAAGTCGCAATCGTGGCCGGGCTCGCGCGGGCCGCCCTGGGGGAGACGAATCCGGTGCCGTGGGAGGACTTGGCTGGCGACTATGACAGGATTCGCGAGCACATCGCGAACGTGGTTTCGGGCTTTGAGCAGATGAACCGCCGAGTCCGCGAACACGGCGGGATCGCCTTGTCCGTGCTTCCGGCAAATGGGAAGCGCAGAATCTTCGCAACGGCATCGAGAAGAGCGCGCTTCACGGTGCACGAACTGCCCAAGCTCGCGCTCGAGCCCGGCCAATTCCTATTGACGACGCTGCGAAGCCATGACCAATTCAACACCACAATTTACAGCGAAGACGACCGCTACCGCGGAATTCACGGCGGGCGCCGCGTCGTGTTCCTTCATCCCGAAGACGTGATCGCGCAAGGGCTTCGTGACGGCGACCGCGTTGATTTGACCAGCCACTTTGGCGGTGAAAAGCGGATGGTGTGTGGGTTTCGTGTCGTTGGCTACGACCTGCCGAGGGGCTGCGCGGCAGCCTATTTCCCGGAGGCCAATCCACTGGTTCCAGTGGGGAGCGTGGCGGAAAAGAGTAGAACCCCCACCTACAAGTCGATCATCATCTCTCTCCGGCGGAGTGAGGAAGAGCCCGCGCGGGCTCTTCCCTAAACGGCGCAGACCGTTCGTGGCAGGCTTACCGCGTGCCTGAGCTCCCCGAAGTCGAAGTGACGCGCCAGCGGATCGCTCCACTGCTCCTGGGTCGGCGTATTGCGAGCGTCGAAACCACGGGCGACAGCTACTTCTTCCTCACGAAACCGGCGAAGCTGCGACGCGTGCTGCCAGGGCGTACGCCTGTGGCGCTCGATCGAAACGGCAAATACCTTGTCGTGACCCTCGACAATCGGGCGCGCCTCGTGCTGCATCTCGGCATGACCGGTCAGCTGTTCGGTGACGGGGTCATGAGTGTGCGTCTGCTCTCTGCCGCCGCACGCGCCGCCCTCGCACCTGAGGAGCAGCCGGCGTTTCGGCCCGACGTCCACACCCACCTGCGCCTGCGATTTTCCGATGGAGTTCCGGACGTCCTGTTTCGCGACGTGCGTAAGTTTGGGAAGGTATTCTTGATTGCCGAGGGCGAGGTGAACCCGCGTCTCGCCAAGCTCGGTGTCGATGCCCTGCACGCGACGAGCGCGGATGTCTTCCCGCTGCTTCGGCGGCGGCATACCGCGGTCAAGAACGTTCTGCTCGATCAAAGTGTGATCGCGGGCGTGGGAAACATCTACGCCGATGAGGCACTGTTTCTAGCGCAGGTCCGACCACGGCGACGGGCGAGCCGCGTCAGCCGCGCAGAATGCGGCCGCATCGTCGAGGCTCTGCACCAGGTCCTGCGGCGCTCGATCGAGACCGGAGGCTCGAGCATCAGTGACTATCTCGCACCAGACGGCAGTGACGGAGGATATCAGGACGAGCGCAGGGTCTACGCGCGCGAGGGCGAGGCATGCCGGCGTTGCAGCAGTCGCATCCGACGGATCGTGATTGGCCAGCGTAGTGCCCATTTCTGTGCCCAGTGCCAGCACTGAGTGAAAATTGAAGGCAAGGAAAGTGTGAACAGCAGGAGCGAGGAGAAGAACGAAGATGAGCCCAGTCACCGAGGCGATACATGTTGTCGCTGAGCGAGCTGCGCCGTGCCACGCGTGCACTCGAGCAAACGCTGGCCGGACACCGACTCGAAAAGATCGT
>DATFYN010000071.1:0-3156 GCA_035315025.1 Myxococcota bacterium
AGGCATCGCAAGCGGAGGCCGAGAGTGCGTTACGGGAGAGATAGACGGCAGGTGGATTGCTCCGGGTCCGCGGTCCCAGCCGCGGACCCGGAGCAATCGAAGGCCTACTGACCGAGGACCAGGAGCTCGACGCGCCGATTCTTGGCGCGCCCTTCCGGGGTCTTGTTGCTGTCGACCGGATTCGTCAAGCCGAAGCCTCTCGGAATGAGGTTCGATCTGTTGATTCCCTGTTGGCCAAGGTAATCGGCCACCGCCGCGGCACGGCGTTCGGAGAGCTTTTGGTTGTACTCCTTCGTGCCGATGCTGTCGGTGTAGCCATCCACGTTGACCTTCACGTCCGGATTGCGCTTCAGGATGGCCGCCGCCTCATCCAAGATGACCTTGGCGTCGGGGCGGATCGTGGACTTGTCAAAGTCGAAGTTCACGCCACGAAGAACGATCTTCTCCTTCATCGGAGGCGGAGCCGGAGCGGCCTTGGGCGGCGGGGGCGGCGGGGGCGGCGGGGGCGGCTTCTGCAGCGCCGAACAGATGGCGTAGCCCGTCGCTCCACCGACCACCGCGCCGATTGCGGCGCCTGCGGCGATCGCACCACCGTTGTGTCCATGCTTCGTCTCGGCGCCGATGGCTGCACCACCGCCACCCAGCGCACCCGCGCCGATCAGGGCGCAGACCCACGGCTTGGGTGCCTCTCCCGAGGCGCAGGCGGAGGCCAACACCGCCACCAGCCCCGCCGCGATCACACGCGATAGCGTCACGTTCCCCTCCTTTAACGCGGCGCCAGGCCGCACGAGTAGCCCGAAGCTAGCGAGCCGCACACGAATGTAAACCGTTTTCGTGTGTCATTGCGACTAAATCTCGCAACCAAGGGTGATCGGGGGCGAACCGGCCCCCGCACTGGGGGGGGCACAGAGCCCCGACACCCGGTCGAGGCGACCGGCCGCAGAGGGGCCTCGTGCACAGCCGGCCGCCCTTCGCCGGGGGAATCATGACCAAGAACATGGTGTTCGCGGCACGGTCAATGCCCGCGCACTCCCGCCATGTGGTGCCGGATGGGTGGGAGCAGTGCGCGAAATAGCACAGTGAGGCCGCTCGCCGCAGGTTGGTTCAAGCCTCCGCCGCCGGACGGGGCGATCCGGCCTCCACAAACGCAGCATGCAGTGCCCGCACGGCGAGCTCCGTATATTTCTCATCGATCACAACAGAGATTTTGATCTCGCTGGTCGAGATCAGCTGGATATTGATGCCCTCGTCCGCAAGGGCGCGGAACATCCGAGAGGCCACTCCCGCGTGGTCCTTCATGCCAAGGCCCACGATCGAGACCTTCGCAATCCCCTCATCGCCCTCGACCGCCGAGGCACCGATCTCGCGGCCCGCGTCCTGCGCGATCGAAAGGGCGCGCCGGTAGTCGGACTTGGGCACCGTGAAGGTCATGTCGGTCGAACCGTCAGAGCCGAGGTTCTGGATGATCATGTCGACCACGATTCCCGACTCTCCGAGCGGCGAAAACAAGCGCGCCGCGACGCCCGGCTGGTCCTTGACACCACGGATGCGGATTTTGGCCTCGTTGCGGTTGTAGGTGACTCCGGAAACCACGAGCCGCTCCATGACATCCTCCTCGCGCGTCACCCAGGTGCCCTCGACGTCCGAAAACGAGGAGCGCACGTGGATCGGGACCTCATACTGTTTCGCGAACTTCACCGATCGGATCTGAAGTACTTTCGCGCCGAGACTCGCCATCTCGAGCATCTCATCGAAGGAGATGCGACCGAGCTTGCGCGCCGCGGGGACCAGGTTGGGATCCGTCGTGTACACGCCGTCGACGTCGGTGTAGATCTCGCACACATCGGCGCCGAGGGCCGCCGCCACGGCGACCGCCGAGGTGTCCGAGCCGCCGCGACCGAGCGTGGTGATGTTGCCCTCGTCGTCGATGCCCTGAAAGCCAGCGATCACCGCCACCGTATCACGCTCGAGGACCTCGCGGATTCGTGCGGTATCGATGCTCTGGATCCTGGCCCGGGTGTACGCGGCGTCCGTGCGCAGGCCGATCTGGGCGCCGGTGAACGAACGAGCTCGCTGGCCGAGCCGGTGGATGGCCATTGCGAGAAGGGCGATGGTTTTTTGCTCCCCCGTCGAGACCAAGGCGTCGTATTCCCGGGGATCTGGATCGGAGCCGGCCGCCGCATGGGCGAGCTTGACGAGAGCGTCGGTCTCGCCCGCCATGGCGGAGACCACGACCGCAACGCGGTGACCGGCGAGCTGCGTCGCGACGACGCGCGCCGCTACATTTGCGATTCGCTCCACGTTCGCAACGCTCGTGCCACCGAACTTTTGAACGACTACGCCCACTCTCCCGCTCCTTCGCCCGACCCCGCGGCAGCCTCTTGCCAGCGGCGGAGCGCCTGCTCCGCCGCTGCGCCCTGTGCCGTCACCACAATCTCCCGCCCCTCGGGCGTGTCCCCCGCCAAGAGCGTGACCCAAAGTCGGTTTTGGGGCAGCGACTCTCGAAGGCGCTCCGCCCACTCCATCGCGACCACATGGCCCGGCGCGATCCAGTCGAGATATCCCGCACCCTCGAGCTCTGCGGCGCTCCCCACACGGTAGAGGTCTGCGTGGACGAGAAGACGCCGGCTCCCGTCCGGCGCACGGCCCTCGTATTCGCTGGCGATCACGAAGGTCGGGCTCGACACCGAGCTCGGATCGATCTCAAGCCCTGCGGCCAGGCCCTTTACAAACACTGTTTTGCCGGCCCCGAGCGGACCTTCAAGGGCCACCACCACGCCGCGCTCGTCGATTGCGCGGGCGAGCGCACGGGCGAGATCCCGGGTTTGCTCAGGACTGTGGGAACGGAATCGAAAACCCTCGCTCATGGCCCCGCGCCCGCCCGGCCCAAAGCTGCCGCGAAATAAGCTCGCCCTGCCCGTTGCCATGGCGCCAGAGCGCCCGGGCCGCACGCGGGAGCTCGCGTGCCACCTCTCCCGCAAGCACCCCCGACGCGCCCAAGCGGGCGGCGAGTCGATCCCCGGCGAACCCATGCAGGTAGACGCCAAGCGCGGCCGCCACGAGCGGCGCCAGCCCCTGCGCAAGTAGTCCGGCCACAACGCCCGTAAGAACATCACCCGTGCCGCCAGTACCGAGCACCGGGCCACCCGTCGCGTT
>DATFYN010000072.1:0-7011 GCA_035315025.1 Myxococcota bacterium
AGCCGCGCGAGGATCCGGCGCCGGCGCTCAAGGAGCGAGCGGCTCATACCTTACGTCTATATAGACGTAAGAATACAGACCCGCAACTCCGCGGGGGGACATCTGTCCGGAGCACGCGAGCCAACCCAGCGATCAGCCGAGAGATTCGCGCAAACTACCCGGCATTGAGGCTAGAGGGGAGCGTCCGTCCCTCCGACCTACGCGCCGCCCGCGTTCCTCCCTCTGGACAGGCCGCGAGTCCGGCTGGCACCGAGCGCGCCGATCGAGGACCCGCACGCCCGTTTCGTGGCGGATTGAGGGCGATCGGCGGAACCGCTGTTGCTCCGCCCGTGTTGCCGCGCGTAGCGAGTCGGCCGCTCGGGCGGGGAACAGCGATCGAGGACGGAAGCGGCCGGGTGGCGGCTCGCTCAAGCGCGGTTGCGGTAGAGCTGCATGTCGGCAACCGACGCCATCTTCTCGACGTCGAGCGGCTCGGCCAGGAACTCCGCGATCCGCTTCGCGTGCTCGCGAGGGTGCTCCAGGATTCCCTTGTAGTGAAGCTCAAGGACCTCGAAGTGGGGGCGCCTTAAGAAAAAGCGCGCATCGTCCAGGTCTTTCTTCATCAGTTCGAGCATGCGCTCGTCGCTCGTTTCCGAAACCTCACCCCGACGGGCGAGCATCTTGGCCTGGGATTTCAGGATCTCCTGCGGATTGCGGCGCAAGAAAACGACCTTGTAGTTGCCGTCGGGGGGAAGCCTCTTGAGGAGGTAGGAGATGATTTTGACCCCCTTTCCTCTCGCGTCCCTCAGCCACGTCTTGTCCGCGGCCTCGTGGAGCTGCTTTACCCGCTCGTCCTCGTAGTACCCATTCGGGTTGTCCTCGTCCGCAGTCCGCACGCCGTCCGTGACGATCGGCAGGCCGCCGGCCTCGAGCATCTTCATGGCCAAGGATGTGCCCGAGCGCGGGAGTCCCGAGACAATGATGATCGGTTTCCCGAACCGGATCCTGCGGTAAAGACGATGTAGAGAAGACCCCATCCTTCCCCTGCTCGGGCCCGGGGCTCTTGCCGGGGTCCCTCGGCGCGGCGAGAACGTCCGGAGGCGTTGAACTAGTAGCAGCATTTCCATAAAATCAAGCCAGCCGCTAACGGTGCCTCCACTCTCTTAGTGTCGGAGACTCAGTCTGATGCGCCCTTCCTTCAGGAAGAACGCGCCGCGCGGGACTGCCTTCCTGCTGGCGGCACTGACGCTGGTCGCCGCCCTGCCGACGCCCGCCAGCGCCTACATCGGCCCCGGCGCCGGCTTCGCCCTAATCTCCTCGTTTCTTGTCGTCTTTACGACGATCATCTTGGCGATCGTCGCCCTCCTGCTCATGCCATTCCGCCTGCTCCTGCGTGTGATCCGGCGACGGCCCCAAGCGAAGCCCTGGATCCGCCGCCTCATCATCGTCGGCCTAGATGGGCAGGACCCAGAGCTCACCGAGCGGTTCATGCAGGAGGGCAAGCTCCCGAACTTCTCGCGGCTGCGCGACATGGGCTGCTACCGGCGCCTCCGGACGACGTACCCATCCCTCTCCCCGACGGCTTGGTCCTCCTTCAGCACGGGCACCCATCCCGCGAAACACAACATCTACGACTTCCTGAGCCGCGATCCGAGAACCTATCTGCCCCTCCTCTCCTCGACGCACATCGGTTCGGTGGACCGGGTGCTCAAACTGGGCCGCTGGCGCATACCGCTGCGCAGGCCTGAGATCCGGCTCCTCCGAAAATCCAAGGCCACATGGACGATCCTCGGCGAGCACAATGTCTGGAGCACCGTGCTGCGAGTGCCGATTAGCTTCCCGCCGGAGAAATTCTACGGAGCCCAGCTGAGCGCGATGTGCGTGCCCGATCTCCTGGGGAGCCAGGGGACATTCCTTTTCTACACGACGCGCCCGGCCGGGGCGGCTTTCAAGGAGGGCGGCCTGCGCATCGCGCTCAAGCCCGCCGGGGACCGCTTCGAGACGACCATCAAGGGGCCCGAGAACACCTTCCTCGAGGGAAGTCCGCCGCTCGAGCTCCCCATGAAGATCGAGATCGACCGAGGAGCGAAGAAAGCGCGCGTCGAGGTGAATGGGGAGAAGCTCGCGCTGGCCGAGAACGAGCTGAGTGGATGGGTCAGCCTAAGCTTCCGGGCCGCTCCAGGGATTAAGGTTTCGGGAAACTGCAGAATGATGGTCACGGAAATGGGCGAACACTTCTCGCTCTACGTAACGCCCATCAACATCGATCCCGAGAAGCCGGCGATGCCGATCTCACACCCCAGCTACTACTCCACCTACCTCGCCAAGAAGATCGGCCCCTTCTGCACGCTCGGCCTTGCGGAGGACACCTGGGCGCTCAATGAGGGTGTGATCGACGATGGCACCTTTCTCAAGCAGTCGTACGACATCGACGCCGAGCGCCAGGCGATGTTCTTCGCGGCGCTCGACCGCCTCCGCCACGGCACCTTGACCTGCGTGTTCGACGCAACGGACCGAATCCAGCACATGTTCTGGCGCTATGTCGAGGACGGCCATCCGGCCGCGCGGGGCGTGGCAGGCGCTAAGCACGCAGATGCCATCGAGAGGATCTACACCCACAACGACGCTCTCGTCGGGGACGTGATGGAGAAGCTCCGCAAGGGCGACCTCCTGATGGTGATCTCCGATCACGGCTTCGCCTCGTTCCGCCGGGGGGTCAACCTGAACGCGTGGCTCCACGCCAACGGCTACCTGACGCTCAAGCCCGGCGCAGACGGCTCCGCCGAGTGGCTGCGCGATGTGGACTGGTCGGCCACAAAGGCTTACGCCCTCGGTCTCACCGGGATGTACCTGAACGTCGAGGGAAGGGAGGCCCAGGGGATCGTCAATCCGGGCAAGGAGGCGGAGGCCCTGAAGGCGGAGATCATCTCCAAGCTCAACGGGCTCATGGACGCGGAGAAGGGCGAGGTCGGCATCACTGAGGTCTTCGACACCGCGAAGCTCTACGCAGGCCCCTACCTCCCGAACGCGCCCGACCTCCTGATCGGGTACAATCGGGGCTATCGCGCCTCGTGGGATTTGGCCACAGGGGTCGTATCCGGCGCCGTCTTCGAGGACAACGTGAAGGCGTGGAGCGGGGATCACTGTATCGACCCCCGCCTGGTTCCCGGCGTCTTCTTCGCGAGCCGCAAGATCGAATCGGAGGACCCGGCGCTGGTCGACATCGCACCGTCTGCTCTCCGCCTGTTTGGGCTCGAGCCGCCGGCGCACATGGATGGAAAGCCCCTGTTTGAGAAGGCCGCCTTCCTTTGAGAAGGCCGCCTTCTTCGCCGCCCGGACCCGCCCTCTTCGCCGCGGCCGTGATGGCTATCGCGCTACTCGCCGCGGTGGGCCCCGGCTGCAGTGGTCGCGGCGAGGCCGCATCGAATGCCCGCGTCATCGTGCTTGGCTTCGACGGCATGGACTACACCCTGACGAAGGAGATGATGGCGGACGGGCGTTTACCGAACCTTGCGCGTTTGGCCGCGCAGGGGACCTTCCAGCCGCTAGGCACTTCGACGCCGCCCCAGAGCCCTGTTGCGTGGTCCAATTTCATTACCGGAATGGACGCGGGAGGGCACGGGATCTTCGACTTCATCCACCGCGACCCGAAGACCATGATCCCCTATCTCTCCACGAGCCGCCCGGAGCCGTCGGACAAGAAGCTCGAACTCGGGGAGTACCAGTTCCCCCTGGCCGCGGACAAGATGGAGCTCCTGCGCTTCGGGACACCCTTCTGGGAAGTGCTGGAGAAGAAGGGGATTCCGACCACCATCATGCGCATGCCCGCGAACTTCCCTCCCTCGGGGACAGCGACGCGCGAGCTGAGCGGCATGGGTACGCCCGACATCATCGGGTCGTATGGGACCTTCTCCTACTACACGTCGGACCCCGGCGCCTTTAACGGGAAGGACGTGAGCGGCGGCAAGGTCTACGGCGTCACCGCTTCGGGCGGCGTTTTGAAGGGGACTCTGTACGGCCCGAAGAACCCCTTCCTGGTGAAATTCCAGGATGCCTCCACCGGATTCACCGTCTATATCGATGCCCAGGAGCCGGTTGCCAAGATCGTGGTGGGCGACGAGGAGCGGGTCCTCAAAGTCGGTGAGTGGAGCGACTGGGTCCCGGTCACGCTCAAGTTCATCCCAACGCAGAGCGTCCGGGTCATTTGCCGCTTCTACCTACGGGAAGTCCGCCCGGTCTTCGGCCTGTACGTCACACCTCTCAACCTCGACCCGACGAAGCCGGCCATGCCGATCTCCACACCCGCATCCTTCGCCGCGGAGCTCGCCCGCGCGACAGGGCCCTTCTATACGCAGGGCATGCCCGACGATACGAAGGCCTTCGCGAACGGCGTCTTCTCCGCGGACGAGTTCCTCGCGCAGGCTGAAATGGCGCAGCAGGAAGCCGCCCGGCAGTACCAGTACGTGCTGGGCCGATTTCAGGACGGGCTTCTCTTCTACTACTTCGGCCACAGCGATCAAGTCTCCCACATGATGTGGCGCTCGATGGACCCGCAACACCCGGCCTACAAGGCATCGGACGCCCGTTTCAAGAACGTCATTCCGGACCTCTACCGATCGTTCGACAAAATCGTCGGCGCGACCATGGAGAAAATGGATCCGAAGACGATGCTGATCGTGATGTCCGACCACGGGTTCACGAGCTGGCGGCGGGCCTTCCATCTCAACACCTGGCTCAAGGAGAACGGGTATCTTGTTCTAAGAGACCCGAACCTCAAGGACGATCCGGGCCTGTTCGCCAACGTCGACTGGCACCGCACCCGTGCCTACGCCCTCGGGCTGAACGGCCTCTACATCAATCTCCGCGGGCGCGAGAAGTGGGGCATCGTCGATCCCGAGCACAGGCTGCGTCTCATGAACGAAATTATCGACAAGCTCACCAAGACGGTCGACCCCAAGACGGGCCAGATCGCCGTTACCAGCGTCTTCCGCCGCGACGATTACAAGAATACCGGCCACCTCGAGATCGGACCCGACCTCATCGTGGGGTACGCCAAGGGCACCCGGGGCTCCAACGAGTCCGCGCTGGGCAAGGTGCCCCCGGAAGTCTTCATGGATAACACCGAGGAGTGGAGCGGGGACCACTGCATGGATCCGGACAGCGTGCCTGGCATCCTCGTGACCAGTCGGCCGCTGAAGAAGCCGGTGGCGAAGCTTCAGGATCTCGCCGCGGCAATCCTGGCCGAGTTCGGGATCGAGGGTTTCCCCCCGCGACAGTAAGCGAAGGAGGTTCGAAGACGATGTTCGGTTCGAAGAGAATCAAGCTCGACAAGGACATCCTGGCGAAGGTGGAGCGCTACGCCCGGATCGCCGGGTACTCCTCGCCCGCAGAGTTCGTCCAGCACGCCCTCGAGAAAGAGCTGGCCAAGCTCGAGGGCGCGGACTCCGAGGAGGAGATCAAGAAGCGGCTGCGAGGGCTCGGCTACATTTCGTGAGCTTCGTGAACACTCTGCTCCGCGGGCTCTTCGACTTCCTCCTTTTCCCCTTCCGGACGCTGCCGCCGATGGTCGGGCTGTTCTTGGTGTCCCTCGTCACGGCGGTCGGCGTGCTGCTCGTTTTCAAGGCTACGTCGAACCAGGAGCGGCTCGCGACCGTCAAGCGCCAGATTCAGGCTTGTATCTTCGAGATCCGGCTGTTCAACGACGACCTCGTCGCCATCTTGCGGTCCCAGATGGATGTCCTGCGGTACAATTTCACGTACCTGCGTCTTACCGCGGTACCGACGCTCTGGATCGTCGTGCCTCTCCTCCTCGTTCTTGCCCAGCTCCAGTTCCACTACGGCTACCGCGGCCTCGAGCCCGGCCAGACGTGCCTCGTCAAGGTCAAGCTTCGTAGCGGGTGGGAAAAAATTCCAGCGCTCGCGATGGTGGATCCCTCGGGCCGCCCGCGCGCCAGCCTCGAGGTCCCGAGCGGGCTCGCCGTGGAGACGCCGGCGGTCTGGATCCCGTCTGAGCGGGAGCTCGACTGGCGGATCCGCGCCGAGCAGTGGGGAGACTACGAGGCCAGCCTTCGACTGGGCGGCGAGAGCTACACCAAGACCGTCCAGGTGCGCCAGGGAGTGCGCCGCCGCTCCCCCGTGAGGCTGGAATCCGGCTTTCTGAACCAGCTCCTCTACCCCGCCGAGGATCCGCTGCCCGGCAACGGCCCGATCGAGTCGATCACCCTCGGGTATAAGGACGGGACCGTTTCCATCTTCGGCTGGCACCTCGAGTGGTACATCGCTTTCTTCGGTCTCTCGATCCTCCTCACGTTCGCCCTGCGCAAGCCCTTCAAGGTCACGATCTGACGGCGCGTGTGGGTGACCGTCCGCGTCTCCACCGCCCGCAGGGAGGGAAGGGCCTTCGTCCGTAGGCACTGCCCGGCGTCACTTCGGGAGAAGCGCGTCGATCCCACGCTCTACCGCCTGTCCCGCGCCGCTATCGATTGCTTTATCAATCACGCGGCCGGCGGAGCCTCCCGCATCGGGTCCAAGCTTCTCGACGAGCTTTTGCTTCAGCTCCGAAGCGCCGACGGCAGTAAGCGTCCGTTGGCTGAGGGCCGTCAAGACCTCGGCGCCGATCTCCGACGGCGTCGCGCCACGTTCGCCTGCGCCGAGATTCCGCAGCTCGAGCGGAGGGAGCGCAAGATCGAGTTCCGTGCCGCCAAGCGCGGTCGTGTCCGCCGCGATCCCACCGCCGTCGAGCGACAAAGTCTTCACCCTAAGACGAAGCTCACTTGGGTGCTGTCCTGGGGTCGACGCGTCACTGGCAGGGCGACCACGGAAGCGCGCGAGGTTTGCCCGAATCACATTGACGTTCGCAACCCCCTTGGCGTCGAGCTCGTAGCGCACCCGCGGATCGGCGATTACGATACGCCGGATCTCGATCGGCATTTGCCGCACGGTCGCAGGGTCGATTGAGAGGATGATTTCCTGAAGCTCGAACACATCGCGGCGCGAGAAACCCGGCGGGTTGGCGATGCGGAGGCCGCGGAC
>DATFYN010000073.1:0-16807 GCA_035315025.1 Myxococcota bacterium
AACCGGGCTTCGCTCGCAGCCGAAGCCACCAAGATGCTCTTGCCTCCCACCCTTCCTCCGCTCGGACTGCCTGTTGGCACGGCGATGATCCCTGGACCCGGTCCCGTCCTGGGCCTCACGCTACGCGGTATCGCTTGCGATCTTCGAGATCCCCCTCACGAGACCTGGATCGCGAACCCCCCTGCCTCGTCGATGCCCACTTCCACCTTTCCGAAGCCCTCGCCTTGCGCCATACGCGAGAGGAACTCGACCGAGATCTCTGGCAGCAGACCATGCGTCAAGATGTGGTCAACGTTGCGCGCCCCGCTCTCTGCCTCGGTGCAACGCGCCGCGACCGCGTCGACCAGGCTCTCGGCATACACCATCTCAGCGTGGTGACTCTCCCGAACCCTGCGGACGATCCGATTCAGCTGCAGGCGGACGATGCGCTTTAGCGTTTCGCCGAGAATGGGGTAGAAGGGAACGGCCACCAAGCGGCCGAGCAGCGCCGCTGGAAACTTCGCGAGGAGCTCGGGTCGGATCGCTTCGATCAACGCTCCGGCCGCGGGCGCCGTCTCGGGATCCGCGCACAGCTTCATGAGCGTATCGGAGCCCACGTTCGACGTCAGGAGGATCACGGTGTTCTTAAAATCAATCTCGCGGCCCTCGCCATCCTCGAGCGTCCCTTTGTCGAAGACCTGGAAGAACAGTTCCATCACATCGGGATGCGCTTTCTCCACCTCGTCGAGCAGCACGACGGAGTAGGGCCGCCGTCGCACGGCTTCGGTAAGGACGCCGCCTTCTCCGTAACCCACGTAGCCCGGCGGCGACCCCTTGAGGCTCGAGACGGTGTGCGCCTCCTGGTACTCCGACATATTGATCACGACCGCATTCCGCTCCCCCCCGTAGAGGGCGTCGGCAAGCGCCAGCGCGGTCTCCGTCTTACCCACCCCGCTCGGACCCGCGAGCAGGAAGACGCCCACGGGCCGTGAGGGATTGTCAAGGCGTGCGCGCGCGGTGTGGATGCGCCGAGCGATCGTCTCAAGGGCATGCCGCTGACCGATGACACGTTCCTCGAGCCGGTCGGCCAGCGCAAGCACTGTTTTGATCTCGTCGGCCACCATCTTGCCGACCGGAATTCCCGTCCACGCGGAGATCACCTCGGCGATCGCCTGCCCATCCACCTCGAAGAGGACGAGGGGATGCTCACCCTGGAGCTGACGCAGCTCGGCGCGCTGCGCTTCGAGGTCACGGCGAAGCTTTTCGGTTTCCTCGAGCGAGAGGGGCGCGACCCCCTCAGCAGGCTCTGCCGTAAGACGCGCGCGAATCTGGAGTATCTCCTTGACCAGCCGCTTCTCCTTTTCCCAGCGCTCTTCCAATGCGCGCAGCTCATCGGCGGCGCTCCCGCGCTCCGCCGTGAGCTCGGCCATACGCTCTTCGTGCCGCGCTCCGAGCGCTTGCTCTCTTTCCAGGATCCCGTGCTCGGTGGCAAGCGCCTCGAGGCGTCGCCGCAGATCCTCAATCGAGGCGGGCTCGGCCTGCTGAGCGATTGCAACGCGCGCCGCCGCGGTGTCGAGAACGCTCATGCATTTGTCCGGCAGCTGACGGGCTGGGATGTAACGATGCGAGAGCCGCACCGACTCGATCACCGCGTCGTCGAGGATTCGCACTCGATGGTGCTGCTCGAGCTTCCCGACCACACCGCGCATCATGCGGATCGCGGCGACTTCGGAAGGCTCCTCGATCTTCACCACCTGAAAGCGTCGGGCGAGGGCTGCGTCTTTCTCGAAATACTTCTTGTACTCCGCCCAGGTCGTGGCGGCGATGGTACGCAGCTCGCCGCGCGCGAGGGCAGGCTTGAGCAAGTTGGCAGCGTCGTTCTGCCCCGCCTGTCCACCCGCGCCAATCATCGTGTGAGCCTCGTCGATGAAGAGAATGATCGGCTGCGCAGAGCTGCGGACCTCTTCGATTACCTGCTTGAGCCGGTTCTCGAACTCGCCCTTGACGCCTGCCCCAGCCTGCAAGAGCCCCAGGTCGAGGGTGCGCACCGCCACCTTCTGCAGCGGCTCCGGTACGTCTCCGGCGGCGACACGCAGGGCGAAGCCTTCGACCGCCGCCGTCTTGCCGACGCCTGGCTCGCCCGTCAGGATCGGATTGTTCTGGCGGCGCCGCATGAGGATGTCGATGATCTGGCGGATCTCCGCGTCGCGCCCAAGCACGGGATCGATGCGGCCCGCCCGGGCAGCCGCGCTCAAGTCGACGGTGTACTGGTCCAGGGCTGGGGTCTTGCCTGACCCGCTGACTGCGCCCGGCCCTGCGATCTCGCGCTCTGCCCCCGCCGCGATGGAGCTTACCTCCCGCGTCTCCGGCGATGGCTCGACAATGCGCAGGAAGTCCTTGCTGAGGGACTCGACGTTCACCGCCGAAAGCTCGCGGTGGAGGTCGACAAGGCGCCGCCGCAAGCGCGGGTCCGAGAAGGCGGCCAATACGATGGCACCGGAGCGTACCTTGGCGAGCCCGAAGTTGATGGACGAAAGGACCCAGCCTTCGCGTGCCAGCTCTTCGATCACCGGCGAGAGCTCCGGTCGGCGGCTGTTGCCCGTGCGGAACTGGTCGAGCGCGCGGCTCACATCCCGCAACACGCGGGCGGGCTCCATTTCGAAGTGGCGCAGGATGCGCTGGACGTCGCCATCCGCAGGCTCGAGAAGCTTCGCGAGCCAGTGCTCAAGCTCCACCTCGTAGTGCGTGCGCGACACACACATGCCTGCGGCGCCTTCGAGCGCGTGGCGGGCCGTGTCGGTCAGTTTCCCGATGAGCGACTTCAAGTTCAGGCTCATGCGGCATTCTCCATGGCGACAGGATGGGTGGCGAGGGCCGGGCGCCCGCCGGCAGGCCGGTGGGTCGCGCAGCTTTCTGAGGAAAACACGGCATCGGCGGCGTCGTGGCTCGGCGCGGCGCTCCCGAGCCAGGTAGACCAGCCGAGGCGGCAGCGCTGTGCTGGGGACTGTGCGAGCTCGAGAGGGGGGACCTCCTTTGCCAGGAGCACGAGCTGTAGGTCAAAGCTTTGCTCCACCGCCGTGGCGAGTCGCACGAGATCGAAGAGCGGCTCGTGGGCGCTGCCCGTGGGCAGCAGCTCTTCGAAGTCCCGAAAGCGCAGGGGACCGACGCGGAGCCGGAAGCGGAACTGGGTAAGGCGCACGCTCGAGCCGACGACCGCATCCACTCCGAGACACGCGTTGGCTTTGCCAAGGCGCAGCTGGTCCTCCGGCGCGAGCGGGTACCACGCGGCCAGGAACTGCTCGACGCGCGCAGGCAAGCGGAAGTAGCTCTGCACCAAGCTCTCGAGAACGGGCGCGGAGACGGGCGCCATCGCCAGCAGTCCAGAGCGCGCGAAGAGCGCCCGGTCTGAGAAGCTTAAGCGCTCTCGCAGGCCCGGGGTGAGCACGCCTAGGACCGCCCGGAGCGCGTTCTCGAAGGAGCCGCTCTCGCCTGCCTCGTAACAGACGGCGAGGTGGTACTTCTCGAACGCGCGGTAGTAGAGCGAGATCAGGCGGTGGTTGAAGGCATCGAAGAAGTCGCGCAGCACCGACGATTTGTCGCGCTCTTGCTCGAGGATCTCGTGGGCATAGTTGACGGGCAGCGAGCCGTAGCTCGCCGGGGTCGCGACGCCCAGGAAGGAGACCGTGAGGCGGGGCGGCCCGTCCGCCCGCACGGGCGGCTCAAGACGCGTCACGTCGGCCGTCGGAAACGCGAGCGTCACGTCTGAGCGAAATTGCACCACCTCGCGTTCGGGATCGGCATCGCGGCCCACTCCGGCGCGATCGGGAGCGAAGCGTCGTAGGAGCCGCACCACCTGGAGAAACTCGAAGCGAGTTGCCTCGTGCTCCAGACGCTCGCTCAGAGAGCCTGTATTTCTCCGGCTCGAGGGGGCCATCGCTTCAGGATTCCGTGTTCGTGGCGCCCTTGCGCCACAGTCTGAGTAAAGGAATTAATGGAGGTGTAGAGGCCCAGAAAGCGCTCCAGCACCGACGCAAAAAGGAAGGCACCGGCACCCGGGAACTTGTCCTCGTCGAGCTCGAGCTCGATCTCGAGACCCCGGGCGAACCCCGCGCCGCTTCCAAAGCCGATCCTGCGCACAGCCCGCCGCACATGGAGGGCAGTGAGACCCGCGATGCGCTGCCGCGTGACCGGCGTATCCTCGAAATCGTAAATCTTGAGGATCTCCTGGAGTGCGTCGAGCGCCTTGCGTTCGACCGGCGCGCCAGGCGGCGCGCTCTCCAGGACGGCGACGTCGGCCAGCGACAGGTGATTGAGCGCCAGGTGCGAAATGATGCGCCAGCGCGAGCCGTCCCCCACGGGTGCGCGGGTCGGGAGCGTCGGCTTGCGCAGGCAGCGGATGCGCGCGATCTCCGCGCGCCCTTCGACCTGCAGGTCGCCGCGTGGGTCGCCAAACGGGAGCTTCGCCGGCAAGTCACGATTGGTGCAGAGGGTGCGCACGTGCACGTCCTCGGCAGGCGGCTGAGCCGGGTGGAAGGTGGGGTCCACGAGGCTCAGATACACCTCGGTGCCGGAGTCGTCCTTGCGCATCGACGGCCGTCGCTCGAGGTGCCAGAAGGCCTGGTCGCTCTCTTCTGAAAGACCATGGCGCAGACCGTAGAACGGCTGGTAGCTGCGAATGGCTGCGCTGCCGGGGATCGTACTCGTCACCCGGGTCACCGAGTGCACCTCGTACGCGAGCGGTGCACGGGCATCGGGAACCACTGGATAGTCGACGGAGAAGTGGTTCAGGCGAATCGGATCTGCGGCATGGGGAAAGAGGTTTACGGCCGGTGTGCAGCCGAGGCGAAGATTCTCGGGCCCGGGTCGGATTGAGATGTCCGCGAGCGATTGAGGCAGCAAGACCGAGAGGTCGAGGTAGTCGATCGGCGTCTCGGCGGGGCCGGGCGGAAGGCCACCAATCTCGACGAACAGGAACTTCGCCTCGAATGCGAAGTACTCCTGCAGCAGCCGGTAGCCCAGGAAGGATTCGAGGGGATACTCGAGGAGGCCCTCGTCCTTCTCGAAGCCCATGGGCTTCACGGAGTCAACGCCAAGAAATACCGGCCTACCGCTTTTACCATGCTGCACCAGCACCCCGAGCGCGTCCCGTGCGAACATCCGGTACAAAGGGTCGATCAGGCCCGCGGGTGCGTCGAGGAAGAACGCGAGTCGGTCGATCCTAAGTTCGTGGAGCTGCGTGCCCGGTCCTGGTCGCAGACGGATTCGGAGCATCGCGCGAGCCTCCGGCGGCACCACCCCGCCGAGCGCGGTCACGGGTGCGAGCTCGACCTCTGCCACCTCGAGCGGCCACAGGCGCACCGGATAACAGGTGCGGAAGCGACAGCGCACGCCATCCACGGGCCGGGCGTGGAGGAGCGTGTGGCGGTCCACCCGCACGCCCTCGCTGGCTTTGCCTTGCTCTGGATCGAGTGTGAACTCCACAATCGTTGCCGACGGCACCGGGTTCAGAAAGTGCGGGTACAGGACTCCGAGCAGCGCATCGGTGACCTCGGAGAAATCATCGTCGAGGCGCAGGTGGACCCGCGCAGTGAGCATCGCGAACGCTTCGATGATGCGCTCGACGTGGGGATCTTCGCACTTGGTGGGCTCGAGGAGCAGGCGGCCCGCGACCTCCGGATACTTCTCCGCAAAGCTCCATACTTGTTTCCGGATGAACTGCAGCTCCCGGTCGTAGTAGGCAAGGAGACGATCTCGCATCACAGGCCCCCTTCGACCTGGATGGCACCGGTATCCATCTCCACGCTGCTATCGAAGTAAACCGGTTCGGAGATCGGCTCGACATGCAGCGTGGCCTCGATGCGAAAGCGCATCCGGAAGTCGTCCGTCGATTGTGTCGGCAACATGGTGACACGCACGGTGCTCGGCAGAAGGCGCGGCTCGAAGGTTCTCACGGCCGCCCCGAGCTCGGCACAGATCCGCTGTGCATCGTTGTGGCTGCGCCAGGACGCTGTCGAGAAGTCAGGAATCCCGTAGGTGAGGATCGAGTGGCGTGCCTCAGGAAGTTCCTCGATCCCCGAATCCTTACTGAGCACGGACTTGGTGTTGAGCAACCACTCGAGGTCGCGTGCTACGGCGGCCTTGAGCTCACGCAGGCCCATCTCTGGGTACCCAGGTCCCTTGGCCTCGCCCTCGAGGAGCCGATCCAGGACGCTCGGCCGCAGGATCTGAAAGCGGCCCGGCTTGGCCATTAGCCGTCGACCTCAAGGCTACGAATGTCGAGGAGCCCACACTCCTCCTCGCTCTCCCCGTGGACAGCGAGGAGCACCTTTTGTCCGATGCCGCGAGCCCCGAGGCCGGGGAGCTCGGCCCATTCCGTCACCCGGCCGAGCCGCAGCCGATCGTCGCCCTGCTCATGGGAGCCGGCGTAGAGCGCAGGCAGAAAGACCATGGCTTCGTTGCCGCGACGATCCAGAAGGCGCGCGGACGGGAAGACGAGGTCGAGAAGCCCCTCGGGCTCCGGGATCTCGAGGCGCCGGATCTGCTCAAACGAAAGCCACAGGCAGCGTCCCTGGGCAAAGACCTCAAGCACCGACGCACCGAAGTCGTCGGTGTCGCGCAGCTGCTCGAAGGGCCGCCCATTGAGTCGCCCCGAGACTGCGACGGCTTCGGCCGCCGCCGCGTCGAGCAAGCGGCTGGCCCCGTCGACATCTCTGGCCCGCCAACGGGAGAGCGCCGCGAGTCGCTTCTCGAGCGTCGGGGGCGCGTCGGGGGCGAGGAGCGGCTTTCCGCGCCCCGCCCACACTTCCCGGCGCTCCGTTTCCGCGGCGAGCAGGCTCCGGTACACAGAGGTGCGCATCTCAACGGCTGGCCCTTGGCCCACACCGAGGGCCTCGAGTTGCCTGCTCGCGCGCTCGAGATCACCCGCAAAACAGAGGAGAGCGAAAAGGACCGAACGCTCTTCGGGACTAGACGGATGGGCGCGCACGGCCTCGGTCTGAACTTTGATGGCGTCGATGAGCCGCGCCGCATCGAAGAGCTCCTGTGCCGTCGTACCCATGATCCTCTTTTGCGTCTGAGCGTCTTCGAATGCGCGCGGCTGCCGCCGGGCCGGGGACCCGGCCCGGGATCCAACGCCGATCTCTTAGCCGCCCTTGTTCTCGATCACCGACCAGTGCATCTTCACGTCGCCGACTCCCTTACCGGTCTTTTGGTCGGTCGCCGTGTAGGTGAACTCCATCTTGCCGGGATGGAAACTCACCGTCTCAACCGGAAGCTTTTCATCCGCCTGTGCGGATCCACCCGTTTGCACGCTTGTGACGAGCACATCGCTCATCTTGTACTCCGCGTACTTCAGCTTGTCTCCACTGTTGCGGCAGATCTCGAGTGTGACCTCCTTAATGTGATCGCCCTTGAAACAGGCGAGCTTAAGCTTGGGCGAAGCCTTGTCGATCGACTTCACGATCGAGAAGTCGCTCATGTCCGCACGCTCCGCGGAACGGGCACCCCCGCTGCTGGCCGAGCCGCTCGTGGCCTGCGACACGCCCCAACTGAACGAGAGCACCTCGATCCATTTCTCGTGCTTACCGTCCGTGGACTCAGATTCGATCCCGTCGATCTTCAAAAAGGCATCGTACGCCATCTTCGCCAACTCCTCGTCGCCCCTCTGCGGGCCTGGTTACTCGGAATTCACAGAACCTCGCCCAAACGCCCCGAGTGGCGGTCAGGCTGAAAGAGCCAGAAGTTCACTTCTGCGCCGGCGGCGGGAGATCTGCCACCAGCCGCAGCGAGATATTGAGCTCCTCGAGTTGGAAGTGTGGACGCAGGTAGGCCACCGCCTTGTAACAGCCGGGCCGCGCCTTGTCGTCGATCACGTCCACGCGGGCCTCCCGCAAGGGGTATCGGGCTTTCGTCTCCTGACTCGCGTTGTCGTCGATCGTCACGTACTGCGTGATCCAGCGGTTCAGGAAGTTCTCGCAATCCGAGCGTGACATGAATGAACCGATCTTGTCCCGGCAGATCGACTTCAAGTAGTGGGCGATCCGCGAGGTCGCCATGAGGTACGGGATCTGGCTCGAGAGCTTCGCGTTCGCGGTGGCTTCAGGCTTGTCGTACTTCTTCGGGCGCTGGATGGAGTTCCCACCGAAGAACGCCGCGTAGTCGGTATTCTTGCAGTTGAGGAGCCCGATAAAGCCGAGGTCCGAGAGCTCCTTCTCGCGCGTGTCAGAGATGAGTGTCTCCGTCGGAATCTTGGAGGTGATGTCGCCCTCCTTGGACTTGAACACGTGAATCGGAAGATCCTCGATGAGACCTCCTCCCTCCGGGCCACGGATCGCCACGCACCAGTGGTGCTTCGCGAACGCAGCCGTCAGCGTCTGGCCATACTCAAAGGCGGCGCTTCCCCAGAGGTAGTTGTTGTGGTGGCCGCTCACGTCCTCCTCGTAGTCGAAGGCATCCACCTCCTTCGTAGTCCGTCCGTACGGGAGCCGCCGCAGCGTATGGGGGAGGACAAGTGCCAGGAAGCGAGAGTCCTCCGAGTCGCGGAGAGAGAGCCACTTCGTGTTCTCGGGGTTGTTCTTGTCGAAGATCTTGGCCACGTCCCGCGGGTTCGGCATCTCCGTAAAGCTCTCCATCCCGAACATGTGCGGCGAGCCTGCCGAGATGAAGGGTGCGTGAGAGGCCGCGGCCACGGAGGCGAGCTGCTGCAGCACCTCTACGTCCTGCGGCCCCTTGTCGAACTCATAGTCGCCGATCAGGGTCCCGAACGGATCGCCGCCGTAGGTGCCGAACTCGTGCTCGTAGATCGCCTTCCAGAGCGCGCTCTCCGTGAACTCGGCGGCTGCGCCGAAGTCCCGCAGCAGGTCCTTCTTCGAGACGTTGAGTACGCGGATTTTGAGGCTCTCTCCGGTTTCCGAAGCCATCACCAGCTTGTGGAGGCCACGCCAGGATGCCTCGAGCTTCTGGAAGTCCGGGTGGTGCATGATCTGGTCGAGCTGCCGTGAGAGCAGCTCGTCGATCGCTGCCACGCGTGCGTTGATGGTTTCGGTGACACCCTTGGCGACCACCATCCCGGGGGCGACAAGCTGCTCGACGAGTGTGCGCACCAGGTCGGTGGCGCGCGCACGCCCCGATTCGTCCCGCGGGCGGATCCCAGTGTCGACGATCTGGTCGAGCAGGCTCTGGGAGTCCAGCTCGGCGAGCTCCCCTACGGGCACTTGCGCTTGGGCCTCTGCATTCGCCATTTCTACTCACTCCCTTCCTGAGTCGGTGCGGCACCGCCTTTGGTTTCCTCGCTGGCGAGCGTCCCGGCAAGTTTCTCGCGCACCTCATTCTTGCTGATGATCGCGTCGAGCAGCTCTTCGAGCCGATCGTTGCCCTCCGTTCGACTCAGCAAGTCCTTGAGCTTGCTGCGAATCTCGAGGAGTTCAGCGAGCGGTTTCACGCTCCGGACGACCTGCTCGGGCTCAAAGTCCTCGAGTTTCGAGAACTGGAGCTCGACCGAGAGCTTGCTGCCGTCGTCCTTCAGTGTGTTGTCCACCTTGAGGGCCACGCGGGGGCGTTGCTTTTGCAACACCTCATCGAAATTGTCGCGGTCAATCTCGACGAACTTGCGCTCCTTCAGCTTGGGAAGCGGCTCCTTCGGCTGGCCGGAGAGGTCGGCCAGCACGCCGACCACGAACGGAAGCTCCTTGAGCACCATCGCTCCGTTCTTTTCGACCTCATAGGTGATGTGCACGCGGGGCGGGCGCACCCGGGCTTTCTTGTCAAAGATGCTTTCTCGACCCATTTCGCAATCCTCCTTGGTCGCAAGACCTTAGGCGCCCGAGTCGGAGGACGGCGGCCGAATGCCGAGGGTCTCCCAGACCTGCGCCAGGGCGTCATTACTCTTTACTACGTCACGAAGCAGCTCCTCGAACGACATGCCTCCCCACCGCACGGCGCGTTCAATGAGATGCGAGAGCGGGCTGTGGGGCTCCGTGCGTCGAAAGAACTCCGCGACCTCACGCAGCCGCGCGAGTGCGTCTTGTCGGGTGGCAATGGCCCCGCTGGCGAGAGGGCCGCGGGCTGCGACGCCCGCGTGTCCGGACGCGGTCGCCGTGTCCTCGGGGGTCACAGTTTCCTGGCCGTCCCCCACGCGCTTATCGAGCCATTCACGGATGTCGGAGAGAAGCCCTCGGAGATCGACGAAAGCCGGTGCGTCATCGGAACCAAACCGCGCCTCGCAGAGCTCATCCAGGGCTTGAAGCTCGGTCTCACAGCCACGCAGCGCCTCGCGCTCCTCGCGCAGCCGCGCCGGCGGCGTGACGGAGAGCGCCGCGTTCCACTTCTCCCGGCTCACTGCGCCCGCGGCGAGCATCTCCTGGTAGCGCGCCTGGTTTGCCGCAGCCGTCTCCTCCAGACGCTGCGCCTCAAGCCACGATTCCCAGCTCAGCCACTCCTCCCGCTTGTGGGCCTCTCCCAGGAGCCCAATGGCGCGGAGCGAAGGCAGAAGGCCCTTTGGGCTGGAGAGCCACAGGAGCCAGCGCGCACGGACCGGTAGCTCGACCCCGTCGGCACCCCCCCGGGGGTGGACCGTGTCCCAATAGCGGTCGAGGAGCTCCCGGATCAGGCGGAACCCGGCCCGGACGCCCCCAAAGCCCTCGGTGTGGCCAGCCGCCTCGCACAGCCACGCCGCGAGCTGCAGGTCCTTCGTCTGATTGGTGAGGGCTTGCTGGCAGGCCCTGGCTACGGCTGGCCAGTTCGCGGCCTTCCCCCCGGCATCGTCCAGGGCGGGATCCACCTCGCGGCGCAGATCGTCGATGGTCGCGAAGGTCGCGTCGTCCGACGCGTCGCGCAGATTGACCCCAGTCGGCGAGTCACCCGCGAGTGGGGAAAACAGCTTCTCAAGGTCGATCATGACGACTCACAAGCTCTCGTGGCGGGTTCGGAGGAGCCCCCCCACCGGGCTCGCAGACACCCCCCGAGTCTCATATTGTGCCTCCAAAAGCCCGCGCCAGTCAAGGGAAATCCCCGGTAGTGACGGACGGTTAGCCGTGTGTCCCCCTGCGGCTCCCGAGCCTAAGAACGGGGCCCACTCGCCCCATATAAGACGGGCCCGGTCGCTCCCAACCCGGCGAGTCCTCGCTCGGACCCCTCGGGGCACGGTGGAATGAGGCCGCCCACCGCCTACGGGATCAGCGCTTCCCCGGCATGGCTGGGCGAGGACCGACCCCTTCGCCAGCACTGCCTCAGCTCCCTCTACGACCGGCCGTGGGACGGGGCCCCGACCATGAATCCCCCAGGCCAACACGAGTGGGCTCGCCCCAACGTGGGTTTCCCGCGGGGAACCCGCGGACGCTGGCCCGGCCCGCATCCGCTCGTCCGAGGCGCCCATGTGACTGAGAGCCATCGATTCTCGGCTCCGCACTCCATGTCCCATGCGCACGAGCCTACGCGAAGCCGCGTTAAGCTCCCTATGAGCTACTTCACACCACACGCGTTCCGACGGCAGCCGACGGCGGCTGGGGTTCATGGCTGAACAGCTCTCTTATGTGTTCGAGACACGTTGGAGCGCCACTCCGGGTGCTAACAGCCGGTAAAAAGGGCTGGACAGCGGGCGGACGGGGAGGGAACGCCTTGCGGAGGTCTTCTCCAATTCGAGAAATCGCGCCTCCGCACAGGCGGTAGCATGCAGATCGACCCACAGCGCGCGAGGAGGCGTGTACCGTGACCGCAGGCAGGGGGTTTGTCGTCGGGGTACTTGCGAATCTCTCGGGCCGCGCCGGGGGGCGGGATCCGCGCGAACACCTCGCGCGAGCTCGGCTTCTCGACATCGACCGGGACGACTTTGATGCGCTGCTCGCGCGCCTATGCCCCAGGCTTGCGCTCGGGCTTCCGGATTGTGCGGAGATCGCGATCCCGTCGTTCGAAGCGTTCCACCCCGATGCGCTCGCCGCACGGATTCCGACGCTCGCGAAGCTCCTCGAAGCGCGCGACGCAGTGCGGGACCCATCGCGCGTGGAGAGCCTCCTCCAAGAGGCGGGAGCTTCGGAAATGCTGGCAACAGTCACGCCGAAAGGTACGCCGGCTCCCGGCCGAGCCTTCGCCACCGAGAGCGAACTCCTGGACTCGCTTCTCCAAGAGCCCAGCGCTGCGAGCCCAGCACCTCGACTGCGGCCGGGCGTGGATTCGGAGTTCGATCGGCTGGTGCGCGAGATCGCGGACGCATCGGCGGACCGGACGGACTACGCGCTGCTCGAGCGCTGGCGCGCGGCGATCGATCGAGAACTCTCGCGGCGCGTGCGGAGGGTGCTCCACCATTCCGGGTTTCAGCGGCTTGAGGCTACGTGGCGGGGCCTGCGCGACCTCATCTACCACGCCGAGACCGGCGACGACCTAAGGCTGCGCGTTCTCAATATCGCCTGTGAAGACCTCCAAGCGGAGTTAGAAGCCGAGAGCGCGCTCGAAACTACGACGCTCTTCCAGCTCCTCGTCGAGAAGGAGAAGGGTACGCCGGGCGGCGAGCCCTTCGACCTCCTCGTCGCCGACTTTACCATCGAGCGCAAGGCGGCCGACCTGCGGCTCTTGCGCCATCTCGCGCGCGTCGCAGAACGAGCGGAGGCGCCACTCGTCGCGGAAGTGGGTCACTCGCTCTGGGAGCCCGCCCTGCGTGGGGAACCCATCACGGACGAGGCGTGGTGCGAGCTCAAAGGCGCGGAGGAGGCGCGCTGGATTGCCCTCGCGTGTCCCCGGGTTCTGCTGCGCCTGCCCTACGGTCGCGATCTCGAGTACTGCGAGCGCTTCGCGTTCGAGGAGGAGGTCTCCCCAGAACGCCCCTACGAGTATCTCTGGGGCAACCCCGTCTGGCTCGTCGCGCGCGCCGCCTGCGCCGCGCTTGTCGGTCGTGGCTCGCTCGCTGCGGTCGGGGACTTCGCCGGCGTCGACGGACTTCCGATCCACGTGCAGCGTCTCGGCAACGAAACCATCGGCTTCGGGCCCACCGAGCGCTTGTTTACCGATCGTGAGCTTGAGCGGATGGGCGGCGTGGGGCTCGTCACTCTCGCTGCCGCCCGGGGGGGGGATTCGCTGCGGATCATGCCCTTGCAGTCCGTCGCCGGCTTTCGCCTTCCCGCAAGACGGTGATCAGGACGGCTTGCGCGGAATGACGGCTTCGTTCGCGCTCTTTCCGCGTATGTGACGGCGATCCCGAGCGAGAGGCTGCGTCGGTCCCGGCCTTGTGTTCTGCGCAATCGTGTACACCACAGGTTCATCCGGAAACTCGAGGTCAGGCTGGGTCCGCGCCGAGTAGCGCGCCACCTCAACGACCAAGTCGCGCGTCACGAAGCCACGGCCTGGATCTGCCACGAAGACGAGAGGCGGGGGGCGAAGATCCGCCCACTGCACGAGCCGCCGCAGGAGCTGGTCGTCGCCGTAGAAGATGTCGCTCGCAAGGACGACATCGATTCCGGTGGGCTTGAACGCGAGCCCATCCGCGACACGACCGTCGACCTGAACTCGGTTCAAATCCGCATTGGCCCTCACCGCCTCAATCGCGAGGGGATCCCGGTCGATCGCCACGACGCAGCGTGCACCGGCCCTCGCGGCAGCAATTGCTGCGATGCCAGAACCGGTTCCGACGTCCAACACGGAGCGTCCCGCGACGACCACGGGGTGGTCCATCACGTAGCGTGCCAGGGCTTGCCCGCTGGCAAAGGCGTAGGCCCAGTATGGCGGAAATGTGAGCCCCTCGAACGTTTCGTGCACGGCGTAAAGCCCCTGGTGCTTGATCGCGCGGCCGAGGGCGGAGTGGCGATCGAGCAAATGGAGCTCGAGCTCGGGGCAGAGGGCGGGATGGATCAGTTCGGTGTGGGGAATGGGAGCCATCATGATTTCTCACCGGAGCATGCGTAGACCAAGAACCTGAGCGAGCTTCCCATCTTCTCAGCGATGGGTTCACCCCCCATCATTGCGATTCCGAATCCCGCCTATTCATGGAGGCAAGTGTCGGGGGAGGAGTGAAGTGCCGCTCCCGTTCACGTCCAACCTAGGAGAACTCGGCGGATCCGGGCACTGCCAATTAGGCGGTCGGGTTCCGGTTCCGAGACACCAGAAAATCGGACACTCCTAGACGGATCGCGACGCGAGAGGGCACGAACGGAGAACGCCGCCTTGCCACCTCGCAAAAAAAATACCGCTCGGTGCTGAGGCGACCTGCGCCAACGGCGGAGCTTTAACTGAATCCGCGATGAAGTCCGTTTGTGCGTGGCGTGGCTCGCCTCAGGGAGCCTGCGGCAAGTCCTCCGGCGCAGGCCCCGCCTCAATTCAAGCGCAGAGAAACCACCCTTCGAGCGAGGGCAACCAAAAGGGAACAGGCTGGCCGCCACGGGGCCGGTGCGTTGCTGTAGAATGGAAATGCGTGATTCCGCGGGGGGGCTGCGCGGCGCCCAAGTATGGACAATAGCCAGGGAGCGTCGGTTTCTCGACATCGTTGACGATCAAAACGGGTGGTCGGATGGCATATACGCAAGATACCCGGGTCTGCACCATCACTTCTCCCCTCGGAAGCGACACGCTCCTCTTGCGCCACCTCGCGGGTCAGGAATCGATCTCGCGGCTCTTCCGCTTCGATCTCGACCTCGTTTCCGAACAGGATGCCATCGACTTCAAGGCAATCATTGGGAAGAACCTGTCCGTGAAACTAGCGCTCGAGGATGGGAAATTCCGTCATTTCCACGGCGTCGTGTCGCGTTTCGCGCAGGGCACCCGGGACCGCCGCTTGGTCTCGTACCGGGCCGAGATAGTGCCGTGGCTCTGGTTCCTCACACGAAGATCAGACTGCCGCATCTTTCAGGACAAGGCGGTTCCCGACATCATTAAGAAGGTCTTCTCGGACCTCGGCTTCTCCGACTTCGCGATGCGGCTCAGCGGGAGCCACAAGCCGCGGGTGTACTGCGTCCAGTACCGCGAAACCGACTTCAACTTTGTCTCACGACTGATGGAAGAGGAGGGGATCGGGTACTTCTTTGAGCATGAGGAGAGCAAGCATACGCTCGTGCTGTTCGACTCGGCATCGGGAAATCCCGAATGTCCGGGACAGGCGGACGCGGAGTACGCGACGACCGAAGGCGCGAGCCGGCGCGCAGGCGAGGTCGAGGAGTGGTACGTAGAGCGAGAACTTCACCCGGGGAAGTACGCGATCACGGACTACAATTTCGAGTCTCCGAAGTCGAGCCTCCTTGCCAACACGACGAGCGCCGAGCAGATCGGGGGCAACGACAAGTACGAGGTCTACGACTTCCCGACCGTCCACAAGACCCTCGACGAAGGAGAGGAGCGCGTGCGGCTGCGCATGGAGGCTGAGGAGACCTCCGCCATCCGTATCCACGGACGCAGCACCTGCCCCGGATTTACGAGCGGTCACCGCTTCACTCTGAAGCATCACTACCGCACGGATTACAACGCCGCCTATCTCCTTACGTCCGTAGAGCATTCCGCGAACCAGGGTGTAGGAGACCAGGAGAGCGGAAGCACCTACTCGAACTCCTTTACATGCATTCCGCGCTCGATCCCATTCCGGCCGGCGCGCGTCACACCCCGGCCAGTCATTCAGGGTGTCCAGACGGCCGTCGTGACAGGACCCGCAGGTGAGGAGCTCTACCTCGACAAGTACGGCCGCATCAAGGTCCAGTTCCATTGGGACCGCGAGGGGCAGCACAACGAGAAGACCTCCTGCTGGGTGCGCGTGTCGCAACCCATTGCAGGGAAGGGATGGGGTGCGCACTGCCATCCGCGCATCGGTCAGGAGGTCGTCGTCGAGTTCTTGGAGGGCGACCCGGACAGGCCGATCGTGACCGGCTGCGTCTACAACGCCGAGCAGATGCCGCCGTACGACCTTCCCGCAAACAGCACCCGCACCGGCATCAAGTCACGGAGCTCCAAGGGCGGGGGCGGATTCAACGAGATCCGCCTCGAAGACAAGAAGGGCGCGGAGGAAGTCTTTATCCACGCCCAGAAGGATGAGAACATCGTCATCGGGAACAACAAGACCGAGCAGGTTGGGAAAGACGAGACGATCACCATCCAGAACGATCGGACGGAGACAGTCGTCGGGAACGAGACGCTCAGCGTCGCGAAGAACAGGACGCGCACGGTGAGCATGGGCGAGACCATTACAGTGCTGCTGACACGCGTCCACAGCGTGGGTGTGGACGAGATGATCAATGTGGGCGGCGCTCAGCAAGTGACCGTCGGCGGACTCCGCGCGGTGACCGTGGGAGGTCTCCAAACCACGAACATCGGCGCAAGCCACAACGAGAGCATCGGCAAGGACCACACGGTGGAGGTCTCGGGCAACGAGAGCGAGACCGTCGGCAAGGATCACACAATCAACGTTTCGGGGAACGAGAGCGCGATCATCGGCAAGGACCACACGGTCGAGGTTTCGGGGAACGAGAGTCGCAAGATCGGGAAGAAGCTGCTCGTCGACGTGGCTGATGAGATCACAATCCAGACTGGCGACGCGAGCATCCAGATGAAGAAGAACGGGGACATTGTGATCGAGGGGAAGAAGATCAGCATCACGGGCTCGGGTGATGTGGTTCTGAAAGGTCAGAAGATCCTACAGAACTAGACGACCAAGTCTAGGCGGTTGAATCTAGCCTGAAGTTCCTGACGGCTCTGGGCGGAAGTCTGCGATGATTCGCGGTGATCGAGCGAATCGCGGCGGCTTGATTCTTCTACAAATGGATGCTGTCGAGAAGCTCGAGGGCGCGACGCTGCTTTGGGTTTGCCGTGGTGGTGATCTGAAAGGGCGGCGCGGCCTGCTTGGCTTCAGGCGTGCGGCAGGTATTGC
>DATFYN010000074.1:0-6373 GCA_035315025.1 Myxococcota bacterium
GATCTTCACCAAGAGATCGCCCTCCTGGTGCTCCCTCCACGACGCCCGCGCCGATACCCACGCGCCGTCAAGATCAAGATGAGCAGCTACCCGAGGAGCCGGTGAGATCGTGCGCCAAGGCGCAAACTACCCGGCATTGGGCTTAGACTTCATCGTTCACGCTCGCGCGCAATCTCGTTTAGAAGCTCCCGCACTTCCCGCGCGCACTCCCTCTGAATGAGCGCCTCGCGCTCTTCCTCGTTCCAGTAACCGCGCGCCACGAGTGCATCGTAAAGCTCGCCCCCCGACGCATCGCGGTCGAGCTGCTCGAGAACCTCGCCGAAAATGGTCGACCGCTCGATCTCCCGTCGTGCTTGCTTCTCCTCGTCTCTCATGTTTCGCTCTCCTGTTGCAGCCGTCGTGTCTCGATCTCGGCGTCGGCCTTTGCCTTCGCCTTTGCCTCCGCGCGCCTCTGCTCCGTGAGCTTCTCCGCCTTCTTCGTCCTGGCCACGGCGAGCCAACGCTCCACAATCACGTACCTTCCACGCCCTCGCCCGGCAGCGACCTCGGCCATAAACGCCTTCCAGTCCTCGGCGCCGAGCACGAGCTTGAGCTGTTCAATGGTGCGATCGCTCACGGCCCCTCTCTCCTTTCTTTCTCCCCCCGTTCGCCTCTAAACGGCGTATACTCTCCAAGGCTCCGCGTCCACCACTTTCGCGGAGTCGGCCGGCGCCGGGAGCTCGCCCAAGCACCCCTCCACGAGTGCATTGGGCGCAGAGGCTTCGGCGCCGGTTCCGGTACGTTGAGTCCTCCACAATCGCCTCGCCGAAACCATCCACGAAACGGTGTTGACCTCGCGCGCTGCCGCGCTCTTGCGTAACAGAGCCCCTCGGCTTCTATTAAACCAGCGATTTGCACCACCAGCCCGCGGCGAATCACCTCGAGCGCGTCGAGCGAGTGCGCGCTCTCGATAGTCCACAGCGTTCGACCGACCGCTCTAGCGGTCTTCGGCACCACGGCGCTCCCTCTGGCTCTTTCCGGTACCTCGCGCCCTTGGGCTTCACTTCTTGGCCTCCGTTTCGGCTACATCCTTGGGATCGGCATCGAAGTCGACGATGCTGACGACGTCCCCGGTTAGAATTGGACCGTCCCGGATTACTCCGCGATTTTCGGTGCAGCAGTAGAACAGTCCGGGGTGCCCGACCGCTTCGAGCAGAACAAGGATCGTCTCCAAACCGTATCGATCGCGCTCGCCGACCTGATCCAACCAGCGTCGGCCGTCGTGCTCGTAGGCGATGCTATAGATCCGGCGCCCTGTGGTCCTGCATGAGTGGCTCTCCAGGAAGGCGCGTGTGTCATCCCAAACGCGATCGGCCTGCGCGCGATCCTCAGCGTGCGGGACGAAGAATTGCGGCACCTTAACCTCCTCTGCGCCATTCGGCGCCCCTGCGGCACTTGACCACGCTCGCAGCCGAATTGGAAGCGCTCGGCGTCGACCTCGTCCTCGAGGCCGGGCGCTCCGACAGAGCCATCGGGCGCGAGCTCGGGTGTGCGGCGGCAACGGTGGCGCGTGGGACAAAGCGCCTCGGGCTCCGTCGCGCCGCGTGACCGCGCGAAGAGATCCCACGCACTCGGCAATCCGTGGGATACTGTGCGCTACGGCGTGCGAGGGCGGGACGATACTTGCGTCGCTCAACCACACGAACAACCGCGGCGGCTCGATCTTCCCGCCCCCCCCCATGTCGGTTCGCGCTTCCCCAGCGTTCGCAAGAGAGTCCTTCAAAAGCGTAGCGCTGTGCCTGGACGCGCCCGACCGCTGCGCGGAACTTTTCCAACGCCTTCGTGACGTCGGCCCACGCTGCGTTGCTCATGCGTGACCGCGCACTTGCGCAACGATGTTGAGCGCCCAAGAGGAAAACGGGCGCCCCGGATCTCTCCCAGACGCCCGACCCAGGCGGTCCGCGCCCGTTGGCGCATCTACGGCATCGGCGGGCTGAGATTGCCATAGAGCCCAGCGCGATCGGCACCGCTGGTCCCTCGCCGAGCTGCCACGAGCCCGAACCCCGCCGCCACGCCCGCCTGCTAGCACCTTTGCCGGTAAGCTGCGCTAGCATTGGTAAATCGCACATCCCCGGATTCGGGAATTCTTTCACCCGGAGATCAACGGCCTCCGAGCCGCCCGGCGCTCAGGCGCAAGGGCATGGAGTTGTACACGTCGTGAAAGAGCCCGCCTACCTCTTCAGCGACGACGAACTGAGCGCCTACCTTCAACGCGAACGCCTGAGCGTGCTGGCCGAGGTCGAAGTCTTCGACAGCAAGGAGTGGAGGGGTCTCCTTCCTCCCGACCCGGCCCACATCAACTCAGCCCGCCGCCGAATCCGGTCCCCGCAGATCGGACCCGAGTGGGTCATATTCACTCAGGAGGTCAACCCGACGGAGACGGTCGTGGAGTTCTTCGTGCCGTACACGGGAGACAGTAACCTATTCAGGTACTGTCCCTCGCGGCACTCCTCCGAGTCCCGCGGGCTGAAGTATCAGGGAGGCAGCTCATCTTTACGATCGCCGTGAAGGACTTCGACGGGAATGCAGTCAAGGCGGAGTTTGAGCACGAGCGGGCAAACGTAGAACAGTGGCTGGTCTGGATGCAGAGGGATGTCGATGGGTTCAACGCGTCGCTGACCCCCGAGGTGGAGACGGTGATCGAAGCGCAGCGCCAGCGACTGCTTTATGCGGAGAACGTGGCGGAGGAGATCCGCTAGTCCAGCTGCTCCCGCACAGCGGTCGGCTGCGGTCGCCGCCGTGCGCGAGGCACCTTGCTCGGCGCAGATCGAACAGTTGCCGCCCCCTTGAGCTTCCGCAGCGCTGCAGAGGTATTGCCCATGACGAAGCGGACCTGCGTCGACGCAGAGTTTGCCAAGCCCAAGACGGTTGACCACCGGGCACTCTCGCCGGCCGAAGCCCTCGATCTTGTGTGTCGTCTCAATCGGGTCGCCGAAGACTTTCAGCGCTTCTCGACGAGCCGCAAGGACGCCATGGACCTCCTCCACAGATTTCGCTTTAGATTTAGGGGGCCTCAAGGAATCGACCCGGACCTAGAGCGGTGCTTCGACGTGCTTTGTGACGCAACCGACCCCGAGACGTTGCGCGGGGAGCGCGAAAAGATTGCAGCGCGGTACGGGATCAAGGACAGTCAATAACTGCATCCGGAGCAGTGGCGCCGATGGGGCGTCACGCTGCGGGATTCAACCCGGACGGAGCGCACCGATTAGGAGGGATCGCGGCGGCGCCCGTCGCCGTGGGTGATCGGCGCTGCTTGTGCCGAGCCGCGCCGCAGCTTGGTTCGATGGCACTTTGGTTTCGGCTTACTTCTTCACCTCGCGATCGCTGAGCTTCTCCCTCACCGCTACCGTCAACGCCTTGCCCGAGCCCGCAAGAAGAGCTTTCACCTCGCGCTCGCTGAACCCCATTTCCTCGAGGTTCTCCGAGAGTGACGTCTCGATCGCCGCCACGATGAAGTCCTTCACCTCGCGTTCGCTCGGATTCCTGCCGAGCTGGCGACGCGCTTTGGTCTTTACGCCAGAGGCGCGGTTCGGTCCCGTGGGCTTCGGCTTCATGGTGATGGCGCCCCTTCCTCCGGCCCTTGGACGTTGGCCTTCGCTTGGGCTTTCGCCTTCGCTGTCTCGCGCCGCTGGCTTAGCTTCTCGTGGAACTCATGGAGCTCCTTGCGCTTCCGCTCTGTCTCAGCCTTGGACCAGCCCCCCGGCGCGCAAAGGCACTGCCACGTGTCCCCATCCGGCATGGCTCGTACGCCGCCGGCGATGAAGTGCTCCCCACAAGCCTGGCGGCATCCCTCGGCCATCTCTGGAACGTCCTCGATGAAGAAGTCCCCACCGCCTCCAAGCCATTGGGCGTTCAGCGACATCGCCCTCTTCTCTGCGAGCGGTATGTCCTTGATCTTCCGCGAGCCAGGCGTGATGGGCGATGGCGTGGGCGACGCAGCCGCGACGGACGGCGGTCCATCTGCGCCTTTCGTCGCAGTCTCATTCTGGAGGCTGGCTCGGATCGTCTCGAATTTGGCGCGCAGCGCGGCCAGCCTCGTGCCGCCATCGTGTTGGTCCAGCACCGCTACGACTCCAATCGCGGAAAAGCCCAGGACCATGAGGGCGAATGCGGCGCCGAGGAGAACGCCGAGCGCCATCAGGACAAGGCGCAGTCGGCTGGGCTTGGACTTCATCCGGCTCCTCGCGGACCTGCACAGGCCAGCACGAACTCCATCCCGAGATCAGTCAGGTCGGGAACTTGGTAGTGGCGGAGGAGCACCGGACGGTTGCTCAGGTCGTCGAGATTGAGGCTACTCAGGACGATGAGTCGGAGTCGGAGGAGGATGTCGATAGACACGCGGAAGGCGTCCTCGGGCAGATACACCTCCGTTTGAAGCGCTCCGAGGTTGGGTTGATCCGTGTCCACCACATAGTTGTCTCTCCGACCACCGGCGAGCGGCGAAGGCCATCGACTTGCGATGCGGTCGAGAATCAGAGCATCGGTTGCCCTGAGCTCCGCGAGAATCGTTGGAAACGAAGGGGGGACGTCCACACCGGATGCCGCTGTAGCAAGAAGGCGAGCCCACCGCTCGGTCAGCCCCTCTTCTTCTTCGAGCGAAGCGCCCTCCGTGATTCGAGCAAGCAGCTTGAGCGGAACGGGCTGCAGCGGGATTCCCGCCTCGCGGAGTATCATGTAGGCGCGAACGAATACCCGCGCCGCGTTTTCCACCCTGTTGGGCCAGATGAGGTCGGCAAGGCGTTCCCCGGCGGCTTGAAGCACCGGTGAAAGGAACTCTTGCGCAAGCTGACGGAACTCTCGGGTTGTGAGCTCCCCTGTTTTCATGATCTCCGCCAGTGCCTTGAGGTCTTCCGGGGTCACGCCGTCTCCTCCGTCCCGTCGAGTCGCGACGCTGGCGAGTGTAATCGAGCGCAGCCCCCTTCCTCTCGAGGTGCGATCCCCCTCGAGAAGTCGCGTCCCAGGGCAATCTAGCGCGTCACACCCGCGAATAGCTCATGCCCAAAACGACGCCGCGAGCAAGATCAGGCCCGCGAACGCGGCGGCCAGGGTAAACGCGAAGAGTAGGGAGATCGCATGTCTCTGGCTGCAACGCGGCATAACGCAGCCGCGCACGCTGAGGGCGAGTGCCAGTGTTCCCGATCCTTATTTCACCGCCTCCGAGTTCGTCCAGACGTTGACCGGCCCGTGGGGGCCGCCGTAGACGCGGATTCTCGTCCTTCCGTGCGAGGCACGCCCGAGCACCGAGACGTGGAGACCCTCTGGAAGAAAGGCGCAGTCGCTGGTCATAAGACCCAGCCCAAGCGGTGCGTTCTCCGTCACGGCTGCGCTTGCCAAAAGATTCAAAGCGTCCTCGGTTCTGCACGCGACGTAGTAGCCACCGACGTTGTCGCGAACGGTGGTTGCAGCCTGCGCGGTGTCGGTCGCCAGTAGCGCCGCCATCATAATTCCGATTGCTCGGTCCTCATGATCTTCCCTTTTTTCAGCTTGAGCGGCATGATGAGCGCTGGAGCCGTCGTCCAGCTGGAGCACTGCCGGCGTGAGCTCGTCGGTAAACCACAAGAGAACAGCTTGTCAGAATTGAAGCTGGCGAGCGATTGGCGGACGTAGGCGGCGTTCCAAGCCGAGCTCGATGCTCGGACCGTTCTAATATAGCTCAAGGCGCCGCCTTTTGGGGTTAGGTAACACCTGCTTGTGACCGTGACGTCCGTTCCGCTGCCAATTGGCGCGGACTCGGCACGGGTGCGAGCCTTACAACGCTGATTCGGGGGACCGGCGCCAAGGAGGTCGCATGTCGAATCGTCGCGTTGCCGTAGTGACAGGTGGCAACAAGGGGATCGGGCTCGAGATTGCTCGTCAACTCGCGCGCGAAGGGATCACCGTCTTTCTTGGGTCTCGGAGCGAGGACCGTGGGCCGGCCGCGGCGGAGAAGCTCCGCGCCGAGGGTCTCGACGCGCAGTCCCTCCGTCTCGACGTGACCGACGACCAAAGCGTCGCCTCAGCCGCCTCATTTCTCGAGCAGAGCGTGGGGCGCCTCGACATCCTCGTGAACAACGCAGGCATCGCGATCGACGACGGCCCGCCGAGTCGGATCTCGGGCGATGTGCTGCGCCGGACGTACGACACCAACGTCTTCGGACTGGTGCGAGTGACGCAAGCGTTCCTGCCGCTTTTGCGGCGGTCTGACGCGGGTCGGATCGTGAACCTTTCCTCCGGCCTCGGCTCCCTCACGCTGAATAGCGATCCCACATGGCCTTTCGCTTCCGTGAAGTACCTCGCGTACAACAGCTCTAAGACCGCCGTGAACGCGATCACCGTGCAGTTCGCGTACGAGCTC
>DATFYN010000075.1:0-6445 GCA_035315025.1 Myxococcota bacterium
CTGGGACGACCTGTTCTGGCCGCAGGTCTGCCGGGGAATCGGGCTTGGCGCGATGTTCGTTCCCGTCTCCTCGGTCACCCTGGGCTCACTCCCCTCGCGCGAAGTGCAGCAGGGGGCCGGCCTCTACAACCTCTTCCGCCAGCTCGGCGGAAGCTTCGGAATCGCGACGCTGACGACGGTCCTCCACCGCAGCCACACGATTCATCACGCCTATCTGTCCGAACATTTGGCGCTGCTCGACCCCGAGACGACGCAGCGGCTCTCGCAGCTCGCCCACGGCTTCCAGCAGCGAGGGCTCGACGCCGTGAGCGCCCACGATGCGGCGCTGAGCGCGCTCTCGAGCGCACTGCACGGCCAGGCTGCGATCCTCTCCTTCGAGGACTGCTATCGGCTGGTCGCCGTGCTCTTCCTCCTGCTCGTCCCGATGGTCCTCCTGCTCCGGCGCCCGGCGGTGCGTGTGTTGCCCGGCCATTAGCCATGCGATGATCCGGCATGGCCGATGCTGTGAAACCTGAAGCGGAGTTTCCCCCCGGCTTCTTTCGCCGGATCGACGAGTCGAGCGACCAAGATTTCTACCGCGAGCCGCGGCTCGTGACCCATCTCGACGACGCGACCCTCGAGGCCCTGACGGCGGCCTACCGCGAGCTCGTTCCAGCGGGAGCGCGCGTGCTCGACCTCATGTCGTCGTGGGTCTCCCACCTTCCACCCGAAGTAGAGTACGCACAGGTGTGTGGGCTCGGGATGAACGAAGAGGAGCTTGAGCGCAATTCGCGGCTTCACGCCTACGTGGTGCACGACCTCAACACAAACCCCACCCTGCCCTTTCCCGACGGCAGCTTCGACGCCGTCCTGAACTCCGTCTCCGTGCAGTATCTGACACAGCCGGTCGAGGTGTTCGCCGAAGTCCGGCGAGTACTTCGGCCCGAGGGTCTTCACGTGGTGGCGTACTCGCACCGCCTGTTCCCCACCAAGGCGATCGCGGGCTGGCAGGCACTCCACATGGACGAGCGAGCGCGACTGGTGGCCGCCTACTTCGCGCTCTCTCGTGGATGGACGCGGCCCGGCCAGCTCGACCGCTCTCCTCCGGGTGCGGACCCCCTTCACTTGGTGTTCGCGGCGCGGGCCGCTGGTCCGGCAGGGGCCGCGGGCTAAGCTTCCGCTGGGCTCACCTCCGAGGAGATTCCCCCATGGCATCACCGCTTCAATCCTTGATCGCGAGCGGCACGAAACTCTGGCTGGATTCGATTGACCCCGAGCTCGTCCAAAAGAATCGCACGCTCGGAGCGACGGGGGCGACATCAAACCCGATCATTGTGGGCGACCTCATTCAATCCGGTCGGTTCGATGACCTCCTGGTCTCGATGCTGAAGCGCGGACTCGACGATACCCACATCGCCTGGGACATGACCGACCGACTCGTCGCCGACGCGCAGCAAGTGTTCCGGCCGGTGTGGGACGAGACAAACGGCAACGACGGCTATGTCAGCTACGAACTGGACCCGTTGCTCGAGGATCCGAACAGCGGCCCGCCCCACGACGTCCGCGTCCGCCAATACATCGAACTCGGGAAGGAGTACAGCGAGGGGCGCCGCAACCGGATGATTAAGGTGCCCGCCACGCCGGCGGGTCTCGATGCGCTCGAGGCGCTCGCCGCCGCAGGAGTGACGCTGAATGTGACCCTCATCTTCAGTAGCCGGCAGTACCGCATCGCGCGGGACGCCATCTGGCGCGGCGCACAGCGACGCAAGCAGCCCCTCTCCTCTTTCAAGAGCGTCTACAGCATCTTCGTCTCGCGGGTGGATGTGTACACCGAGAAACACGTGCCCGAGCTCTCCCCCGCAGCCCAGGGCCCGGTCGGGATCGTGAACGCCAAGCGGATCTGGCGAGAGAACTGCGCATTCTGGGCAGACAAGAAGCTCCCCCTCCAGCAGGAGATGATCTTTGCCAGCACCGGAACCAAGAAGCCCAGCGATCCCGCAGATAAGTATGTGGCCGCCTTCGCCGGGAGCGACATCGAGACGAATCCGCCCGCCACCAACGACAAGGTCGAGGCCAGCGGGAAGATCTATCGCCGTGCGATCGACGAGATGCCCCCGCAGACTGTGCTCGACGAGATCGACCGCAAGGTCGACCAAGCGAAGCTCGAGAAGGTCCTGATGGAGGAGGGCGTGCAAAAGTTCGCCGATCCCCAGCACGCGCTGCTCAAGCTGATCGCCGCCAAACGCGCGAGCCTCGTCTCGAGGGCTTGATCGCCTAGGCCGTGCAGGCACTGTTCGAGACGATCCGGTCCGCCTGTTCCCCAGCCATCTGGTCGAGCGGTGTCGAGCTCGTGCGGGCTGGAGCCGTTTCGCTCGAGGAGGAGTCCCCCGAGGAAGCTTCGCTGCGTGTCTCGACGCGCGGGGGAATGCTCAGCTTCGTGGTCACGCTGCATCCCGCAGAGCGTGAGTGGTCGTGCGACTGCACAAGCCCCGACGACCCCTGCGAGCACGTCGCCGCCGCGGCGATCGCCCTGCGGCGAGCAGGCAGCGAAGGCAAGCCGCTCCCCGGGCGTGAAAGCTCCGGCGCCCCCTCGCCCTCGGCGGCCGGCAGGCTGCGCTACCGCCTCTCCCGTGCGGGGTCGGGTCTCGCCCTCGAGCGCTGCGTCGTTCAAGGGGGACGCGAAGAGCCTCTCGTGACGACACTCCTTTCTGTGGCGAGCGGCCGCGTCGACGGCCCACGGTTTGTGGCGACGAAGGCCGACCTCGCCGTCGAACGCGTGCTCGGCGCGCGCCTGCGCGGGCCGCTTCCGCGCGAGACCGCGCCTCGCTTAGTCGCAGCCCTCGCCGATTGTGCCGACATTCTGCTCGACGGCGTCCCCGTGCGCGCCTCCGCCGAACCGCTCGTGCCCCACGGGCGTCTCGAGGACGACGAGAACGGCTTCCGGCTCTCGGTCGAGCCTGACCCTTCGATCACGGAGACCTTCCAGAACGGGGTCGCGCTTTGCGGCGATGTCCTGCGTCCTGTGGGCGAGAGCGGGCTCAGCGGACGCGAGCTCGCGGAGTTGCCTCGGGGCAAGCACTTTTCCCCGGACGACGTGCTCAGCCTCGTCACGGAAATTCTCCCGGACCTCGAGCGTCGGATCCCCGTGGAGATCCGCACGGGCCGCCTCCCGCGCACCACCCGCGCGCTTCCGCGCCTGATCGTCGAGACCGCGCCCCAGGGCGAAGAGCTTTCGGTGCTCGCTACACTTGTCTATGGAGACCCTCCCGTAGCGCGCGTCGACGCGGGTCGTCTGACACTCCTGCCGGGGAGCGGCGCCGCGCCGTTGCGTGATGAGGCCGGGGAAGCGCGCCTTGTCCGTCAGCTCCAGAGCCAGCTCGAACTCCTGCCCGGGCGACGCGTCGTGCTGCGAGGGGAGGAGGCCCTCGCCTTCGCCGGAAAGCTTGGGAGCTTCGGCGGCGAAGTACGCGGCCGCGCCCACGAAGCGTTTTTCCGCGCACCTGCCCTCGTTCCCGAGCTGCGCGCAACGGGCGACGACTTCGAGCTCCGCTTCATCGCGCGTGGCGACGACGCCGGCTCGAAACGCGGAGGAGAGGCGAGCGCCGAGCGCGTCCTTTCGGCCTGGCGCGACGGCGAGTCCATGGTCGCGCTCTCCGGAGGTGGCATGGCTCCGCTCCCGGCGGACTGGCTCTCACGCTTTGGCGAGCGGGTGGCGGATCTGCTGGCGGCGAAGCGCGAGACGACGAGGTTCCCCCGTGCGGCGCTCCCGGATCTCGCGCGCTTGTGCGACGACCTCGGGGTCCCCCATCCGCCCTTCGCGCGCGCCCTCGAGACGCTGGTCCACGGCTTCGAGGGCATCCGCGAGGCGCCGCTCCCCGCAGATCTCAGCGCCGAGCTGCGCAGCTACCAGCGCAGCGGCGTCGCGTGGCTTTGCTTCCTGCGCGACGCCGGCCTCGGCGCGGTGCTCGCCGACGACATGGGTCTTGGCAAGACGCTTCAAGCGCTCTGCGCTCTGCGCGGCCGGACGTTGGTGGTGGCACCGACAAGTGTGCTCCACAACTGGGCCGCAGAAATGGCTCGCTTCCGCCCAGCGCTGCGGGCCACGCTGCATCACGGACCCGGACGCGCGCTCGACGCCAGCGCAGACGTGACCCTCACGAGCTACGCGATCCTGCGGCTTGACGCGGACCTGCTCTCGTCCGTGGACTGGGACACGGTCGTGCTCGATGAAGCGCAGAACGTGAAAAACCCGAGCAGTCAGGCTGCGCAAACCGCTTTCCGGCTGCGTGCCGGCTTCCGGCTGGCCATGACCGGGACGCCGATTGAGAACCGGCTTGACGAGCTGTGGAGTCAGTTCCACTTCACGAACCCCGGCTTTCTCGGAAGCCTCGGCGACTTCTCCGAGCGCTACGTGAAACCGATCGCCGAGGGTGGCCCGCGCGGCGAAGAGACCGCCGAACGCCTGCGGCAGCGCATCCGCCCCTTCGTCCTGCGGCGGCGCAAGCGCGAGGTCGCGCCGGAGCTTCCGCCGCGCACGGATCTCGTCCTGCGCTGCGAACTGGATCGCGACGAGCGCGCCGTCTACGACGCGGTGCGCGCAGCCACGCGGGCAGAAGTGCTCGAGAAACTCCAAGCCGGTGGGAGCGTGCTCTCCGCGCTCGAAGCGCTCTTGCGGCTGCGCCAGGCGGCGTGCCACCGTGCCCTCGTTCCCGGCCAGAGCGCGGCCTCATCCTCGAAGATCATGCTCTTGCTCGAGGAGCTCGAGAGCGTGGTCGCCGACGGCCACAAGGCCCTCGTGTTCTCGCAGTGGACGTCGCTCTTGGACCTCGTGGAGCCGAGTCTGCGGGCAGCGGGCATCCACTACTCCCGCCTCGACGGGTCGACCGTCGACCGGACCGGCGTCGTTGCGGGCTTCCAGAGCGAGGACGGCCCACCGGTGCTCCTCGTCTCGCTGCGCGCGGGCGGTACAGGCTTAAATCTGACCCAAGCCGACCACGTTTTTCTGCTCGATCCCTGGTGGAATCCTGCCGTGGAAGACCAGGCAGCCGATCGCGCGCACCGGATCGGCCAGGAGCGACCCGTGATGGTGTATCGGCTGGTCGCGGCGGACACGGTGGAGGAAGGCATCCTGGCCCTTCAGGAGCGAAAACGCGCGCTCACCGACGCCGCCCTCGGTGGCGCGGAGCGGGGCGCTGCGCTCTCGCGCGCGGATCTCTTGGCATTGCTCGAATAAGGAGCAGCGCCGACCGGACCTTCTGCGGCGAGCAATCCGCGGCGGGCCCAAGAGCGTCGCTCTCCGATGGACAGCTCCTTGGGCAAAGAGGAGAGCGAAGCGCCCGCCGCACCTCGACCCGCGACGGGCGTGATTTCTCTCAGTTCACGCGCGCGGCCTGGGCCCGCAGCTCGACCAAGGTGTCGCGGATGGCATCGGCGGACGGCTCCTGTGGGGCCAGCGCCAAGAAACGCTCGAGGTCGCCAAGCGCCGCGCCGAAGCACTCGAGCTGCTGGTACACGAGGCCGCGGTCCCGCAGCTCGAGGGGGGCGTCTGGAACCAGCATCAAGATCCGATCACAGCAGCTGAGCGCTTGCTCGGGCTCTTTGCGCTGCACGTAGATCTGTTTCAGGTTGCCGAGGAGGCGCACCAGGATCTCGCGGGGCGTCGCCACGCGCAACCAGCGCGCATCGAAACGCGTCGCGGGTCCCATCGCGAGCTTGAACCTCTCGCGAACGTCATCCTCCGACAGTGTCGCCCTAGAGAAGGGGTCGGCCACGATCTCGCTGTCTGCAATCTCTTCGTCTCCGCCCACATACTTCACGAGGAAGTGGCCGGGGAAGGAGACTCCGTACACGGGCAGATCGATCCGCCGGGCAATTTCCGTGCAGACGAGGGCGAGGGTAATGGGAATGCCTGTGCGGCGTGCGAGGACTTCGTTGAGAAAGCTGTTGCGCGGGTCGTAGTAATCGTCACGATTTCCGCGAAACCCCTGGCCTGCGACGAACTCCAAGAGGGCCTTCATCCGCGCGAGAGGAGTCGTCGCCGCGCGCAGCGAGGGTGCAGCGGCCCGTGCCAACGCATCCAGCTCGGCCAGCTGGGCGGCGATGTCGAGCTGCGGATAGGCCTCGGCAGCCACCAAGAGCGCGCCGAGGGCTACGTCCATCTGCGAATCGGGCGATTTGGCGAGCGCCGCGAAGCGCTCGCGCGGGCTCGGTTCCAATAGATCGCGCTCCCGGTCTACAATCGACCCTGCCGCAGGAGAATCGGCTCGGGAACGCCATCCTGCCAGGGGGGCGTGCGTGTGAGGGGTGTCCAAGGAGCCCGATTCCTGCCATCGCCGTCGCTGCGGCGGTAACGGGCAGGATCCGAACGCTGGCGCTTTACACGGCCGGCCCGACGGCTCCGCTCCCGCGCTCGCGGGCCGTCTTGGCCCCTTCTCCGCCCAGGCTCGCCGTCGCGGGAAGGCCGCGG
>DATFYN010000076.1:0-3622 GCA_035315025.1 Myxococcota bacterium
ACTTCGCAGTGCCAGCATTTGATCCTTAAGCTGGACATTCTCCGAGCGCAGGGTCTGATTGAGGCGGTGGCATTCGTCAACCTGCTCGCGCGGGGCCATGCGACAGCCTCCGGCGGCGAGCGCCACCCAGGCCAGAAGCAGACGTAATTTCCCGAGGCGAACCGAGGCAGAAGCCATCCGTGACGACTCCAACGGGGGCGATGATCGGCCATCATCGGCCGCTCGAGATGGGCCAAGGCCGGATATGACGTGACCCGTCTGCGCCCGGAGCGGCGAACACGGGTCGTGCGGTGTCAGGCCTACAAGCGACCGAGGACCAAGTAATCGATCTCGCGGCGGAGATCAAGGCCAGTCCTCTGGTCGAGATTCAGGGCACAGGGCTCAGGCGTTCAGTATCCGAAGATGCCTGCGATCGTACGGACCAGCCCTGAGGCGAGTGGCGTGTCGCGGAAATCGTAAAGGTTACGCAGCAAGTCCAGAGCGATGAAGGCGGCGAAGAGGAGGAAAAGGGTCGTAAACGAGAGGAGACCGACCCAGACGCTTCCCCATTCGGGAACAACCTCGCGGGAGATCACCATGTCCGGCGCGCCGGCGACTGAGGTCTGATTTTCGCCCGAGGCCCAGGCCGTTGTCATTTCACTGGAGACGGCTTCCTCAAATCCATCGTCCTCATCCTCGTCCTCGGTGAACGCCGAAGGAGACATCGCCGTGGCGGCGTTCTGGTCGACCTTCTCTTCGTCGATGGCGAAGACTTCCGACTTGTCGTCGCTTTCTTCGAGCTCAAAGTCGCTGGCGGCGTCGAGCTGAAGGGTCTTGTCCTCGGACGAGTCTTCGTCGGAGATGGGAAGGTCGACCTCAAAATCGCTCTCGTCGAAGATATCTTTCTCGCCCTTCTTGACAGCCAAGGGCGGGGTCGCGGACATCGAGGGCTTGGCCTTAGCCGGTGGCGAAGTTTTGGACGGCTTAACGGCCTTGACCTCGTGGTCGCTTAAGGGAGCCAGCTCGACCGAGTCATGATGCTCCAGTTCAAATGCGCCTTCGGTGGCGGTCTGGAGATTGATGCCCGAATCGCTAGGGTGGGAGAGGTTGATTCCGGATAGATTGGGATCGGCCGCCGTCACGTCCGAATCGCCGGGACGCCGTGGCGTCGACTCGAATTCATCGCTGCCATCAAGGGCACTGAGCTCGAAATCGCTGCCCGATTCCGGCTGTAAGACGTCTATCAGGTCGGTCGATGGATTGAGCTCGAAGTCACTCTCGCTGCCGGGTCGGGCCGCCTGAACCTCCGCCGACGAGCCGATGATCGGGCTGGAGTGGAAGGCCGTATCTTCAACGCCAGCCAAGGGCGCAAGCAAACTGTGATCGGCCAAGTCGTCCTTGATCAAGGTCACATCCGAGTCACTAACCTGCCTCAGCCTGAGATAGGGCGGGGTGGGAATGGCATCGGAGTCCAGCGCGACAAGGCGAACATCCGAGCTGCTGGTCCCTTTGCCCAAATCGGACACTGGGCGGACGTCCGAGCCGCTGGTCCCTTTGCCCAAATCGGGCACCAGCCGAACGTCCGAGCCGCTGGTCCCTTTGCCCAAATCGGGCACCACGCGAACATCCGAGCCGCTGGTCCCTTTGCCCAAATCGGGCACCTGGCGGACGTCCGAGCCACTGGTCTCTTCGTCGAGATCGGGCGCCATGCGAACATCCGAGTCGCTGGCTCCAGGGGAGATTTCGGGCACCACAAGAATATCCGAGTCGGTGGGGAACCTGCCGCCGGACTGCATGCCGATGATCACCGAGCTGGCACCGGCCAGCGGGTTGGGAGGGACGGAAAGGTCGTCGAAGAGGATCTCGTGGTCGGAGCCGGATTCCGTGGGAGAATGCTCTGTGCCCTTGGACGAAAATGTCCGCTGGTCCTTCGACTCGTTGCCAAGGTCGGGCCTGGCCACGCCGAGCTGGAATTCGGAAAGGTCCAGGTGGTCGACGGTTTCGCCGCCGCTGTCCGCCGACACATCCGAGTCTGAGAGCCGCGGCTCAGCCTCGCTGCCCAGGCCGCGCCGTCGCGCCAGCTCGTCGATATCAACCACCCGAAACCGCCACGAACCGCCATCGAGGAAGGCGCGAATCTCGCGGTGCTGAGCCTTGGACTTGAGATCCTCGGGACTCAAGCCCAGGACGCGGGCGGCTTCTTCGAGCGAGTAAAATTGTGCCATGGAGGTGATCCTCGCGGTCCAGATCGGCCTGGAGCGGCCGTGATCGGGTCGGTTCATCAGGGCTGCGGACCGCGAGCTCGAGGGTGATGGAGGCAGGCGGTCTCGGGTTCATCGCGAAACCGGTTGAGCCAGGGTCTTGACCATGGACTCGATTGCAGCCGGCTCCGGTGCTTGATTGTTATAGTGCTCGAGCTTCAAGTCCCATTGATACTGACGAGCCGCCTCTAGCTTTACCGAGCCTTTGCTGTTGCCCGAATCAAAACGGTAGACGGCAAAGGCGCGGCTCTTGGTATCGATCAGGTACAGCCACTGCGTCGACCCCGCCGGAGACGTCACCAGAGCCATCGTTCCGTTGGCTTCCGCTTGCGAGGCCGTCCTTGCCTGACCCTGGCCGGCTCGCCCGGTTTCGAGACCCCTGGATGGCGAGGCAGGTTGTGCGCCAGGATCATTCCCCGCCCACCCCTGTGCAACCGCCGGCGAGCTCCGGTCCCCCGCCAACCACGCCAGCGCCACTCCCAATAATACGCCCGGAAGACCGTAACGGACCATTCCTCCGCTCATTCGATTGCTCATCGAACGTCTCCTCCGTGAAGGAAAATGGGCCCTGGTCCCCAGGGCCACCGGTTATCTCACAAGGCCGGGCGTCTCGAACCGTTGCGACTGCCGGCACAAACTCGCACTTCGCTCTTCCATTCATTTTATCACACCGCTTTTCGGAAAACGGCGAGAGAGCATGGAATGGTGCGCGGTGTGCTAGCCCTAGCGAGATGTCATTCCGTATCCCAAATATCCATTGTAATAGTCGTTCTTTCCGACGCAAGTGCTCATAGCTATCCGTTTGTACATGAATTCGATTCGCCAGTTCACCGCTCACCTTTTTCTTTCGCCCCCTGAAAAGAATCGCAGCCTGTGCCATCGCTTCGTTCTCTTGGCCGGAATCCGCCAGGGCGATCATCCGAACCAGAAGCGCAAGACCGCGAGCCTCGTCGGAAGTTGTCGCCGAGGCGAGACAATTGTCGGCTCCTCTTCGGGCATCCGCGCACAAATCGCGTCCGATCGCCAGGTGAAACAGATCGCAATAGACGGCGTCTGCCCCAGGTCCGCTCATCCTGCTGGCCAAGGCGGAGAGATCAGCGATCTCCCGGCGGTCGATTTCCCTTCGCTCTCGCTCGTAGGTAGCCTTGATCTCGGCGAGTGGCCGAACGTCCGGTGTGGGTCCGGGCGGCTCATGCGCCATGGCAGCGGTTCGGAGCGGCAGACTCAGGAGCAAGCCGAAAAACGCGGCAGCCAGGTGCAGGCCAAGCCGGTTCGTCGCCATCTTCAGCTCCTCTAAGTCAGTGTCGATGCGCTACAATCCCGCGTACCAATCGTAACCGCGACTGGCCCAGTAGTCGGCGGGACGCTGGTCGGTGAACCGA
>DATFYN010000077.1:0-5475 GCA_035315025.1 Myxococcota bacterium
GCGCTGCCGTCCCGGGCGGCTTGCCAGCAGAGTCCAGCCCACGACGGCGTACGCAATCGTTCCAAGGACCAGCGGACCACCCAGCGCTGCCCCGATGCCGATCTCTTTCTGGGTCGGGTTTTTTCCGAAGACGACCGCGACAAAGGTCACAACGCTTTCGGGGAGCGCGGTCCCGAAAGCGGCGAGGATCGTTCCCGTTGCTTTCTGCCCGAAATCGAACCGGTAGCCGGCCCACTCCACGCCGTTCACGAAGTACTCGCAGGCCAGATAGATCAGAAGAGCCGAGCCGAGGAAGAGCGCCAATGTGCCGAGGAGCGGTGTCATGGAGTCCAGCTCGGGTTGGGTCTGGCGGACCGCTGGCGGAACAGCCCGCCCAACCCGGCGCCGGGATATCCCTGCCAAAGGTCTCGCCAAGCCGATTGGCCGCATGCGCCATGGCCGAGAAGGCCAAGTGTGTTGACGCACGCTCCTCCATCCGGAGGACGGCTACTCCCCAATGACGACCGCGATCTCTAGCCACACAAAGCGGGCCGCGCAAGGGTCGACAACGGTCTCAAGCGAGGGGACTCGCGAGGAACAGAAACCAGGTGTTTGCCGCAGCTCCGCCCGGGAGCTGGGCCAACGCTCGCGCCCTTACGGTCGAGTCGTCCCAGCTCTGGCCGGGAACGTCACTCGCGTCTTTCACCGTCGGATCCGATGAGGGCCAGGACTCAGCGCAGGCTATTGTGGCACGCCCGGTGTTACCGGATCCGTGAACCGACCGGCCCTAGTTCTGCGGCGGCATCAACGCCATCGGGTTGTAGTAGTACCGCTCGCGGGCAATCCTTCCGCCCTTGATCTCGTGGACAGCAATCTCCAGCAGTTTCACCGTGCGCCCATCATTTAGCGTGACTTCGGCATCCCATTCGATACAGATCACGCCCTTCCCCAGAAACACGTTGCGAGCCTTCCACCGCACACCCTTCTGCATCTGCTCCCACTGCTGGAGCTTCTTCTGGAGACCCTCGTGGCCGTGGGCGGCATCGCCGTTCGCCTCCACCGACTCGCAGTCCACGGTGTAGAGCTCTTGAATCGAAAACTTCGACGGGTCGGCGGTCGCGCGAACGATCTTCCGTGCGAGCGCATCAAGCCCTTGCTTTGCCGGCGGGCTCGCAGACTTCTTCTTGCGAGCAGCCTTCTTCCCTGCGGCTTTCACCGAAGCAGGCGCCCTGCGCTGAGACGTGGACTTGCGACGGATCGGCATGGAGTCTCTCCTTCGCCGGAAACCGGCGCACCTATAGTATCAGGGCCATCCTGTCTTGAACCCTGATTCGGCAGCCCTTTACTCACCTTTCTGCGGGTGTGGGGTCTCGCCGACACGCCGGTCAGCAGCGCGCCATCCTTCGCTGGACGAGTCTTGCACACGCTGTGTGTGTGAAAATGCAGCGCTTCCAATGAACACTCGGAGCGTGGCGTGAGTTTTGGCTACTGGAGACGAACTCTGCCTCATGCCTCGCGAGGCCTGGCATCTTGACGCACACGACCAGCGGAAACTGGCGCCTCGGGTTCGCGCTTGCTCTCACCACAGCCCTCTTCTGGGGATTGCTCCCGATCGCGCTCAAGCTGCTCCTCGCCGCGATGGACCCCTGACGATCACCTGGTATCGCTTCGCAGTCGCAAGTCTGGTGCTCGGGCTTTTCTTAAAGCTGAAGCGCAGACTCCCCATGCCGCTCTCCCTGGACCGCGGCGATTGGGTGTTGCTCGGGATCTGCATTCTCGGCCTCACGAGCAACTTCGTCCTCTACGTCCTCGGCCTTTCTCGTGCGAGCCCGACTGTGACCCAAGTAGTTGTCCAGCTCTCCCCTTTATTCCTGGTCCTCGGCGGTCTCGTCGTATTCCACGAGCGATTCACCGCCTTACAGTGGAGCGGATTCGTGGTCCTCGTCGGGGGGATGCTGCTCTTCTTCAACCGACGTTTGCCAAAGCTCGCCCATGTGTCCGGTGGCATCGGGCTGGGTGTCCTGCTGCTGGTCATCGCAGCCATCCTGTGGGCGGCCTACGCCCTCGCTCAGAAGCATCTTCTGCGCTCGCTGGCTTCAGAGCAGATCCTCTTCTTGCTCTACTCCGCAGCGGTCGCGTTGCTTTTCCCACCGGTAAAGCCCGCAACAATCCTTGGTCTTACGACACTGCAGGTCGGGTTGCTGGCCTTTTGCTGTGCCAACACCCTCATCGCATACGGTACGTTCGCAGAAGCGCTTGGACACTGGGAGGTGTCTCGAGTGAGCGCTGTCATCTCCACTGCGCCGCTCTTTACCCTTCTCGGAATGCGACTCGTCGAGTTCTTCGCCCCCGGCTGGATGACGCCCGAAGAGCTCAATGGCCTAAGCGTCCTCGGTGCCCTCGCGGTTGTCGCCGGTTCGAGCTTGTGTGCCCTCGGTTCACGAAGCGCAGAGCCAGGCGTAACGCGGCAGGAACGAATCCAACGCTAGGTCGCCGCCCACGGCGACGAACGCACTGTGCGAAGGCGCGCAGGAGTCCGCCTGCCCCTCCCCTAGCGCGGCTCCAGCACACCCCCGCGTGCACAACGAAGCTCTTCCTTGCGGATGCGCTGCACCTTTGCGGAGAATGGCTCGTCTCCCGACAAGAAGGGGAGTCAAGCCCCCTCTCATGGATGACGCGCTTCTCTACACCGGTTCCGTCGGTTGTGCGACGCGCGGGACGAGAGGCCAACTCCAGCCGGCGGGCGGTCGGAAGTGCTTCCAGGCGTCCTCGGGTTGGCTTAGCCGATCCGCGATCGTAAGCAGGACGACAGGGTGGTAGCCCATGCCGAGGTGGCTGCTCAACACTTCGATGCTCTCGCTCTCGGGTCCCGGTTTCTCGCAGCAACTCCGCCACGAAACGACGCCATCGCTCCGGCTGTAAATTGCCGTCGATGGTACTGCGAGCGGCGTTTCGAGCCGCTCGCGGAACAGGCGCTCGTCGGGATGGAGCTGGCGACGAGCGAGCAATGCAGCCGGGACGTTCGTGGCTTCGGGATCACGGAACGGGCTCGCTAGGGTGATCACCTGGCGCACATCGTCAGGGAATCTTCGCGCGAGCTCGCGCGCATAGATGCCGCCGAGGCTCCAGCCGATCAGGCTCACCGGCCGTTCGTGCCTGTGAAGCAGCTCATCGAGGCGCTGCGCCAGGCCGCGAGCCATCTGCGGGCTCGGCCCGACGTTGCGCCCGAGACCCCAGCCATAGGCGGGATAGCCGAGTCGCTGAAGGAACCCGCGCAGCGCGCGTGTCGACAAGTCGCTTGCCATAAGGCCCGGCAACACCAGGACGGGCTGGCCGTCTCCTCGCGGTGCTCGTCGCAGAACGGGAAGCGCGGGCAGTAGCGCCGCGAACTCGAAAACAGCCCGCCCCTCAAGGAGAAGAAGCGTGCGCGGCGGACGCTTCCGCTTTTGTTCCGGTTTCTCCGTGTTCGCCATTTCGCTCACATTCCCCCCCAGAGCGACCACGATCGCCGACTTCGCGTAGACCTTCCAGTCGCTAGGTCCGGGCCATCGGCAGAGCACTCGAGCTGCGGCCCACGCGAAAGCGCTTCTACCCCGCCGGCTTGCGGTCCTCATCAAAGCTGCGGCGGCTTGCTCTCGCGGCTCCTCCTCTTCGGCGGGCGGCTCCTAGTGCAAGGGAGCGCGCCAGCGAGCCATCGTGACCCGGGCATCTCTTGGAAGTAGAAGAAGCGTGCGCTCCGCTAGATGGTGCTCGACGCGTGCCATGAAGTCTCATCACAAGGGTACCTGAGGCCCATGGCCCCTGCACCAAGGCGAAGGCCGGCCCGCGGTGATGTCGGACGCCCGACGCACTCGCGGCTCCCATGCGTGTATGGTGAAAGTGAGACGGTCAAAATGAGAGATTCCCATTCCCGGAGGTCCACATGCGCCTACCGGACTCGCCTCTTTCTTTGTGGCTCGCGAGCTACGGGTCTTATGTCCCGGAGCCGCCGCTCGAGGGCGATCACGACGTGGACGTCGCCATCATCGGCGGCGGATTCGCCGGACTCATGACCGCCTACGAGCTCAAGTCCGCCGAGCCGACCCTTCGCGTCGCGGTACTTGAGGCGAAGGACGTCGGTTACGGTGCCAGTGGGCGAAATGGCTCCTTCGGCATGACGGTGGTCGGCCTCGGATTCGGAGCGATGGCATTGCTGCGGGGCAGGCACTTTCTCCGCGATGCCCACGCCTACATGGAGCGTGCCGTCGACGCGATGGGCGAGGTCATCGCGCGGGAGGGGCTCGATTGCGACTGCATCCGCCCGGGCTTTTTGCGCACCGCCACGACCGCAGGCTACGTCCGGCGTCTCGAGCATGATGTCGCGCTCATGCAGTCACTTGGCTTCCACGGAATCGACTGGATCGACGGCGAGGCTTTGCGCAAGCGGGTGAACTCTCCCCGCTACCTGGGAGCCATCTGGGAGCCGAGGCTCCTGCTCGTCAACCCGGCCAAGCTCGTGCGCGAGGAGAAGCGACTCGCGCGGCGCGTCGGCGCCGCGGTGTACGAGAACACTCCGGTGCTTGAGATCACGGAAGAGAAGGGATTTCGGCTGCGAACGCCGGGCGGCACGGTGCGAGCCGACAAGATCGCTTTCACGGTCAATGCCTATTCGCACCTTTTCCCACAGCTTCGGCGCAAGCAGATCAACGCCTTCACCTACATGATCGCCACCGGGCCGCTGAACCGAGAGCAGCTCGCGTCGATTGGCTGGCAGGGACGCGAGGGCATCGAGGACGCCCGCAACCTCATCCACTACTACCGGATTACGCCGGACGATCGGCTGGTGATAGGCGGCGGACCGGTCGGACTCAGCTGGGCCAATGCCCTCGATGCGGACCGCAACGAGGTGGCCTGGCGACACCTCGAGCAGCACGTGAGTTTCCTCTTCCCGTGGCTGAAGGGCATAAGCGTCACCCACCGCTGGGGCGGCCCGATCTCGGTGACCACGAATCTGACCCCCGCGCTCGGCTACCTGAGCGACAAGCGCGCCGTCTACAGCCTGGGCTGCATTGGCCACGGGGTCTCGGCGAGTCACCTAAACGCCCAGGTCTTGCGCGATCTGTTGCTCGAGCGTCGCACGGAGCTCCTGGACTCTCCCTTCGTCAATCGGCGTCTCATTCCGTGGCCGCCCGAACCCCTGCGCATGACCGTCGCGCTCGCGATCCGAAGCGCCTTGGAAGTCCAGGACTGGGCGTATGAGCGGAAGCTTTGACGAATACGCGGGACGGGGAACGTCGACCGCAGAGTGATCGCCAGGCTCAAAAGGCGATGGAATGTGCCGGGGCGCTACGAGCCGATGGCACTTCTCGCCACAGCGCGACGGTCTTACTCCGACCTGTAGGTGGCGATCCTCGGCGCGACGCCGGTCTACTAATCAGTACATAGCATAGGCTACACTCGGGGCGCGAAAGAACGACCGCACCAAGGCGGGCCTGCGCCGGATCCGCTCGAGGTCCG
>DATFYN010000078.1:0-7730 GCA_035315025.1 Myxococcota bacterium
GCCCAAGAAGCCGACACGATCAAAACGCTCGATAAACTGTTCTTTGATCGATTCACCGCCGTCAAATAGCGCCGCGGTTCGGCGCGTGAAAACGACCGCCGACGTTGACCCAGGGCGAACGATCTCGACCGGGGCCGCGGTCTTAATACCCCCTCAGACGAGCTCGACGGCGTCTCGTGCGGTCTCCTCGTCGCCCGCGTTCGCGTAGCTTCGGAGCGTCACCGCAGCGCTGGCGTGTCCGCACAGTTTCGATCCCGTGGCGACGCTCACCCCGCGGATCAGTAGTCGGGAGACGAACGTCGACCTTAGCTTATGGCTCCCCGCTCGCTCGGGGTCGATACCGGCGAGCGCGAACGTGCGCTTAAGTGCGAGAGTAAGCCCGACCGCAGACCACGCGCGGCCGGTCTTCGGGCTGCGGAAAAGGGACTCGGCCCCATCTCTGCCAATGCAGAGCGGCTCGATATGCTCGCGGGCCTTCCTTGATAGCGGGATCGCTCGCGCCCTGCGACTCTTCGGCGACCACCCCGGCCGCGGTTTAATCCGCACGACACTCGATGCCACGTCGACGTCGCGCACACGTAGGGCGATGGTTTCCCCAATCCGCAGCCCGAGGTACAACCCGGCCGCGATGACGGGTCGCGGATAACGGGGCGCCGCGTGGAATAGCCGCGCCACCTCTTCGTCAGATAGGCACACGGGCTCGGGCGTCGGAACACTGGGCAGGGGTAGCCTTGGGATCGTCTCGAGTTCCGCACCCCGCATCGCCGCGAGGAGTGTCGAACCCTGCAAGCGGAGGCTCGCGGGCGCGAGGTCGCTCCGAGATTCCATGTACTCGAGCCACGCGTCTACCGTGAGCGAGCGCACCGGGAAGTCGGGCCCGAAGTGAGCGAGTAAAGCCCGCGAGGTAGTCGCGACGCTACGTAGTGTCGCTTCCTTCCCCGAGGTGAGTTTAAGTCGGCGCGCGTGTAGGTCGAGAAGCGCTTTAAGAGTCAAGGTAGTGCCCCTTTCCGTCATCCTCTATCGACGGATTGCGGCACTGACGTTAATCGTCCATGTTCTAATCTATGGCCGGAACCCGCTTCACCCCCGCGGAGCTCACGCAGTTTGGCTTGCGCCTCGAAGATGAGGGCTCCCATCCCTTCGATCCCGCCGTCGACTGGTGGAACGAGTCGTGGTTTTGGGACTGGTTCGACGCGACAGGATCGCGCGCGGGTCACTGCCGGATCGGCATCCATCCCAACCAGAATCGCGCATGGCTGTGGTTCTACCTCTTCCAAGAGGACGAGTGGATCACGATTGAGGAGCCTCGGCTTGCCGTCGCGGACTGGGACCTGTCGCGGCTTGCCTATGACCGTTTCGGCCTGCGCTGCGCCTGGGATGTCGAGGCGCCCCTCGAAGCGGGACGCCTCAGCGTCGCGGGCTTTGGTCGCGTCGTCGCGGGCAAGCGCGCAGGCATGATCTTGCCCATGGGTGTCGAGCTCGCAGTGAACGCACTCGGTCCGCCCCACTCCCACGGCCGGAGTGTCGCCCCGGGCCACGGCGCCGAGGCCGCATACCCGGCAAGCCGCTTCGAGCAGCCGATCGCCGTCGAGGGAGTGATGCAGATCGGCGCGGCCCGGCGCTCGTTCTCGGGCAGAGGGGAGCGCGACCACTCGTGGGGGCCGCGACACTGGAATCTCGAGTGGACCTTCCTCGTGCTAAACGGCGAGCGCATCCGCCTCCAATGTGCGGAGGCTCGGATTCCGAATGTCGGACGCTTCACCTCCGGCTACCTCCAGCGCCAGTCGATGGTGACGGTGAAAGAGGCGCGCTTCAGCTTCCGCTATCCCGAAGCGGACGTTCTCCGCCCGGTCTCGGGAGAGTTCTCGATCGTCGCCGAGAACGGTGACGTCTTCGGTGCGACTGTGGAGTCCGTCTCGGGTGCCGAGATCGACATCACCCACACCTTCGTCCCGCCGCGTCGTTCGCTCTATCGCCGGGCGCTGGTGCGCGCGACGCCGCAAAGCGGCGAAGAGCCGCTCCTCGGCTGGGTGGAGTTCAATCGCTTCCTGGAAGCGGGCTAAGAGCGCGGGAGGAAGCGTGGCGGAAGGCGCCGACGGGGAGCGCGACGCACAACGGCTCGCGGACTGGCTCGGCAAAAGGATGCCGAGTGCGCAGGCACTCTCGGTTTCGCCCGTCGCACGTTCCGCTGCTACGGGATTCTCGAGCGACACCCTGCTCTTCGACCTTGCGTGGCACGAGGGGGGGGCGGAGCATCGCGAGGCGATTGTGGTGCGCCGCGCACCCATCGGGCACCGAGTCTTCCCCGCATACGACATCCCGCGTCAACACCGGATCCTGCGCATTCTCGCGTCGACCGATGTGCCGGTTCCCCACACGCCGTGGCTCGAAGAGGATGCCGCCATCTTGGGCTCGGCTTTCTTCGTGATGGAGAGGATCGAGGGACTCATCCCCACGGACAGTCCGCCCTACCACGTCGGTGGCTGGGTGACGGAGATTGCCCCTTCCGAGCGCAGCGCGCTCTGGTGGAGCGGCCTCGAGGTCCTGGCGAGGATTCACCGGCTCGATTGGCGTGCGCTCGATCTTTCCTTCGTGGACACGCCGGGCTCGGGCGATACACCCCTGCTGCGCCAACTCGATGACTACGAGCGGTTTCTCGCCTGGGCCATGGGTGGAGAGCGCCATCCCACGTGCGAGCCGGCGCTCGCGTGGCTTCGTACGAATCCCCCGCGCGAGCAAGAGCCCGTCCGATTCTGCTGGGGCGATGCGCGCCCGGGCAACATGATCTTCCAGCAAGGACGCTGCGTCGCCGTTCTCGATTGGGAGATGGCCACCCTTGGCAATCCGGTGCAAGACCTGGCGTGGTGGCTCTTTCTCGACCGTCACCACAGCGAGGGTTTGGGTGCAGAGCGCCTGGCCGGCTTCCCGAGCCGCGCGCAGACCATCGCGGGCTGGGAAGAGCGGACGGGGCTCTCAGCCCGTCACGTCGACTACTACGAGGTCTTCGCAGCCTTTCGCTTCGCCGTGATCATGATCCGCGTGGCACAGGGCTTCATTGCCGCCGGTACGCTGCCGCAAGATGCCAAGCTTGCGACAAACAACATTGTGACCCAGCTGCTCTCGAAGATGCTCGGCCTGCCGGCTCCGGGCTAGGGGGAGGGGATGGCGATCGTAACTCCGGTCGAGGTTGCACCCGGCGCTCGGCGCAGGCTCGCGCTTGCAAGCCCGGCCTCGCTCGAACCGATCGGTGAGATCGAGGTGGCTTCGCGCGAAGACGTGGTGCGGGCGCTCGCGGCCGCCCGCAGGGCACAGCCTGCATGGGCGGCGCTACCCGTCGCCGAGCGCGCGCGCGTCATGTGGCGGGCGCTCGACATCCTGCTCGCGAAGCAGGACGAGTACCTTGCGGTGATCGAGCGCGAGTCAGGCAAGCCCAGGACCGATGCACTCATGATCGAAATGTTTGCGGCGTGCGACGCGCTGGCGTACTTCGCAAAGCGTGCCGAGCGCATGCTCCGTCCGCGCAAGCAGCGTCTCCACGGCATCCTCGCCCTCGTAAAGCAGCTGCGTCTCGTGCCCCGTCCGCTGGGGGTGGTGGGCGTGATCAGCCCCTGGAACGGGCCTTTCATTCTGTCCATCAATCCGACCGTGCAAGCCCTTCTCGCGGGGAACGCCGTGTTGCTAAAGCCCTCGGAAGTCACGCCCCGCTCGGGTGCGCTCGTCGGAGAGCTCTTCGCTGCGGCGGGTCTCCCGGACGGGCTCCTCTCGGTGCTGCTCGGGGACGGGGAAACCGGAGCTGCCCTGGTCGAAGCGGGTGTCGACAAGATCAGCTTTACGGGCAGCGTCGCCACCGGCCGGCGCGTGGCGGAGGCGTGCGCGCGGCAGCTTCTTCCCTGCACGCTTGAGCTCGGTGGTAAGGATCCGATGGTCGTGTGTGCCGACGCCGATCTGGATCGCGCCGCGGGCGGCGCGGTCGCGGGCGCCTTCTTCAACGCCGGCCAGATCTGTTTCAGTACGGAACGCGTTTACGTCGTGGACGGCGTCGCCGACGAGTTCACCCGGCGCGTCGTCGAGCGCACCCGTGCGCTGCGCCAAGGCGTCTCGGGCGAGTTTGACCTCGGACCCATCATCTGGCCCCGCCAGCTCGAGATCATCGAGGGGCAGGTGGCCGAAGCCATAGAGAAGGGCGCAAAGGTGCTGTGCGGCGGCCGGCGAAACCCGCATCTTGCGGGCCTTTACTACGAACCCACGGTCCTCGTCGATGTCACCCATGACATGAAGATCATGCGCGAGGAGACCTTCGGGCCGGTGCTCCCCATCCTGCGCGTACGCGACGAAGACGAGGCGATCCGCCTCGCGAACGATTCGCGCTACGGACTCGGGGCCAATGTCTGGACCCGGGATGCCGCTCGCGGGCTGCGCCTCGCCACACGAATCGACTCCGGCAGCGTGTGCGTGAATGACATGACGATGACCTACGGCGCGTTTGAGGCCCCCTTCGGCGGGCGCAAGGAGAGCGGCGTCGGATTCGTGAACGGGCCCGAAGGCCTGCTCGGCTACTGCCACCTGCAGGCGGTGCTAATCGACCGCTTCGGGGGCCGTCAGACTGCCGCCCACTACCCGTACCGCGCCGCGCGCACGCACCAGATGCAGCGCATCATGCGCTTTTTGTGGGGCAGTAGACTCGGCCGCTGGTTGGCCTGAGACGAGAGGGAGCTCGCGATGGGGCGATTCGAAGGAAAGGTGGCGCTCGTCACGGGCGCAGGCTCAGGGATCGGCCGCGCGACAGCGCTCTGCCTCGCGGCGGGTGGCGCGGCGGTCGCCTGCATCGACGTCAAGGCGGAAGCCGCGGAGGCGACGGCGAAGGCCGCGGGCGCGAGGGCAGAGGCCTTCGCCTGCGACGTCAGTGACGCCGCGTCGGTCGAGAGCACGATGAAGGCGACGCTCGACCGCTTCGGAGCGCTGCACGCGCTGTGCAACGTCGCGGGAATCCTCCACTTCGCGCACAGCCACGAAGAGACGCTCGAGGGCTGGAGCCGGATTCTGGCGGTCAATTTGACCGGCACCTTCCTCCTGTGCCGCGCAGCGATCCCGCACCTGCTTGCCACGAAGGGGGCCATCGTGAACACGGCGTCGACGGCGGCGCTCCAGGCCCACCCGTGGACGGCTGCGTACTCCGCCTCCAAGGGCGGGATCCTCTCGCTCACCTACGCGCTGGCCATCGAGTACGGACGACAAGGTCTCCGCGTCAACTGCGTCTGCCCAGGCGGCATCAAGACGCCGATTCACTCGGCATTTCAGTTCCCGCCCGGTGCCGACAAGACGCTGCTCCAACGCATCATGCCCTTCGACGGCTTCCGCGGGCCGGAGGAGGTGGCAAACGTGATCGCCTTCCTTGTGAGCGATGAAGCACGACACATCCTCGGCAGCTCGATCCGAGTCGACGGGGGGATGCTGACGTGAAGTTTGTGGTGCCGATGGCCTTTAGCCACCCCACGCACTACTGCGCGCTGGCGTGTGTCGCCGAACTCTCGGGCTGGGACTGCGTGGCCGTCTCCGACCACGTCGTGCATCCCGAGCGCATCCGAACCCCCTACCCCTACACGCCGGACGGAGCGCCGCGCTGGCAGCCAGACGCGCCATGGCCGGACCCCTGGGTGGCGATCGGCGCGATGGCCGCCGCAACCCAGCGGCTCCAGTTTTTCACGAACATCTTTGTGCTGCCGATGCGCAACCCACTCCTCGTGGCCAAGGCCGTGGGCACGGCATCGCTCATTTCCGGCGGCCGCGTGGCGCTCGGGATCGGTGTCGGCTGGATGGAAGACGAGTTCGAGCTGCTCGGGCAAGACTTCAAGACGCGCGGCCGACGCACGGATGAGATGATCGCGGTGATGCGCAAGCTCTGGGCGGGTGGGATGGTCGAGCATCACGGCCGCTTCTACGAATTCGATCGGCTGCAGATGAGCCCAGCCTGTCCGCATCCCATCCCCCTGTACGCCGGAGGCCTGTCCGAGGTCGCTCTCCGGCGCGCCGCCGTGCTGTGTGACGGCTGGATCTCCGATATCCACACGACCGCAGAACTGCGCGAGATCGTGGCACGGCTGCGCCGATATCGCCGAGAGGCGGGCCGTTCGGACGAAGAGCTTTCGATCATCGCCGCCGTTTCCGATGCCTTTGACGCTGACGGGATCCGGCGCCTCGGAGACCTCGGCGTCACGCACTACACCACCATGCCGTGGCTTTTGTACGGGGGCGGGATGGATGCCCTCGAAGACAAACTCGCGGGGCTGCGCCGCTTCGCCGAGGAGGTGATCGCGAAGGTCCGGGACTAACGCTGCCGGCGCACGGCGCGCAGGAAAGGGAGTGCATGGAAAAGCTCGAGTATGTGCTGTGGAAGGGGACGGGAACCTCGGTCGAGGCGTTCCGTGCCGCGCTCCTCGAAAAAGTGGCGCCGCGGATTCTGCGCGGTGGGGCTCGCGGCCTTACCGTGAATGTTGCCGATGTCGACGCACAGCTCGGCGGGACGGTGCCGGTACGGGACGAGACGGGGAGCGTCGCTGCGACGGCGGGCGTGTGGCTCGCGTGCGTCGACGAGCGCGAAGGCGTCGAGCGCGCGCTGCGGGAGGCCTGCCCGCGCCTCGCCGGGTATCTCGTGACCGAGTCTGTGCCGCGCGATTACGACGCACGCACCTGGCCGGACGGCGAGCGGACCCCCGGCGTGAAGCTCGTCACCCTCTTTGAAAAGCCCGAGCGCCTCACGTACGAGGAATTCATCGAGCGCTGGCACGGCTCGCATACCCCGCTCTCGCTCGAGATTCACCCGATGTGGTGTTATGTGCGCAACGTCGTGGCCCGCCGCCTTACGCCGGACAGCCCGGACTGGAAGGGCATCGTCGACGAACAGTTTCGAACCGCCGAGGACCTCACCGACCCCGCGCGCTTCTACGGCGTTTCGGGGGATTGGAAGGCGAACATCCAGCGTGTGCTGGAGGACTGTAAGAAGTTCCTCGATCTTGAGCGGATCCAGACCGCGGTGATGAGCGAGTACATCATCCGGAGTCCGTACTAGCCGCAGTGCGCACGCGACCTAGAGCTTCGTAAAGTCGGGCGCGCGTTTTTCAAAGAACGCTCGGATCGCTTCCCTGTTCTCCGGTCTTCCGACGCGCACGGCGAAGGCCTCGTCTTCGCGCCGGCGGGCCGCGCGGACGGCCTCGTCCCGCGTCGCGAGGAGCAGACGCTTGGTGTGGCGGAGCGCTTCGGGCGGCTGCTTCGCCAACTGACGAGCGGTATCGAGGGCCACAGGGAGGAGCTCCTCAGGCCCGCAAAGGCGATTGGCGATCCCGAGCTCGACCGCTCGGTGCGCGTCGATCCAGTCGGCCGTGTAGAAGACCTCGACCGCCTTGCGAAAGCCCACGAGCAGCGGCAGGAGGTAGCTGCTGGCCGCCTCGGGAACGACGCCCAGCGTTACAAACGGAGCGCGCAGGCGCGCACCCTCGGCGATGAAGACGAGGTCGCAGTGCAAGAGGAGGGTGAGGCCAATTCCCACGCCCACGCCGTTCACCGCCGCGAGAAGCGGTTTGTCGAAGGCGCAGACCCGGTCCATGAACGGGCCAAAGCCGTGGGGAGCAGCGTCGCCCGCCGGTGGGCTCGCCATCTCGGAGAGATCCTGTCCGGCGGAGAAGGCTCGACCTGAGCCCGTGACGACGACGGCACGCAGGTTGTTGCGGCGCTGC
>DATFYN010000079.1:0-2215 GCA_035315025.1 Myxococcota bacterium
CCTTCGGGATGTCAATCATTAGAGCCTCTCGGACACCGTCGGCAACGCGATGCTACGGCCCGGCAACACCTCTTGATAGGGAGAGTTTATCCGCGATATCGAGGATCGCTGTCCGGTCGGAGCACCAGGGGGCAGACCCCAACCACCGAGGGTGCGCGGGGTGGAAAGGGGGCTCTTACAACTAGAACTTTTCTTCTTGGCATACACCATACTGTATGGTGGCCCGGGACTGCGCGCCGATCACCCACGGCGACGGGCGCCGCCTCGATAGCCGTTGCACGCTGTGTGCGTGTTGAGCGCCTGCCGTCACGCACAGCGAGGAGGCTTCCTCCTCAATGCCCCGTCAAGGGATCGCGCCCGTTATCAAGCACGGGAAGCGGGCCCCAGGGCAGGCTTCCCGATGAGTTTTGGCGAACGGTGGGTTACGCAGCTGCGCGCTCCGCAGTGAGCAACGCGCCGCGGGGAGCATTCGGCGGAAGAGGGATCGGCCAAGGGCGACCGAGCCGCACACCCTCCTCTGGCACGGTGTACGCGGTAGCACGCCAGCCGCAGCGCGCGAGCATACCGAGCGGATCGTCGGTCGTGAACAAGACGGGGCACCCACGCTCCGCGTAGAGTTCGAAGAATCCTCGCATCTCCAGGAAGCCTCGCGGCAGGGTGTCTACCCCCAACTGACTCCCCTGTCTGGATAGGCGCGCAGTCTCCGTAAGGAGGCGTTCGACTGCTGCGTCCGGCAGGTACATGAGAAGCCCTTCGAGGAGCCACACGGTCGGCTCCATCGTGCGGTACCCGGCATCGAGGAGAGCTCGAGACCAGTCCGCGCGAAGATCCACGGCCACGGTGGTCCGCTCGCAGCGTGGTGTCGCTCTGAGCGCGTCGAGGATTGACGCCTTGTAGTGGAGCACCTCCACCTGATCAATCTCAAAGACATGTACTCCCGGCGGCCACTCGAGGCGAAACGCACGGGTATCGAGCCCAGCCGCCACGAGCACGACCTCGCGGATACCGTGCGTTCGGGTCGCTGAAAACAGAAAGTCATCGAAAAAGCGGGTGCGTACCTCGAAATTTGGCCTTGGGATCCCCCCGATCGCCACCCAATGGCGATCGAGGAAAGCGAAGCCCTCCGGCCCTGCGAGGGCGGCCGCGAACTCGTCGTTGAAGAGAGGGTCGGGTCGCTCCGTTTCGCGTGCTCGCGCAGCGGCCGTCAAGCGCGACGTGAAGCCCACCGGGTCCATGCCTAAAAGCGACGCCTCCTTGGGGCAGTCTACACCCGGCGAAGACGGTGGGGCGCGGATCGGAGAAGTCCTACGGGTCGTTCCTTCTTTACTACCCTTGGGTCTGCGGGGGTCGTCGCGCGCGGCGTTTCGCGCTCGGCGTCACTCTGCTGGCATCTCCCCGGCTGATCCGCAGTGCTCACCAGTAGAAGGCGATTGTCAGGCCTGTAGGCACGAGGTCGCGTTTGGTGCCCGCCGTAGGCACAGGCGGTGTGTAGGGAAAGATCCGAAATCGCCATGGATCCTTCTCGTGCTGGCGATGGAGATAGAGAAAAAGTTCGGTCGTTCCGATGCCAAGCAGCGCGCCACCAATCACGTCCGAGAACCAGTGCTGGTCGTTCCCCATCCGGCCGAACCCGTCGAGCAATGCAAGCGAGTAAATTGGAATCGCGACATTCCAGCGGTTGTCGTAGTACTCGCTTACACCAGCTGCCAAGGCGAACATCGGCGCCACGTCGGCCGAGACGAACGATACTCCGCCGTGGAAGAAGGCGTTGTGGTCGTGATGGTCCTCGAAAGGCCGCAAGCGGCCGAAGGCGGCTTTGATCGCGAGGTCCAAGAGCACCGCGACGCCTGCGCCTTCGCCAGCCGTGAGCACGTACTCGCGCGCGCGTGCATCTCCGCTGTAGAGCCCATAACCGTAAAGCAGGGCCGTCGCGGTGATCACGGACGAGTAGCTCGCATACTGGAGTGCGTTCGCCGTGTTCGACCCCATGTTCTTCAGATTCATACGCATGGTGTAGTCGAGTGCGAACGATCCGCCGAAGACAGCACCGGCGCCAGCGACGATCCAATAGAAGTGAGGATCGGTGAACATCGCTCCCGCGGCGCCGAGATGCAGCGGCGCGGTCACGATGTCCTCGCCGTCGGCCTCGAGGTTGTTGGCGAGATAGTGGAAATCCGACACTACTTTCTGGCCGACCGTCGGCGATGGGGTGATG
>DATFYN010000080.1:0-21088 GCA_035315025.1 Myxococcota bacterium
CAGGAGATAGAACAGGAGCAGCCCAGCTCCCAGAAGGACGGGCGGTACGAGGAAGGGGCCGGTTCGGTGCATGGCCGATGCGATGGCGTCAAAATCGCGTCCAAAGACATAGGCTCCGAGCGCCCAGAATCCCACCCACAGGAGCGCCCCGATCGCATTCCAGATGAGAAACTGCGTGCACTCCATCCCGAGGGCGCCCGCTGCGAGGCCGTTGATCTGGCGGAGGCCATCGACAAAGCGGCCTAGCGCAACGATGCGCGGCCCCCAGCGCGCGAACAGACGCTCGACGCGCGCCAGTCGCTCGCCCTGGGCGAAGCGCTGCAAAAGTGGACGCCCCCCGGCACGCCCGATCAACCAGCCGAGCGTGTTACCCAGCGCGGCAGCGACCACGGCGACTACGAGGAGCTGCGGCAGCGCAAGCTCGCCCCGTCCCGCGAGGAGCGCGGCCGCCACGAGGAGCGTCTGCCCCGGCGCGGGAATCCCGACACCCTCGGCGAAGATGCACCCGAAGACAGCGGCGTCCCCCCACTTCTCGAGTAGTGGCTGCGCGGCGGCAAGGTGGTGTTCGAGCGTCGTCACGACTGCTACACCCGGAGGCGTCACTCCACCCGGAGATTCTCTCGCCCGAGAAGACGCGAGAGCCACGCACACCACAGCCGCCGGTCAGGAGCGCCCATGGAGTAGGGAGCGACGACTACTTCTTCTTTGCGGGTTTGGTCTCGATGTCGGTCGCGATCATCCGGTAATAGATCGTGACTTTGTCACCCTTCTTCGGATCACCCGTAATCTTCGTTCCCGCATCCTTCGCAATCTGCCAGTTGTCCTTGCCCTTCAGCACCGTAATCGAGTCGGCGGTGGTTTCGACCACGGGACCCGTGACCTGGTAGGTCTTGGTCTCGGCGGCCAGAGCCGGTGTCGCCAGCGTGAGCGCTGCGATCGCAAACCAAAGCGCATGCCTTCGCATTTTCGATTCCCTCCATCCTGCACCGCGCGCCCGCGCGGGCAGTCCATGCTACCGCGAACGCTCGAACCGACGGGAGGATTTCAGCTTGCGGCGAGCCGCCCGGGGCGAGGGACCGCCCGCAGTGTGGCCGCCCACCCACGCTCATCGCCTCCCGGAACATTGTCCCTCGGTGTCACTGCGTCCTCGGCCGCGCGCCACCGCTTTCGAGCGCTCGATCGAGGCGCTGGTCTGGCGAGCGAAGCCCGGTGCGGCCGATCGCCCGGGCTCAGATTCTGCCCTTCAGAATGCGGCGATCGCGACTCTCGGCGACCACCTCCCGTTCCTCTGTACCATCGTAATTCTCGCATAGATTCGGCCGCAATTACAGTCTTGTTCCGCAGCGATCATCGGGCTTGAATCGGCCCTTCGATGGGGCGCCTGCGCTTCCGCATGTAGGCTGGAGTGCGCTTGGGCTTGGATCGAACCCCAAGCCGCAGGAGACATCCATGGCTGAAGTGAAGTTCGGAGCAGGCCGAGCGCCGCAGAGCTTCGGCGTTTTCTCGGACCACGAAGCCGATTGGGCTTTCAAGCGCACCCTCGCATACTTGAATGAGAAGGCAGCGGAGATCGGCGAGTGCCTGTACGCTGCTCGCCGAATTGATGAGAAGGACGGCGAAAGCTGGATCCGCGAGTGGTCGGGCCTTGGGGCGCGCCTGGAGAGGCAGGCCCGCGAATCCCTTTCCCAAGCGCACGCGATCAGTGCGCGAGAAGCCTTCCTGCGGGCCGCCAACTACTACCGGACGACCGAGTACGCAACCCCACCCACCCCCGCTTTCACGAGCTCTGGCAGAAGAGTGTGGCCTCTTTCCATGAAGCATGTGCTCTTTTCGATCCGCCGGTCGAACGCCTCGAGATTCCGTTCGAAGGCGGCTCACTTCCCGGGTACTTCTGGCGGCCGGATGCCTCAGCGACTTCGCGGCCGACCTATGTCGCGGTAGGCGGCAACGATACCTCTGGCGAGGAGATCTTCTTCGGCAGTGGTCCGGCTGCGATCCGCCGCGGCTACAACTACTTTACCTTCGAGTACCCGGGCCACCGCGGCGTCGTGCACCGAGACCCGAAGTCCGCCAAACGAGCGGACTACGAGAAGCCGTTCAGGGTCGCATTCGATCGGCTGGGGACGCTCCCCGGTGTGGACGAGCGAATCGCCCTCGCGGGGTTTAGCTACGGCGGATATGTCGCAACGCGGATCGCGATCCACGAGCGCCGTCTTCAGGCGGTCATCCCCGACAGCCCCATCGTCGACTTTCCGCGGGCGATTCTCCGCGGATTCATGGCGACGCTGCAGAGCCATGCACCCCCTGAGGCGATCGACGCGACTCTGGAGCGGCTGCTCGAAAACGCACCGGTCATGCGCGCCTTTCTTCACTATACGCGGTGGACCTGGGGCGTCGAGTCTTTTCGCGCCCTGCTCGACCTAGAATCATTTCGGTCTCACGTCGTGTCGGCCGAGCTCGGGGAAATCCGCTGTCCCGCTCTCGCGCTTGTGAGCGCTGAAGAGGGCGATGAGCTGCTCCGACAGGCCCATCAGTTCTACGAAGGAATCGCCTCCGCTCGCAAGCGGCTTCACATCTTTACGCTCGAAGAGGACGGATCGAACGACCACTGCCAGATCGACAACCTAGGACGCGGGAACCAGGTCGTTTTCGATTGGCTGGACGAGCTTTTTCAATATCGCAAGGCCGCAGTGCGTCCTGTGAGCTAAGTCCCGCGTGTTCGGGTCGCGCCAGGGCGGCGCACACCGGCGCGGGTGGATGGCGTTCCTTTAGGGCCGAGGGAGACTCCTTGCACCTCGAGAGCGCTCCCAAAGTTTCACGTACTTCGCCAGCACATAGAAGGCCGAGGTCGCGGCAATCACGAAGCCAGGCCAGCCGTCCAGCAGGCCGAGCTTCCACAGCCAGCACTCAAGGAATTTCACCGGCGGGTGAACGATCGCCATGGCAAGCGAGAAGCGCCGACCTTCGCGCAGCCATTCCGTCGACACAACATCCGAGAACTGCTGAACGGATTCGAGCTGCTCGGCGAAGTCGTGGTACGTGTAATGCTCTAGATCGGCCTCGATGCGCCGTACCGGTCCGTCCGCGCCGAGTCGGTCATGAGGATCGGTCCCGCCCCAACGCCCGCGGGCGTGGCGAACAATGCGCAGCTTGCGGTCGGGGTACCAGCCCCCGTGGTTGATCCAACGGCCGAGGTAGAAGGTGTGGCGCCTTACCTCGAAACCCACGGCGTCTCCGGGTTTTGCGATCTCGCGCCGGATAGCGTCGCGCAGCTCGGGAGTGCAGCGTTCGTCGGCATCGAGGCAAAATATCCACTCGCCAGTGGCGAGATCGAGAGCGAAGTTCTTCTGAGCGACGAAGCCCTCCCAAGGATGGTGGACGACGCGCGTCGCGTAGCGCTGCGCTTTTTCCACGGTGCCGTCCGTGCTGCCGGAGTCGACCACGATCACCTCGTCGCACCAGACGACGCTGCGCAAGCACTCTTCAATGTGATCCGCCTCATCCTTGCAGATGATCGTGGCGGAAATGCGGGGAAGGGGCTCGCTGGAATGGGCGGGGGCGCTCATCGGGCGGCCCCCTTCTGGAACGGGGCGATCCACTCTCGGAGATCCGCAAAGGACGATCGAAGGGCAAGCCGTTGCGCCGTCACTCCTTCGAGAGAGAACCGTCCCATGCCATCGCTCCTTGAGCTAACCCCTGCGCACCGAATCCCTCGACTCCTGGCTCGCGCCAAGCGTTCTTACGGCGGACTTCGCCTGCTTTGGGGGTGTGTGGCTCACCCGATCGAGACGGGCGCACCGCATCTCGGCGAAATGCCCACTTTCCCTTCGAGGACGGGTAAACTCGCACCCTTGGCCGTGTTCCGCCACGGAGTTTGGCTGCGTATCGGCGGAGCGCTAGGGGACGGTCTATGCCGGGAGCACGACCCCCTCGGCTCCGGGAGGAATGCTGTGTCACTTCGCGTGATTGGTGCCGGACTTGGTCGCACAGGCACCCATTCGCTCAAGCTTGCTTTGGAGCGTCTGCTCGGCGCGCATTGCTACCACATGCTCGAGGTCTTGCAGCAGCCTGCGCATATCCCGATCTGGCAGCGCGCGACGGCTGGGGAGATGCCAAAGTGGGAGGAGCTCCTCACCCGCTATCGAGCGACCGTGGACTGGCCGGCCGCGGCCTTCTGGAAGGAGCTCAGCGAGGAGTATCCGGACGCGCTGGTCCTGCTGTCGGCGCGGGAGGTCGATGATTGGTGGGCGAGCGCCGAGCGCACCATCTTCGCGATTGCACGCCGAGAGCCGCCTCCTGATCCCGTCTTTTCCGCCCAGCTCGAGATGGTAAGGAGTCTCCTTGAGACCCGATTTACGCCGGGCTGGAGCGATGAGCGAATGGCCAGGCAAGCCTACCTGCGTCACAACGACGAGGTCCGGCGGAGCGTCCCCCGTAACCGACTTTTGGAGTGGCGTCCGGGGGACGGCTGGGAGCCGATCTGCGCGCGCCTCGGCCTTGCGCTTCCCAGCGAGCCCTTTCCTCACGTCAACACAACAGCCGAGTTCCGCACTCTGACCGGTCTGGGAGCAACCCACTAACGAGCGCCGGAGCTCGGCGCTTTGCGCGCCGCAGTCGCGCGGTAAGACAAGGAGAAACCGGATGGCCGGCGAGTTCGATGACAAGGTGGTTGTGATTACGGGAGCTTCGTCCGGCGTCGGCGAAGCCGCGGCCTGCCTCTTTGCAGCCCGCGGTGCGAAGGTCGTCCTCGCCGCGCGCTCGGCGGACAAGCTCGCCGCCCTGGCGAAGCGGCTCGGCGGCCTCGCGATTCCCACCGACGTCACCGTGGTCTCTGATCTCAAGGCCCTTGTAAGCGGCACGATCTCGGCCTTCGGGCATCTCGACGTCCTCGTGAACAACGCCGGCGCAAACGCGCGCGGAGCGCTCGAAAAGATCAACGCCGCAGGCATCGCGACGGTGATCGATACCAACCTCAAGGCACCCCTGTTGCTGACACACTTCGCCTTGCCTCACCTTCGGATGTCGAGGGGCGTGGTGGTGAACGTGGCGTCGATCGCCGGTCACCTCCCGCTCCCCGGCGAGGTCGCCTACTGCGCATCGAAGTGGGGTCTGCGCGGCTTCACCTTCGCGGTCCGCGAGGAGATGCGAAATAGTGGCGTTGCCGTGTGCGCCGTCTCACCAGGCCCAATCGCAACCCGCTTCGTCCTGGACCATCTCGATGAAACGCCAGACCTCGTGTTCTCCCAGCCATTCCTCAAAGCCGAAGAGGTGGCGGAGGCGATTGTCGCCTCCGCACTTGATCGCAAGCGGGAGCGTGCCTTCCCCTTCTCGACACTGCGTCTTGCCCAGCTCGCCCAATGGATGCCGTGGCTGCAGGAATTCCTCCGGCCCGCGCTTGAGCGAAAGGGCGCAAAGGCAAAGGAGGAGTGGCGCGCGAAGGAGCGGGCCTAGGGTGCCCGGAGCGCCTTCGTGCGACCCCGCAGAAGAAGAGCCACCGAAAGGCCCGCCGACAGCGTCTCAAAGCAGAGACCGAACGCAGTGTAGGAGGACACTTCGCGCTCCATTGCAGCTCCGGAAAGCCGGGCCAAAGCAAGACCCGAGCAAAGAAATGCGAGACAGATGAGTGCGGGACGAACCAGACCCGCCCGTACGGCCGCGAACAGGCAGAGCGTTCCCACGGCAGCTTGCAACCCCCCGTACATGGCGCGCAGTTCAATCGTCCCGGTGTGCGAAGCGGAGACGACGCCCGCGGCCGTGGCCAAAGAGTCCGGCTGTGCGAGGCAGTAGAGGCCGTACGGCAGCCACACGATCGCGCATACAAGAAGAAAAAGACGAGCCGCCACTCGTTTGATCACCTCCCTCGCTTGCGCGCATCGCGCCTGCGTCCGCGGCCGACTCGAGACTACACGGAGTCCGGCCGGCCGGCTCTAGAATAAGGGTCCTGGTTGGGCGGGTAACCGGATCGTGAATGCGCGCCAGCTTCCCCCATCACGTTCCGGGCGCATCTGCTTTCGGTGAAGGGGGCGAGAGGCGTCTGCACCAAGGACGCCCGGCGGGTGCTCGCGAACCTGGGCTGCGTCGCTCCCGCCTCCTGCGGTTAGACTGATCCCATGGAGATTCGAAGCGAGCGACTCCTCCTGCGAGCCTGGCGGCGGGGAGACGAAGCGGCTCTTGTGCGACACGGGAATAGCCATGCGGTCTGGAGAAACCTCACCGATCGATTTCCTCATCCTTATACCCGGAAGGACGCAGTCACGTGGATTCGGCGCGTAAAAGAGCAAGGGATGCCGCCGCAGAGCTTCGCGATCGTCTTCCAGGATGAGCCCGTGGGCGGCGTCGGATTCGAGCGAATGCAGGATCTGAGCCGCCTCACCGCCGAGTTCGGCTACTGGATCAGCGAAGCGTACTGGGGGCGCGGTTTCGCCACAGAGGCCGCACTCTGCGCCAGCGCTTACGCCTTCGCACAATTCGATTTCGAGCGCCTTCAGGCGTCGGTGCTGGAGTGGAACGAGGCCTCACGCCGGGTGCTCGAGAAAGCGGGCTTCACCCTCGAGGGCCGGCTCCGAAAACATTGTGTCAAGGAGGGTCGCGTCGTCGACAGCTGGGTCTACGGACTCCTGCGGCACGAGGTGAAGGCGCGCTCCCCTTCCTAGCGAGAGAATGAAACCACCCCTTCGCTTTCCCTCGGATCGGCCCGGGGAGGGACGCCCAGCGCCCCTGCCTTCGAAGGATCGAGCCGCAAGCGAAGCTCGGGCCGATGGCGCACACAGACCTTCCACGCCGTGGCTAGGAAGGACGGAGCACAGGGCTCTCCCTCCGCTCCGGGTCATGCGTGTCGGCAGCGTGGCTTGAGGCGAGCAGGAGCCCTCGTGCCCGAAGCACAGGACCCCGACAAACCCTCACGACGGGCGGGTCGTGAACTCTCCTTGCGGGCTGCGAAAGGTCAGCACGCACCACGGGTGGGGAGTCCCCGGTAGCGTGTCCACGGAGAACACGCCATTGGTGTACTCGGAAATGATCTTGCGCCAGAAGGGAAGACCGCGCCGATTGCCTTCTGAGACACGCACGATCCAGCGGCCGGGCATGCGGTCCCACAGCTGAAAAGCCGCCGTGCGGCCGACACTCGAACGGCGATAGCGACGCGCCACGAAGAACTCCGCGATGTCGAGATCGGCGGGATCCTGCGTCACCGGCGATCCGCGCGTCACAAGTGCGAAACCCGCAGGGTGACCGTTCGCACGGATCACGAATGGCAAGTGTCGCTCCGGCTCTTCAAAGTAAAGTGGCAGACGATCGTAGCCGAAGCGGCCATTGGGCCCGACGTCGATCGGGAAGATGTCGCTCAAGTCGTGCAGATAGAGCTCGATGAGATGGCCGAGCAGCAGCGCGTGCTCGGGCTTCGCAGTCTCGAGAACAGCTTCGTAGGACGCGGCCATACTGTGCCTGTGCGGCTGTCCCTCCGGCGGGCGCGCAGCGATGCCCGCCGTCCCGACTCGAAGGGTCGCGCCAGGGTCGGGCGCAGCCAGCATCCTACCACGCGCGCGTGCGAGAGAAGCGCCTACGTGTCGGAGGGAAGGCCGCGCGCCGAACCGCAGCCTGGGGGTCTCAGCGCGGCGGCTTCTCCCCTTGAGCGGAGGTTGAAATGAGCGATCCGCTCCCTCGCGGGCAACCTGCCTCTTCAAGAGATCGCGCGGTAAAGCGCCGAAAGTGTGAGAGCAGCAGCTCCCAGGAACGCGACGTCAAGAAAGATCGCGCTGATCCAAAGTATCACGGAATGGATCCAAGGCGGTCTGCCTACACTCGGCTTGGGGCGAGAATAGGAACGGAGATAACCCTCTTCGGGATCAAACCAATCGCAGAGTAGGTACACGCCTGCGGACCAAGCGGACAACGAGAACAGGAGCACAAGGCCGGCAACCAGCATCCGGACGGGAGACAAGAGCCTTGCCCGAACGGCGACGATACACAGAGCGGTCAAAAGAAGGGAGACGAGAAAGCCAAGACCGGCGAGCTTTCGCCAGCCGTGGAGCCTCGCGGCGAGTGCGTCGTATAGACTGGGAGTAGGCATGAATGGCTGAAGCCGGAAGCTCCTCTCAAGGTCCCCCTACCGCTCTAGCGGCCGGGCTTCGAGCAGGCCCTCTTCCCTTTCAGTATGACGCGAAGCGACCTGGGAAGCCCGGGGCCCGTCGTTCCTGCTACCCGAGACGCTGGGAAGCCGAACCGGCCCTCTTCGGACGGGATGGGCACAGACTGCGTAGCAAGGCGGCAAATGCCCTCGCGCAATCCAAAGTGGTCCAGGGAGAGTCCCGTGTCAGCCTAGTCCCCGACCAAGAGCACAACCGGGAAGAAGACCAAAAGAATGGGAAACGTCGCTAGGTCAGCAGCTGCGCCGACGGGTAGGAGGGGGTACACCCACAGTGCGGTGGAGGTTCGGGTGAGTGCGTTCGAATAGAACGGGGCATAGGGTCCGCCGCCCGAATCGTGGAGCACGAAGCGCATCTCTCGCCCATCCGGAGCGGCCTCGGTCTCAAGATAAGCGGGGGCGCCGCCCTCCCCGTCTTGCGCGGCGATGGCAAGCCGTCGGCCGGTAAGGGGCGCATCGTCCGCAAGGTGCTCGACGGGAAAAGCCTCCACCGGGAGGTCATGGCGGCGAAGCGCGGTGAGGGAGATGGCTGCCCGTCGCTCCTTTCGCGCGAGTACTTTGCCCGAGTCGGTGGTGACGAGCGCCGTGTATCCGAGCGTGAGCCGGTCTCCGTCGACCAGGGCATCGTGGTAGGAAACCGGCTGCTCCCGCCGGAGCGCCGCATCGAAAAGGTGGCCCGTAACGCAGCCCTCGCTTCCGAGCGTCAGAAACGCGAGAGCGACCCAAGCCTTTCCGCGTCTAGTAAAGCCACCCATCGTAGACCTCGTACGCTTTGACCGGACCTCCGGGAAAGAACGAAGTTGCGGAATAAGAAAAGATCCGCGCGCCGCGATCGAACACGAGCTCCACCGGGTGCCCTGCATCGTTGGGATCGTAGACCCGGAATCGGATCTCAGCGGGAGTCTGCTCGGCAGCGAAAACCAGTACGAGATGATTGATCGTCCGTTCGGGAAAGCGCAGCACATGGACGATCGGTGGCCAGCCACGAGCGAGCTCGTCGAGGAGGTGTCCTGCGACCTGTTGCTGCTGGTCCGGGCGGAAGGGGAAGATCATGCGCCAGTTGCCGCGCTGAAGGTAGGTTTCCCAGGGGCCCGCCAGCATCGCCTGGAGGAGCGAGGCGTGCGCCCCGCTGAGATCCCGCAGGTCGTGATAGCCGGGAATCACCACGCGCTGATTCGGTGGATGGCGCGGATCGGTGTCGAGCACTTCACGGATGAGATGCTCGTAGGTCTGGTCGTCGGCAGCTGGAGCGGACGGATCGAATCGGGCGACGGAGTAAAATTGCCGTGCTGCCCTCGCCATGGCCCCGCATCGCAGGGCGAACTCCGGGGTCTTTTCCTTCGGATGCCAGGAGACGTCGCGGGTCACCGGGTCGATTTCGTATTCCATGATCGTCTGGTTGGCGAACGCGAAGGTGTCCGCGGGGAAGCGGAAGGCTGAGCGATCGTCAGCGGAGGGAGCGCTGCCCGCTGCACAGCCGACCACGAGCCAAAGGACGGGCAGCATCCTCTGGAAGACCCCACCTCGGCTCCCCCGCATGAGACTCTCCAGGCCGTTTCACCTGCGGCGGGCCCTACGCGTAGCCAATCACGGAGGGCGGTGCGAGCTGCGCCCTCCCTCCTTCCACGCACGCCGAGGTGTTAGGGCTACCGCCGCTCCAAAAGACGCAGGAGATAGAGCAGGATGACCGCACCGATCGTCGCAACGATCAAGCTCCCGAGAAGACCGCCTCTGACAGACAGCCCAAACGTGCGAAACAAGAAGCCTCCGATCAATGCTCCGACCACGCCGACTACGATGTCTCCCACGGCTCCGAAACTGCTGCCTCTCATCAACCGGCCGGCGAGCCATCCGGCAGCGAGCCCGATCAAAATAAACCACAGAAATCCCATCAAAACGGCGCCTCCTCGGGCAACTGCTCCCGCCAGGTGTGCGAAGGAGTTGCATGACGACGCGGCTTCTGCAATCGAGAGAGAGTCGATCGGCCTTCGAGCGTTCCCGACTCGAAGGCGATGGTCCCCGGCGTCCGCTCGGTTCCCGCCATGCCTATTGTCGACCGTTCCCCTTGATCCGGGTCATAGGATCAAGGTGTGCACACGAGGCCCCGCGCTTGCGCAGGGAGGGAGGGTGCAGTGCACTGACCGGCGGTATCGGGGTATGGTCCTTGCGACTCGCGCCTCCCCAACCTTTGCGAGGCGGCCTCCTGGATCGTGGGGAGAGCCTCCCACCACGTCCGGCGTGGGCAGGAGGTGGGGCGTGGAGGCGCGGCGAGCCAGGTGCTGAGACTCCCGCTCGCTCGCCGGCTGTACGGGTCCAGAGCCCGCTCTGCGCCGCTTCTCGGCTGGTGGAGCCGCCTTTAGCCTCCCGCCCATTTCGTCGATGAAAGGCCGGACCAAGCTGTCCCCCTGGCCCACAACCTCATCGAACGACAACAAACGGAGGATCGTCACCGATGAAGCGCTCGACCTCTCTCACTCTCGTCGCCCTCGGAGTGGCATTTGCGCTCGGCTTTGCCACGCGTGCCTACACGGCGGAGAAGCATCCGGAGTTGCTCGCCGCGGATCAGGCGCTCCACAATGCTCTGAATCACCTGGAGAAAGCCGCCCACGACTTCGGCGGGCATCGCGCAAAAGCGGCGGAACACGTCCGCGCGGCTCTCAGCGAAATCAGCCAGGCCTATTCCTTCGACAAATAGGAGCCCAAGCGGGAAGCGAGGCGGGTTAGAGTTAGAGCAACAGCTCCTGCCTCAGGTGCTTTTTGTGGACTCCGTGCCTTCGAGGGGGTTCCCGGCGGTCCCGATCTGGCGGCTCGCACGGGACGCGGGCGAAGCCATTGCCCAGGACGCGCGCTCCCTCCGCTGCGACGCAGTTCTGATCGGGACCTCTCAGGGCGACCCTGGAGGGTGCTGCGCGGAAACGTGCTCTCGCGGCTGATCTCCCTCGCGCACCGACGCATCGTCATCGACCACAAACACGACCGGCTGCGGCTCGCCCATGCCTCGTCCACGACTGCACTGGATTCGCCTTGATTCTCGCGATGGATACGACTCGGGCCATTGCGTGCCACAGTGACGGGAGCACCCCCGGCGGTCCTCGGGGCGTGCCGGGGGGCATCAGGATCAGGGTGTGGCTGCGGATGCGACCGGCGGGTCGCCGAGGATGGCATGCACACGGATCTGCTCTGTGGAAGAGAAGTTTGCTTGAAGGAGCTGATCCACCGCGCGAGTGCGCTCCTCGTTGGTGAGCGAAGGGTCGGACTCGATCGCTGCCTTCCCGCTTTGGAAGAGACTGAGGCGCTGGCTCCAGGCATCATGCTCACGGTCGACCTCTTCCAGCCGGTCGGCTGCCTCCTTTCCGAACCGGCTCTCGCGCAGCGCTCGAAGCTCCTGCGGCGACGCACCGTCGGCGCGGAGTTGATGCTCGTCCTGCCACAAGCGAAGCGCCGACACCGCCTCTGCCCGCGCCTCACGCTGCGGCTCTGGGAGCCGCGCCTCGGATTCTTCCAGCGCACGCTCCTTCTCCTCGGCGGTGAGACGGGGATCCTCGGCAATTCGGCGGCGCTCGAGCGCCACCCGGTTTGCATCCTCCTCATCCGCAAATAGGGCTACGGCGTCGTGATCGCCCAGCACCTCGCGTCGCACTTGTTCGAGCGCGGCGAAACTTGCCTCGAGGTCGTTGCTATCCGCGGGACCGAGAGCCGCGGCACGCTCGCGATACGCGAGATACCGATCGAGAAGGTCAATCGCTTCGTTCGCTGCCGTCAGGGGAAGGCGTTGGCGAAGCTCGCCGACGATGCGAGCGCGGATCGTTGCCATCGGCTCCTCGCCCGTCGCGCTGAGGAAATAGTCGAAGAAGCGGCGCACATCGGGGCCGACCACGAGATGACCTCGCGCATCCGTCGGAAGGTCTCCGTCGACCTGCGTCCCCCGGAGTGAGGGAGGCAGTGGCCCGACTGGACCCGCGGCTCGCTCCGCCGCTTCCGCCCGGGACGCTGACTCGGCAGCGACAGTCAAAGCCCGCGCCGCGGCAGGTGGAGCGGGGGCCTCGAGACGCCGGAGCCCGAGCACGCCGGCGATCCCAACGAGTGCGATCGCGGAGGAAATGAGCCAGCGACGCTTCATGTGAGAACCACGTGCGAAGGGTGCAGCGCCCGCCCGGTCGGCCGGGACGGATACCGCACCCCCGTGCAGCTAGAGGCCGCCGTTCTTCAGTCGATTCGCCTGCGCGCGGAAGACGGAGACCGGGTTCGCCTCGAAGGGTGACACCAGGCCTAAAATCTGATTCACCTCGTCGAGATGGTTATAGAGATAGTTGTCCCGGAGGACAGTGCCGAAGTGCGAGCTGCAGTGCCCCACGAGGCCATCGTTCGCCTCGGTATACACCGACCCGGTGAGGGCGAGAATCGGGTCAGAAATGTCAAAGAAGTTGGTGAAGGTACCCGTACCTCCCCAGGAGTAGAACTGTACGCCATTGACGGAAGCCGCTCCGCTCCCGCACGGAGTGGGGGGGACACCCTGTGGATACTTTGCGTTGAACTCGGCCGCCCCGGCCGAGCTCAGAGTGCCCAGCGAGGCGAGTGCGTCCTGCGGTGAGGGAGTACCGGAAGCGAAGTCGATGAGCGTTCCGATGGCATCGAGGAGACCGGCAACGACGCCCTGGCCCGAAGGCGGCAGGCGAAGCAAGTAATCCGCGAGTTGTGCGCCCTTGTGGGGCGTACCCACAGTCGTGATCGACGCCACGAGGTCCGGTCGGACGGCAGCCACGTAGCGCGCATCCAAGCCGCCCTGACTGTGGCCGATCAGGTTGACCTTCTGCGCGCCGGTGACGGCGAGAATCGTCTCGACCTGGGAAAGGAGCTGCTCGCCGCGGACCTCACTCGAGTCGACGGCGTTCACCTGCGTCACATAGACACGGGCGCCGCTACCCTGAAGAGACTCGGGGATCCCGTAGAAGTACTCGAGCACCCCGAACAGCTGCTTGAACCCCAGCAACCCATGGGCCAGCACGATGGGATATCGGGTTTGCGTGTACCCTGAGCCCTGCGCTTCGGCTTGGTCGGAGACTCCGGCCGCGAGACCTAGCGCAAAAACCGGTGCCAGCATCCACTTCGCAAGCGACACTTTCCAGGTGCGGCTCATGAGTTTCCCTTCCTTCTCTTGATCCTGTTGATCGGAGCCCCACGTTCGATCCGCAGCAAGCTCCATGCCCGAGATGCTCTCTACACAAATTCTCGGAATGCCTCAGTTTACTCGAAGACGAGAGGCGTTCTTCGTAAAATCGTTTCCCACAGCGAGAATTTTTGTATCGAACCTCGCATCGACGATGGCGTCGGAGCCCCGCGAACTCGCCGGAGGTCGCCGGTCCTTGGGGTGCCACTGAACGCTGTTCAGTGGAGAACGAGGGGGGGGCGCTCACCGTTCTGTTACTGAACGTTGTTCAGTAAAGCGAGGGAAGGTGCCCGTTGCTCTCACGCGAAAATCTGATCTGAACACTTGTCGACACACCACCGCACCAGCCGCACTGCGCATCACCCCGTGACTCGAGGCACAGACCGTACGAGACGAGGCTCCCGGAAGCCCTTTACTCTTCGAGAAGAGTGCTCCGGCGAGCGCGTTGCCACTTCCCAGAAGGGGCAAGCCCAGGCCCGCAGCTGCTCAAGAGCCTCAGCCGAATCACCGAGACAGCTCCTCGGGCTTTAGGCGCGCAGGGGACCGAGGGGTCGATGATTGGAATCGTCGGGATGGGGGTCTTTTTCGTCGTCGGGCTCTTCGTGTCCCTGCGGCTTCTCGGCTTGTGGCGTAAGACGCGCCAGCTCCCCGAGCTCACCGCGGGCATGGGCCTCCTCGGGATTGGCCCGCTTGGCTTCTGTGTCCTATTGGGGGGCCCGACCCTCGCCCCGGGCACCCGCTTTGCTTATCTCTCCTTCGTAACCGGCCTCGCCGTTCAGGCGCTCGGCTTTCTCTCCGCTTCCGTTTTTACCTGGCGTGTCTTCCGGCCGGGTGCGCGGTGGGCGCGTGCATTCCCGATCGTCCTGGGCGCCGGCCTTGCCGTCGCCCTCGTGGGCTACATGGTGGTTCCGATCGGGTCGGGTCAGCCTCTCTGGCACTTCCATCTCGACATCTGGCTCAAGGCCACCTGCCTCGCTTGGGGAGCGGCGGAGTCCCTTGGCTATTGGCGCGTGACGCGCCAGCGTGTCGCGATTGGCTTTGCCGATGCGGTCGTGAGCGCAAGCTTCCTGTGCTGGGGCATCGCGCTGTCGGCAGCGGCGCTCGGATTCTTAGGAATCTACTTCGCCGTCCTTGCCCTGCGCCCCGGAGAGCACCTCGGCGCCGGGGTGGAGGTCGCACTCTCGTCCTGCGGGATGATCACGGCGTCGGCTCTGTTCCTCGCCTTCCTGCCCCCGAAGGCCTATGCACGCTGGCTTGCGACCCGATCCCCCGCCGCGGAGGCGCATTCCTGATGGCGGACTCCGCGGTATTCGACTTCGTGGCCGAAGAGCTCGAACGGACTACGAATCTCGACCGGATGGAGGCGCGTGGAATGCTCCGCCTTGTGCTGAAGCAGGCCCTCTTCGATTCAAAGACGCTGAAAGTGAAGCAGATGCAGATGGTGATCGATCGGCTTCTCGCGGCTCACCTATGCCGCTGCGGGGTCGAGAACCCGGAGTCGGTGTGCGAAGGGCTCGCGATGAACCTGAAGGCGAAGGGCTTTGGATCGGGCGTCGCCGAGTCTCCGGACGAGATCTTTGGCCGCCTGCTCCAGCGACCCGAGGCCACGCCCTTGGGCGGCGAGTCGCCGCCCTCGAAATAACACCCCGGTCTTGAACCGCGAAAGACGGGCGGGGCCTCGCCGGACGACGAACTCTCCGCAATCTCCACCTGGCTTCGGAGAGCGGCTGTTTGCCGGGCGCGGTCGAAGCGTTGCGCGGATCTACCTGTCCCACACACGCTGCGTATCCTCCGTACCCGAACCGCCTCCCGCTCGGTGCGCTCCGGCCCCGGTGCCCGAGGTGTAAGATTCGCCTCGGAGTTGTGAAGCTACCGAGCGCCGCGCCTTGCACGGCACGCGGATGCGAGGAGGGAACCTCGTGGGTCGTAATGCCGAGCTTTTAGACCGGTTGTTCAAGGCGCTTGAACGCCTCGATCTTGGTGCTGTCGCGGAGCTTTGCGCCAATGACTGCATCTACGAGGACGTGCCGTATCCCGAAGCCACCGTCGTCGGCCCTGCGGCGATCCGTGCCAAACTTGAGCTCGGCTTTGCGGGCCTCGAGCGCCTTCCGACGGAGATTCACGAGTTGCTCGAAGACCATGACACCGTGCTCGTCGAGCGTACGGAAGTCTGGCATCATGCAACCGGCGAGCGCGCGAAGCTTCGCGTTGCGGCCGTTTTCAAGTTTCGGGGCGCTAAGCTGACACTCTGGCGCGATTACTGGGATGCGAAGACGCTGCTCGACCAACAGCCTGCAGCGTGGCTACCCCAGATCCCACGCCTTGCGCCCACGACATCCATTCCCTCGGAGTAGCATAGGGAAGGGCTGCCCCGGGGACGCGAACGCATATTCAATGCGCCAACTCGGGGAAAGGACGCCCACGCTTAATCCGCTCGGTCCGAAGGATCTTCCGGAGGCCTGGCGCGACGGTCATCGTCGTCGTCGCGTTCCGGTGTCACCGCACCCGGTGGTGGAATCGTCCCGGCGTTCCCCGGCGTGCAGTTGGACGGATTCGTGATGGGCCCCGGCAGTGGCAGTGTCGGCGGTTCAAGGAAGGCAGGCGGCCGGCGGAAGTCGAGGCAGTCAAAGAAGGTCATCGGCGTTGGAGTCGCGGAACGTCAGCGCCGGCAGGTTCCATTTCCTCTCGATGAACTTCAGGATCGCGGTGTGATCCCGCACTTCGTGCGAAACATAGTCAGGCCGAGCGTACGGCGAGATGATCACCGCCGGCACGCGGAATCCATAGCGATCGTAGCCACCCGGCAAGTCGGGGGGAACTTGGATATCCGGCGGAATGTCGTCGGGCTTAACTGCGCGAGGCGGGGGGACGTGATCGAAGTATCCACCGTGCTCGTCGTAGAGCCAGACGAGAAGGGTGCGGGGCCATGCGGGGCTGCTCATCACGGCGTTGATCACGCTTGCGGCAAAGGCTTCCCCGAGCTGGATATTCTGGGGATCCTCCTCGGATTGCGAGCCAAAATTGGGGTCCACGATCGAGAAGAACGGGAGCGTTCCAGCCCCTGCGTCGCTGAAGAACTGTGCGATGGGGCTGATGTTGCTCTGGTGCGCAGAGGCGTAGTCGAGAAGAATGAAGACGGAGGGGAGATCGGAGAAGTAGTTCCGCCAGGAGATCCCGTGCGCGTCAAGCCGCTCCATGATGTTTCCATTGGGGGGCGGCGAAGCGGTCAACGAGGTATCGTTCACAATCCCGGCGGCCGTGGCCGCCATGAAAAACCTGCGATTGGGATATGTCTGGCACAGCGTCGAGCAGAACCATCGATCCGCCAGGGGAAAGGTACGCGCGAGGCCCCCCAACCGGTCCCGCTCGGATCAGGCCTCTGCGTCGGCGGGCTGGATCTGGCGGAAGCGCTCGACCGCATCGAGGTATTCCTCCACGAGCTCGACGATCAGCTCGCGCGAGGACTTCACCTCATTCATGAGGCCTACGACCTGTCCGACCGGATTGAACGCCACCGCCTGCGCCTTTCCGGCGTAGCGGTGGGTGCGCGCCACGGCGTCCGCGGTGACCATGAACTGCAGAGGCATCCCGAGCGGCTTCGGATTCTCGGGCTTGTCCCACGCCTCGGTCCAATCGTTGCGCAACATGCGGCACGGCTTTCCGGTGTATGCGCGCGAGCGCACCGTATCCTGGCTGCTCGCTCGCAGTAGCGACTCTTGCTGCGCGGGCGGCGCCTCTGCCTCCTCGACCGTGAGCCAGATGGAGCCCGTCCACACGCCCTGCGCTCCCAGCATGAGCGCTGCGGCCATCTGGCGGCCGTCTCCGATGCCGCCTGCAGCGAGCACCGGCAGCGGTGCGACGGCATCGATCACCTGCGGCCAGAGCACGAGGCTCCCGATGTCCCCGGTGTGGCCGCCGCCCTCGGTGCCTTGCGCGATCACGAAGTCGACTCCCGCTGCCTTGTGGGCGAGTGCATGCTTCACGCTCCCGCAAAGAGCGCCGACCAGTCGACCGGAATCTTGGATCTCGCGGATCACCTCCGCCGGTGGCGTACCGAGGGCATTGGCTACAACCCGCACCTTCGGATGCTTCAAGATGGTTTCCACCTGCGGTCCTGCCGTGGTCGCCGTCCAACCGAGGAGCTCGCGCGCCTTCTCGCCGGCGGGCAGTTCGGGCACGCCGTGCTCGGCAAGCAGCCGCTTGGCGAACTCGCGGTGCTGCTGGGGGATCAGCTCGCGCAGCTTCGCTTCGAGCGCCGCTGCGTCGAGCGATTCGCCTTTCCCTTCGTACTTTCCAGGGATCACGATGTCCACGCCGTAGGGCTTGTCGCCTACGTGCTCGTCGATCCACTTGAGCTCAATCTCGAGCTGATCGGCATTGAAGCCGACCGCGCCGAGTACGCCGAACCCACCGGCATTGCTGACCGCCGCCACGACGTCACGGCAGTGGGTGAATGCGAAGATCGGAAACTCGATGCCCAGTTGCTCGCAAAGCGGGGTGCGCATCTTAGGTTCCTCGCGAAAGGCCATGCGGCCGGGGGACGTTCGTTGGTGAGGACCGTACTGCGGAATTGAAACCTGTTCTAGTCCTGGCCAGGCCCGCAATGGAATTGGGGGGCGAAGCGGAAGCGAGCGTCGACGCCATCCCTCCTCTCGATCCATTGGTCCCTACGCGGTGCCCTCGGCCCCACCGAGGCGATCCGACGCCTGGAATGCTTGGGTCCACGGTCGCAAATTTTTCTGGACTAGAGTCTAAGTTCCGAATTAGACTTCGGAGTGCTTTCGAAGCGCGAACAGAACCGGATCGACCAACGATGCCGGATTCTCGATGCCGCGCGCTCCCTTTTCGCGAGCCGGGGCCTCGATCAGGTCACGATGGCGGAGGTTGCGCAGCTCGCCGGGGTCGCCCGCGCCACGGTGTTCAATTACTTCGCCTCAAAGCATGCACTCCTCGAGGCGATCGCCGAGGACGTCTTCGCCCGCGACTGCCGCCTGCTCGAGGGCGCCCTCGCGGACCCCTCGACTCCGACATCCACGCTCGTGCGTGCCCTCTTCGACCAAATGGGATCCGGCCTCGAGCAGTCGTACGGATGCTGCCGCGGCGTCTTCCGGGAGATCGCGAAAATCCAGATCGGGCTCGACGAGGGCGGCACCGCACAGCACATGCGCGAGACGGCGCTCACACGACTCGAGCGGCTCCTTGCGCGCGGGCAGGAGCGCGGTGAGATCCGCCGCGAGTTTAGGACTCGGGATCTGACCTGCGCTTTTGAGAGCCTTGCCAACGGGACCATCCTCCACTGGCTCTACGAAAACACATCGGGATCGCTGCGGGAGCGTATGCAGCGGGCGGCGGAGATCTTTCTCAGGTCCGTGGCGGCGAATCCCGAAGCAACACGCGGCGACCCGCTGCCCGATCTCACGGCAGAGGGAGAGTCCCCCACGAAGACACGCGGGTCGTCCTGCAAGGCTTCACAAGAAGAAGGCTCTCCTCAGATTGGAAACCTCGCGATGCCCCAGATTTCCTGACTCAGTAGCTCCTCCCCTCTACGCGCACAAGCGCCGGGGCCTTCCCTTTGCTGCGCGCGCTGCCGAAGGGCTCTGAGGACACGGCGAAGGCCGTCGATTTCTTCTGCGCCGCCAAGAGGCGAGTTTGGCGTCCTGCCACCGGTTGGGGTCAAGCCTCGAGCGCTTCGATCTTCCCCTGCACAGGGGTGCACGTGAAACTGAGTAAGGTGTAGACGGGGACGAATCCATAGAGGCTACTCGAGATCGATAGGTTCAAGAGTGCATTTCCACCGGCCCGACCATCTCGCTCACCGTTCAGGACGATCTGACTCGCATGGATGGAGCCGAGGCGCACAACGCGACGCCGGACGTCAAAGACTTCTGCGAGTCGATGCTAGGCTGGACCCCACACATTTCTCGAGCGCCGACATGCGTGATCTCATTTTCGATGCGTACGGAATCGCACTCTCCGTGCAAGTGGTGACTCTCAAAAACATTTATGGTCTCGATCCTGCTCAGACGAGTGCGCGATTCGAGGGTCAGGCCTTCGTCGTGCGGAGCGCGGGGCTGACCTCGACCGGGAAGTGCGAAAACGCGCCTGGCGCGGTCTTGCTCCGCGTGCGGTCAGAGCGCCCGGGGCGGATTCGCGTCCACCTGCGCGCGAAAGCCCCCGAGGCGATTCGCTGCACAAAGCTCTTGCTGCACGGCCTTCCCGCGCCACTCGCATGGGTCGAACAGTTGGGTGTGCGCCCGATCGGACCCCCGGGTGAGAGCCTCGCGTACCCGAACCAGCTCGGCGCTCCGCTCGTCTGTTTGCGGGCGGGTGACGAGACGCTCGGCGTTCGGGCTGAAGACGCCCGGGGGCGGGGAAAGCGCTTCGTGGCTGCCGTCGAGCGAGCGGGCCAGGGTGTCCTGGAGCTGATCTTCGAGGAGGACGCCACGCACCTCTCCCGTGAATTCGAAGCAGCGCCTTGTGTGATCACACGAGGCGTCGCGCGCGAGACGTTGCTTGCCGAGCATGAGGCTTTCGTACGCGACCTCTCCGCAAGCACAGGTCTGGGGGAAGGCTAAGAGGAGCCCGCTAACTAAGTACCCAGGTGTTCACTCACAAACGCGTAGGCACGGCGCTTTACAGCATCAGGGAAGCTATGAGGCCCGCGGAACACGACGCTCAGAAAGTTGCGTTCGGGAAAGACTCTGCGCGCCCGCGACTGGATGCGACGAACTCCGTCCATTGGGAAGAGGGGATCCCTCGCACCATGGCTCATCCCGAATGCGCGTGGCGCGATGGAAGCTACGACGTCATCGATGTCACCCACCTCCAGCAGCCGGGGAAGGTAAGACGCGAAATTGTGAGGGATCCGGTGTTTCTGCACGGTAGCGAGGGTGCTGAAGCCACAGGACGCGAAGGCCACGCGCACGCGTTCGTCGTAGAAGGCGTGCCACAGTGCGGTTTGGCCGCCGAGAGAGTGGCCGACCACCCCCAAGCGTCCGGGATCCACGCGGTCGTCGCTCCCCAACACGTCGAATGCCTGCAGCATGTCGAAGAGGTACTTGGCTGTAAGGCTCGAGCCGTGCAGCAGACAGTCTGCGAAGAGGAGGGATTCCTGCTCGCGGCCCTCGGAGGATGTGTCCTTCCGAGTCAAGGTCGTCGACGCGTAGCGCTCTTCAAAGCCGAGATGATCCGGGCACAGTACGACGTAGCCCCGCCGGCAGAGGTCGACGCCATAGTGGTACATCGTCTTGCCAGCAAGGCCGGCCGGCTCTGATTTTCCGACTTTGTATTCTCCAGCGTGTTGATGCGAAGCGAGAATGCCCGCACGGCGCCGCTTGCGACCGCCCGGCAGCAAGAGAAACGCCCGGACACGCTCGCCTGGCGCAACTGCATAGTCGATCACTTCGCGAGCCCCGTATTCGGTCCTAACGCGAGCAAGAACCCTAGGCTTTGGTGGCACGGCCCGGCGTAAAGGGAAGAGGCGAAGAAGGGCGGCGCGCTTCAGCACCCGGCGATAGAGACCACAGCGCGAGGCAAAATTCAACGTTGTCGGAGGTAGCGATACGCATACTGCTAGGTTCGCTTCGGCTTGTGGTTCGCCAATACGCATACGCGTTGAAATCACTCGGTATTCCGGAACCCGAGGCTACCCGACAATCGACTCACCTCGCCCCTTGAATGGACCGCACCTCCCGCGCCAGCATCGTCTCCCATGAAAGCCTTGCGTCTCGTCCTGACCGTCCTGTTCCACAGCCTTCGGGCACTCGGCCGCTCGCGCT
>DATFYN010000081.1:0-8879 GCA_035315025.1 Myxococcota bacterium
ATCGCCAAATCCTGGGTGTCCGCGGCGACTGGGCGAGAAACCGTCCTGATGCCAAGCCCGGAGGCTGGGCGTTCGAGTACGAGAACGTCTACTACCCCGACGTCGACGACACGGTGGCGATTGCAACCACGCTGGACCGGCTCACGCTCACGGACGAAGTGCGCAAGGCAAAGGCGGTGCAACGCGGATTGCGTTTCGCCCTCAACATGCAAAGCGCGAACGGGGGCTGGGGTGCTTTCGACGTCGACAATGTGAGAGGCGTCTGGAACGAGATCCCATTCGCCGACATGAAGGCGATGCTCGACGCGCCGACGGTAGATCTCACAGGCCGCGGCCTCGAGCTCTTGGGCCACTTCGGCTACTCGCTGAGCTCGCGCCAGGCCGAGCGCGCGCTGGCCTTCCTGACGGCGCGTCAGGAGGCCGACGGCTCCTTCTGGGGCCGCTGGGGCGTGAACTACCTCTACGGGACCTGGAGCGTGCTGACGGGTCTCGCGCGGCTTGGCTTCCGGCCCGACGACCCACGCGTCAAGCGGGCAGCCGACTGGCTGGAAACGCGCCAGAATAAGGATGGCGGATTCGGCGAATCGCCTGCGAGCTACGACGACCCCTCCGCGCGGGGCCGCGGTCCTTCCACACCCTCCCAGACTGCGTGGGCAGTGATGGGTCTCATTGCCGGGGGCCGCGGCGGGAGCGCACCCGTGCGGCGCGCAATCGAGTACCTGCTCGCTCGTCAAGCCGAGGACGGTGGGTGGACAGAGAATGAGTGGACGGGAACGGGCTTCCCCGGCCACTTCTACCTGCGCTATCACGGCTATCCCCGTTATTTCACCCTTTCGGCGCTCGGCCTGTATCTGCGTGATCGCGCGCGCAATCCCGCCCGCCCCGATGAGTGCGGATCGCCGCCGTCGGAGATGCGTTGAGCACGGCACTCGAGGAAGACCTGCGCGCATGCGCCCGGCTGGCGCGTACCCACTACGAGAACTTCGCAGTCGGGTCCCTCCTGCTGCCGCGGAAGCTCCGGCTTCCGCTCGCGGCGATCTATGCAACGGTGCGCATCGCAGATGACCTCGCCGACGAGCCCGCGCCGGGTGTGGAGCCGCGGCTCGCGCTCGCGGAGTGGGAGCGCGGCCTCGAGGCCGCGGCTGCGGGCCGCTCCGCACCGCATTTCGCACAACGCGCGTGCGGCGCCGTGATCCGTGAGCTCGGGCTCCCCCTCGATCCGTTCCGCGCGCTCTTCCGCGCGTTCCGCCGCGACACCGTGCAAAAGCGCTATGAAACCTGGGAAGACCTTTTGGAGTACTGCCGCGATTCCGCGAATCCGGTGGGTCGTCTCGTGCTGCTGGTCTTTGGCGTGCACGATCCACAGTTATTCCAGGCCTCCGATCAGATCTGCACGGGCCTTCAGCTCGTAAACCACTGGCAGGACGTCGCTGACGACGCACGTCGAGGCCGGATTTATCTCCCCACCGAGGATTTGGCACGCTTCGCCGTGGATCGCGAGGCGCTGCTGCGTGGCGAGGACAGCCCGGCACTGCGCACGCTACTCGCCTTCGAAACGGCTCGAGCCCGGACGCTGCTCGAGCAGGGGAGCGCGCTCGTCACGGCGACGCACGGACGGCTGCGCCTTGAGGTGGCGCTATTTCGGCGCGCAGGTCTCGTCGCGTGCGACGCGTTGGCCAGCGCCGACTATGCGGTGCAGCAGGGGGCGCCGCACCTTGGCGCGCGCCAACGCCTGCAGGTCGTCTTTGCTGGAGTGCGCGACGCCGTGCGGGCGAACCGCGTACCGGCCGAGCCTGCCGCCGCCGCCCGCGGAGAGCTCGCTCGTCCCGAGGCCCCGCATGGAGCCTGAGCTCCTGCGGGCTTACGAGCATTGCCGGGGTATCACGCGCAAGAGCGGCTCCAGCTTCGCTTCCGCATTTTGGATGCTGCCGGCCGCGCGGCGGCGTGCGCTTCACGCGATCTATGCCTTCTGCCGCTTGGCCGACGACATGGCGGACGATCCCGACGTGCGCAGCGACCGGCTTCTCCTGATCCGGCGTTGGCGACGGGAGCTCGAAGCGGCGTATCTCGGGAAATCGAAGCATCCCGTCGGGATCGCCCTCGGCGATGCCGTGCACCGGTTTCGGCTGCCGCAAGAAGTTTTCCTCGACCTGCTGCGCGGCGTCGAGTCGGATCTGATGGGCGTACCGATTGACACCTTTGAGGACCTCGAGCGCTACTGCTACCGCGTCGCGTCGACCGTGGGTCTCCTCGTGGTCGAGCTGCTCGGCTATCACAATCCGCGGGCCCGCGAGTATGCAAGGGTCCAGGGCATCGCGGTGCAGCTCGTAAACGTGCTGCGCGATGTGGGCCACGACGCTGAGGCGGGTCGCATCTACCTCCCGCGCGAGGAGTTGGAGCGTTTCGGTGTGCCCGCCGAGGCGGTACGGCGGCGAGAAGTCAGCGAGTCGATGCGGCTCTTGCTGGCCTGCCACGGCGAGCGGGCGCGGGTTTACTTTGAGCGTGCTGAGACTCTGCTCCCTCCTGAAGACCGCCGCCGCCTCCGGCCTGCGCAGGCCATGGGCCGCATCTATCGCGATCTCCTGGGGGAGCTGCATCGTCGCGGTTACCCGTGTATGGGAGAGCCGCTCCGGCTCTCCAAGCGCCGACGACTGGCCATTGCTGCGAGCGCTTGGCTCGACCTGCGTAGACACGCATGAGCGTCGTGGTGGTGGGCGGTGGGGTGGCAGGACTGGCGGCTGCCAGTGCGCTTGCGGAGCGAGGCTGCGCGGTGACCCTGCTCGAGGCGGCGCCTGCCCTTGGCGGCCGCGCGCGATCCTTCGTGGAGCGCAGCACGGGAGACACCGTCGACAACGGTCAGCACGCGCTCATGGGCTGCTACCATGAGTTCCTCGCCCTGCTCACGCGGATCGGCCGCCGCGGGGAGCTGTGGGAGAGTGAGCTTGACGTGCCCCTGTGGGATGCGGCGCGCGGCGTGCGACGCCTTGCGTGTCCCGCCTTGCCTTCCCCGCTGCACTTCGCCGCGGGTGTAATGCGATTCGGGCATCTCTCCTTCCGCCAGCGTCTTTCTGCCCTGCGCGCAGGCCGGGCGCTCGTCGCGCGATTTGGGCGGAGCCGGGGCAAGGAGGAGCCTTCCACGGTCGCACAGGCGCTTCTCGCGCTCCGTCAAAGCCCGCAAGCGCGGCGAGCACTGTGGGATCCCCTCACCTGGGCCACGCTGAATGCGGACCCCGACGAAGCGAGTGCAGGCCTGCTCGCTGCGGTCGTCGCCCGTGCACTGCTGGGCCCGCGCTCGGCGAGTCGCTTCCTCTTGCCCGCACTGCCGCTCTCCGACCTCTACGCGGAACCTGCCCGAAAGTTCATTGAAGCGCGGGGAGGGAAGGTGCGCTGCCGGGCGCCGGTAGACGAAGTCCTGGTGGAGGAGGGACGGGCGGTGGGTGTGCGCTCGTGCGGCGAACTCCTCTGCGCTTCGCGCGTGGTCCTGGCGGTGCCGCCGCCGGTCGTACGCCGGATCGCGGCGCCCCACCTTCGTTCGGTCGTACCGGCAGCGCTTGAACGTGCGACGCCAATCGTCTCGGTCACTCTGTGGCTCGACCGTCCTGTCGGTGGACCTGACTTTCTCGGTCTCCTCGACGGCCAAACGCAGTGGCTGTTTCAGGTGGACCGCATCCAGCAGCGCCCGAACGCTCCCGCGCGCACCTCCCCCGAGGGCGCGCGACTCGCGTGCGTGCGCAGCGGGGCCTCGGCATGGCTCGAACTTCCGACCCGGGAGATCGCTGTGATTGCGCTGCGCGAGGCGGCACAGGCGCTGCCCGGTGCCGCCCACGCTCAGCTGCGCCATGCCCTCGTTGTGAAGGAGGTCGCTGCGACTTTGGCCCCGGCTCCTGCGCTCCAGCCCTTGCGACCCGGACCCCTAGGTCCTGTGCGTGATCTGCTGCTCGCAGGAGACTGGACGGACACAGGCCTTCCCGCCACGCTGGAAAGTGCCGCATTCTCAGGCCACCGGGCAGCGGCCCTCGCCTGGGCGACGGAGCAGGCGGCCGCATGAGCGATATCTCCGAGCGCAAGGAGTCGCATCTGCAGCTGTGCACCACCGAGGACGTGGAGCACCGGAACGGGACGCTTCTCGACGAAGTGCACCTGCTCCACGATTCCCTGCCTGAGCTTTCGGTGGACGAAGTCGACCTTTCGTGCGAGCTCTTCGGCCGGCGGCTCGAGGCTCCAATCCTGATCTCGGGGATGACGGGAGGAACGCCCGAGGCCGCAAAGGTGAACCGCGCGCTGGCCGCCGTGGCGCAGAAGTGCGGCCTCGGGATGGGCGTGGGATCGCAGCGCGCCATGCTTTTGCGCCCCGACGCGGCCGAGAGCTATCGCGTGCGCGATGTCGCGCCCGACATCTTGCTGCTCGCCAATCTCGGCGCTGTTCAAGCGCGGGATGTCGGACCTGCCCGCGCGGCGGAGCTCGTCGAGGCGATCGGTGCGAACGCCCTGTGCGTGCATCTAAATGCCGCGCAGGAGCTCGTGCAAGCCGAAGGTGACCGGGACTTCCGCGGCTGCCTCCTGGCCATCCAAGAGCTTGTTGAAACGCTGCCTGTGCCCCTCGTCGTCAAGGAGACGGGCTGCGGACTCGCGCCGGGAACGCTCGAGCGCCTGGCCGCCATCGGAGTGCGCTGGGTCGACGTATCCGGTGCGGGCGGGACGACATGGACAGGTGTGGAGGCGCTGCGCGGGCCCCAGCGCCAGCGCGCTCTCGGCCGGGAGTTGCGCGAGTGGGGGATCCCCACAGCGGCGTGCGTAGCGTACGCGAGGCGCGTGGGGCTCGGCACGATCGCTTCAGGTGGGATCCGCGGTGGCCTCGACGCGGCTCGCGCGCTTGCCCTCGGCGCCGACGCAGTCTCGCTGGCGCTTCCCTTCCTGCGTGCCCTCGCACAAGGCGGCACCGCGCGCGCGCTCGAAGCTGCCGCAGAGATCACCGAAGGCTTGCGGGCGGTGGCCGTGCTCACCGGCTCGCGCCGTGCTACCGACCTGCGAGGCGCCCCGCGCGTGTTGGGCCCGCACCTGCGCGCCTGGCTCGACTAAAAGGCCGGCCCGACCCGCGGCGCTGCGCGGTCGCTCCACGCGCTAGGCTCGCATCCATGCCTCGCCTTCAGCGCTACCAAGGGCGCGTCGCCCTCGTGACCGGCGGCTCCAGTGGAATTGGAGAGGCCATCGCCCGGGGGCTCGCGGCGCGAGGCGCGGCGGTGGCATTGCTTTCGCGCGGCAGCGCGCGCCTCGACGCCGCTGCGGATCGCATCGCCCGGGCGGGAGGAGTGGTCTCGACGCATCCCTGCGACGTCGGAGATCCCGCAGGCCTTGGCTCTGCAATCGACGCCGCGACGGCACGGCATGGTCGGCTCGACATCGTCGTCTGCTCGGCTGGCATCGGCGCGCACGGGCTTTTCCCTGACACCTCGCTCGAGGCGATGGACGCGATCCTGCGAACGAACGTCCAGGGCCTCTTCCACACCCTCCACTTTGCGCTGCCCCACCTCCTTGCGCGGGGGGAGGGCTGGATCGTAAACGTCTCGTCGGTTGCGGGGCGTCTCGGGCAGCCCGATGAGGCCGTCTACTCGGCGTCGAAATTTGCCGTGACGGGGCTTTCCGAGGCGCTCGCCGTGGAGCTCGCTCCGCGCGGGATCCACGTGCTGGCGCTTTATCCCGGGCTGGTCCGCACCGCGCTCTTCACCGAGGCGGAGCTCGCCCGGCTCCCGGAGAGGGTGCGCCGCGGTGCACTCGATCCGGACGACGTCGCACGCGCAACGCTCCGCGGTCTTGAGCTCGGAAGGCACGAGGTCACGATCCCGCGTATCGCAATCGCCGGCTACCTGATCCGCACGCTCGCGCCTGGCGTCTTTCGGCGCATCCTCTCGTCCATCCGGCTGGGCGCACTCCCAAGCCGCTGACCACGGGAGGGCTACTCGCTCCCCGCCGGCGTCGGCTCGTCGTGCTCATCCTCGATTTCGCCGACGATTTCTTCCAGCACGTCTTCGAGGGTCACGAGGCCGAGAACCGGACCTCCAGGCTCACGTACCACCGCCATGTGTCGGCGGCCACGCCGGAACTGCCGCAGCGCTTCGCCGATCAGCGTATCGGGACGCATCTCGATGGCTGGGCGAATCGCGTCGCTCAGAAGTACCAAGCGGGTCTTCGCATAGAGGTGGAAGAGGTCCTTGGTGTGGAGAATGCCGACGATCTGGTCGAGGTTGTCCCGATACACGGGAAGCCGGGTGTAGCCTTCCTCGCGCAATCGATCGAGCAGACCCTCAGGATCGGTCTTGTGATCGATCGCGAACACGCGCTCACGCGGGACCATCACATCGCGCACACGTGTGCGCGCGATGCGGAAAACACGGCCCAGAATGCGGCCCTGTTCGGCACGAATCTCTCCTGCCTCGCGGGCCTCCGACACCAGCAAGGAGAGCTCGTCCGCAGAATGCACGCGCTCCACCCCGCCCGCCGGTCGGACCCCGAAGAGCCTGACCAGCCCATTGCCTGTGCCCCTCAACACCACCAGAACCCAGCGGAAGACGCGGCCAAACACGAGCAGCGGCCGCGCGAAGAGCAGCGCGACTTCGCCGGGCCGGTCCAGTGCGAGGGCCTTGGGCGCGAGCTCCCCGAGAACGACATGCAGAAAGGTGATGGCCGCGAACGCCAGCACCGCCGCAACGCTATGAACGGCCACGACGCTCTCGATGCCGGTCGCGGCAAGAGGCACCGCCAGCAGATGCGCCAACGCCGGCTGGCCGATCCAGCCGAGTCCGATACTTGCGACGGTGATCCCGAGCTGGGACGCGGCGATCGCATCACCGAGCCGCTCAATCGCGGCCGCGACCGCGCTGGCGCCGCGCCGCCCCTCGGCGACCCACACCCTGATCTGGCTGCGACGCACCGCAACCAGGGCGAACTCCGTGGCGACGAAGTAGGCATTGGCGAGGACGAGCGCGAGCACTGCGACGAGGCCGAGCGCGTCGAGCGCGAATCCTGGCTGTGCCATCCCCTCCGACTCCCGGTGCCCTCTGCCGGCACCGTACCTCGTTAGTTAGCATGCTCTTGATGAACCCGCGCCGCGTGCCGTTGCGCGCGAGCGCCCGGGGGGGACACGCGCCCGGCGACCGCTGAACCGCCGAGCTTTGGAGGACGCGACGAGCCGATCCAGCGTGGATGCCGATGCACTGGCGTTTCACCGCGAGTGCCTCGTGCTTGACCTCCACATCGACACACTGTTGTGGGTGCGTCTGTTAGGCTACGACCTGGCGCGGCCGCACCGCAACCGGCTGCCCTACTCCCCCTTCGCCTGGCACTTCGACCTGGAACGCGCCGCCTTGGGGGGACTTAAGGCCTGCGTCTTCGGGCTCGTGATCAACCCCCGCCATGTCCATCCCGAGCTCATGCTTCCGCTCAAGTTCCTCGCCTGGTGGGAACGGGGCGGACGCGGCAGCGGGTTCCCCCAGACGCTCGATACGATGAACCTGCTGAGCCGCGCCGCGGCTACCCACCCCGATCGTCTGGCCTTTTGCAAGAGCGGGAGCGAGGTCCGCCGGGCAGTGGCCGAGGGACGCTTTGCCGGGCTTGCGGCGCTCGAAGGTGCGCAGGGAATCGAGGGACGCCTAGAGGATGTGCGCACCGCCTACGAGCACGGCCTTCGCATGTTGGGCCTCGTCCATTTTCAGGCCACCGAGGCGGCGTACCCGATGACCATCTCGGCCTTCGACGACGCGGGGCTCACGCACTTCGGCCTCGAGCTCATCTCGGAGATGGAGCGGCTCGGCATGGTGGTCGATCTCGCGCACCTGAACTCGCGCGGCATCGACGACGCGCTCCGGACGATGAAACGTCCCTTCGTGGTGAGCCATACGGCCTGTCGTGCGCTTGTGGACCATCCGCGCAACCTCGACGACACCCAGATTCGCCGCATTGCAGATCGCGGAGGCGTCGTGGGTATCGCGTTCGGAAACACCTTCGTAAAAGGCGATCTCTCCGGTTTCCTCGACCACGTAGAGCACGTGATTCAAGTCGGTGGCGCGGACGCGATCGCCCTCGGCAGCGACTTCGACGGCATGATCCTCCCGGTAAAGGGGATGGAGGACGTAACGGTCTACCCGCACATCACCCAGGGCTTGCTCGCACGAAGCCAGCCGCATGAGATCGTCCGCAAGGCGCTCGGAGAGAACGCCCTTCGGGTGATCACCGAAGTGTGTGGATGACAGGGTGCTCGAGTCGGCGCACGCGACCTGGAATCCCCTCCTTGGTCGCGCACAGGGCCGCACGCCGGGGCAGTCACAGATCGGCGGAAATCTCCCTAGTACCTCGACACAGAGGTTTTGACAGGTTGGGTCTTTAGGATCGGCAGGGCTTGCGGGTCGACGAGCAGCTGGATGCTGCGTGCGACGCCGGGCTGGCGTTGGATCAGTCCGGCGCGCTCGAGCGTGAGCACCATCTGGTGGACTGAGGGGGCGCTCACTCGGAAGAAGCGTTGCAGGTCGGCTTCCGCCGGCGCTCGTCCGAGGACCTGTGTGTAGGCGTAGATGAAGGCCAAATATTGCCCCTGCTTGGGGGTGAAGCGGGGTGCGCAAGGGGGAAGAGAAACGCCCGGGATCTGATTCATCTGTTCATCTTTTATGCCCTGAACCCTGGGGGGGGCAGCGATGAATGTACGTTACCGGGTCGAGCTGAACCAGAGCGAGCGCGACCAAGTCACCGCCCTGCTGAGCGGCGGCAAGCAGGCCGCGCGCAAGCTCAAGCGGGCGCAGATCCTGCTGGCCGCCGACGCGGGGGCGAGCGATCAGGACATCGCGATCAGTGTCGCCGTCGGCGGGTCGACGGTGTACCGGACCAAGCGG
>DATFYN010000082.1:0-2472 GCA_035315025.1 Myxococcota bacterium
CCCGACGCCACCGCGCGCGAGACGCCTCGCTCGGGATAGAGCGCCTCGCCGAACGCGACGCGCCCCGTCCGCCGGGCGGCGATCGAGGGGGCTTGGGCTGCGTCGTGACCCATCCTGCGATCCTTAGATCATTCCAGCTTCTTCGAAGACACGGCGGATCAGCGCTTGTGCTTCTTCGAGGATCCGACGCAGGTGGTCCTCTCCGCGGAAGCTCTCCGCGTAGACCTTGTAGACACCCTCGGTGCCAGAGGGCCGCGCCGCAAACCAACCGCTCTCGGTGACGACCTTGAGGCCGCCGATCGCGGCCTTACTGCCCGGGGCCTCGGTGATCATGCTGATGATCTTTTCTCCCGCAAGTTGCGTCGCCTTGATGTTTTGCGGTGAGAGATGGGAGAGCAGCTTCTTTTGCTCCGGCGTCGCCGGCGCGTCGATCCGCGTGAATTGGGGTTCGCCGAGCTCCCGCGTCAGCTCACGGTAAAGCTCGGCCGGATCTCGGCCGGTGACAGCGGTCATCTCCGCAGCGAGGAGCCCCATCGCGATTCCATCCTTGTCTGTCGTCCACACCGTGCCATCGCGGCGCAGGAAGGAGGCGCCGGCGCTCTCCTCACCGCCGAAGCCGAGGGAGCCTGAGAGGAGGCCCTCGACGAACCACTTGAAGCCGACGGGTACCTCCACCAAGCGGCGACCGGCGCGCGCTGCCACGCGGTCGATCAAGCTGCTGGTCACGACCGTCTTGCCGATCGCGGCGTCCGCTGGCCATTTGCTGCGGTGCGTGAAGAGATAGGACACCGCGACGGCAAGGAAGTGGTTGGGATTGAGAAGACCACCGCTCCGGCTGACGATGCCGTGGCGATCGTGATCGGTGTCGCAGGCCCAAGCCACATCGAACCGATCCTTCAGGCCGATCAATCGCTGCATCGCGTAAGGCGAGGAGCAGTCCATTCGAATCTTCCCGTCCCAGTCGACGGTCATGAAGCGGAATGTGGGATCGACGACATCGCTCACTACGGTGAGCGATACTCCGTAACGTTCCGCGATCTTGCCCCAATACTGGACCCCTGCCCCTCCGAGCGGATCCACACCTAGGCTTAGCGTGGCGTCCCGCAGCACCTCGAGGTTCACGACGTTACCGAGGTCTCCGACGTAGGCCTCCAGGTACTCGTGGCGGTGCGTTGTCGAAGCGCGCCGCGCCCGTTCGAATGGGATGCGCTTCACGTGGTCAATGCCACTCGTCAGGAGCGCGTTGGCCCTTTCCTCGATCCAGGCGGTCACTTGGCTTTCGGCGGGCCCGCCGTGGGGCGGGTTGTACTTGAACCCCCCGTCGGGCGGGGGATTGTGGGATGGGGTGACGACGATGCCGTCGGCCCGCCCGTGGCTGCGACCGCGATTGTGCGTGAGGATCGCATGAGACACGACCGGCGTTGGCGTGTAGCCGCCTTGAGCGTCGATCATCACCTCAACACCCCGGGCCGCCAGCACCTCGAGCGCGCTACAGAATGCCGCTTCCGAGAGGGCATGGGTATCAATCCCGAGGAAAAGGGGCCCGTCGATACCCTGCTCGCCGCGATAAAGGCAGATGGCTTCGGTGATCGCGACGATATGCGCCTCGTTGAAAGCGTGTTCGAAGGCAGAGCCGCGGTGACCGGAAGTGCCGAATGCGACACGCTGGGCAGCCACCGCGGGATCGGGAACTGCCGTGTAGTACGCGGTCATGAGCCGAGGCACGTTTACGAGCATCCAAGGTTCTGCCGGTTTCCCGGCGTGGGGGTTCACGTTCATGTCTTCTCCCATCCCTGACGTCAAGAGGTGCTCTCTCTCAGCGTTGCAGGAGGATTCTCGGCGGAAAGTTCGTTCTGGAAGGTGCCGGAGCGCGCGGGGAATCGCATGGGCGCTTCGCAGCGAGCCGGCGACGGGGTTCCGTGATTTCGACGCGATGGCCCCCGCCCGAGCCCCTCGGCCACAAGCTCAACGTGCTCGTTGCCCTCCCTTCTCGCTCGGTCGTTCTGTCCCACAGGTGCGGCCGAAGGTCACACTCGCCCTCCCCGCCTATGCACCCGATGGGCTTCGGGAGGTACGCCCGTTGCATCCCGTCCTGGAGGACGCCTTCGAGCCACGCGGGGAAGGGGACAGGAAGAGGGGGGAGGAGCATGGAAATTCATTGGAGCCACACGGAAGAGATTTCAGAGAAGGAGCGCCATGCGATCGAGGCACGACTCGCCGCACTCGCGCAGGGCCACACCGACATGATCGACCTGCGCATCGTAGGTCGGGGGAGCGGCCACCACCGCCACGGCGGAAAGGAGATCCGGGTCACCTGCCAAGTGCGCGGCAAGGAGATTATCGCGGTGCGCTCCGCGGATGAATTGGGTCTCGCGCTCGACCAGGCCATCGATGCCTTCGAGCGCGAGGTCCGAAAGCTCCGGGGGATCCGGAGCACCCATCGCGACGAGCGGCCGCAAAGCCCGCCCTACC
>DATFYN010000083.1:0-11845 GCA_035315025.1 Myxococcota bacterium
GTTTCCGGGGGCTGTACGTGACGGCAAGGATTGGCTTATCCCCGCCGCGGCGGTCTTGACGTACCTCGACCGACTGCGCCGGAAGCGCGAGGAGGATCCGGCCGACCGGATCGCCGCGCAAGCGCTTGCGAGGCTACGGTAGGATCCGTGCACGGAGGCGAGCCACTGGGCGTTACGCTGCAATCCATTCGCGGGCGCCTTTACGTCGCGATCCATCGCGCCAAGCAGCCGGTGGAGCGAATCCCTGTTGGTCCGGATACCCCCGAGAATCGCGGGATCGGTGAACGCGCCGTGGAGAAGATCCGCGAACGCATGCTCGTGGCTCAGATACGCGGCAACGCCGCTTGCCCGACGCTGACGGAGTTTTCACGGCGCTACCTCGCTGAGGACACGAGCTACCTGGCGGAGACGACACGGCGTGACCGGCCGAGCTATCTGCGTGCTGGCGGTGCGCTCCTCGGTCCGCTCGGCTCGGTGCCACTGGACGAGATCACCGCGCAGACATTGCGCGCTTGGTGGGCGGAGCAGATCGAGGGCCCGGGGCGCTCGGTGGGCACAGGGCGACACTACCTCGACGTGTTGTCTGCCGTACTCGGCTATGCGGTGGACCTTGGCATCTTAGGGACCAACCCGGTCCCGACCTTCCGCGAGATGCTTCGTCGGATGATGCGAAATAAGCGCGGCCGCGCGCTGGCGGATCCATCCGGCCGCAAGCGTCCGCTCGAGCGCCCCGAGGAAATCGACGCCCTCGTGCAAGCGGCGGCCGCGGAAGGCGCCCCTGAGCTCGTGCTCGTGCTCTTCGGAGTTGACGCCGGTTTACGCTACGGCGAGATGCTGGGGGTCCGCTGGGGCCTCATCTCCTGGGCCAGTCGCTCCCTCCATCTCGACGAAACGAGCAACCGGCCCCGCGGCTGGAACCCCACGGAGCCCAAGAGCGGGCGCATGCGGGACGTGGCCCTCTCGAGGCGGCTCCTCGCTGCGCTCTCTGATCTCTACGAGGTGCGCTTCCACCCGTCGCCGGACGCGCTCATTCTGGAGGGCACCGACGCCTCGAACTTCCGCAAGCGGCAGTGGCGGCGTATCTGCGAGCGCGCGGGCCTTGGGCACCGGAGCATCAAGGACCTGCGCGACACATACGCCTCGCAGCTCCTCATGGCGGGAATCTCGATCGGGTACATCAGTCGCCAGCTCGGGCACGCCGGGACGCAGATCACGTCCGAGCATTATGCGAAGTGGCTGAGCGAGGACTACGTGGAGCCGATGGCGCTTGAGCCGGGTGAGGTGCCGGCTGACCTTCTGGCCCGGCTTTCCTTCCGTCAATTACGTCAATCTGCGTCAACGGGAATGGACCGAAACGAAAACGCCTTCGCGCTAAGTGAGCGGAGGCGTTACGGAATCTTGGAGCGGGAAACGGGAGTCGAACCCGCGACCCTCAGCTTGGGAAGCTGATGCTCTACCAACTGAGCTATTCCCGCGCGCCACTCAGATTGGCACGTGGTGATGCCGCCAGCAAGTCCCACTCGTTTCAGCGCTCTTCGTCGATGAGGTCGACGAAGAGTCCCTCGATCTCCTCCTCCTTCGGGGGACCATCGTCGGGCAGATCGCCAGCGCCTTGGAAGGGGTCGGCGCCGAGGGTTCTTGAATCAAAGATCGGTGCGACCTCAGCTTCGGGCTCTATGGTGGCGCGTGTAGCCGGCCCTTGCCGGGCTACCGCGCGGGATGTTTCGGCTGCTCTCGTCGCGACGGATTCAGCGGAGTGGCCCGCGGAAGGCGCTGTGGCATGGGCGTCTCCAGTTACCCCTGGAGCGGGGATCCCCAAGTCCTGCGCCGCGCGCGCTACGTCCGTGGGACTGACGGTTCGGCGTCCCACCAGGTGGGCCTCGAAGAGCGCGTTATCGGCCAGGGTGTTCACGATGCGGGGCAGCCCCCGCGCCGCACCACAGAGCGCCGCTACGGCTGCGGGCTCGAAGATGCGAGGGTCCCCCCCTGCAGCGCGCACTCGATGGGCGACATATTCCCCCGTGGACGAGACGTCGAGGCCAGAGAGCGCGACACGCACTTCGACGCGCTGTGCGAGGGCAGAATCAGACGCAATGCGCTCTCCCAATTCCGATAAGCCCACCAGTACCACTGTGAGGAGGTGCCGCTCGTCGTGTTCGAGGTGGAGAAGCGCTTTGAGTTCGCCTAGATCCTCTCGCGCACGGAGTTGATGGGCTCCGTCAATTAGCATGACAGAGTGTCTTCCTTCGTCACGGACTTCCACGAGGCGTCTGAAGATCTGAGTAACGAGCCCAACGCGATCAGGTGTGGGATCGTCGATCCCAAGCTGACGCGCGATCCTCGTGAGAAACCAGGTGGAGCCGGTCTCCCCTTGAAGGATCACCATCATGCTCGCCTCAAACTTCTCTTCCTCAAGACTGTCCAGCAAGTGTCGGGCGATCGTACTCTTGCCTGAACCGTGCTCGCCGAGCAAAACGGCAAGGCTCTTTCCCTGCCGAACCCCGCGAAGGAGGCGTCGCTCAGCGTCCGCGTGTTCGCGGCTCGCGAAATAAAGGTGTGCCAACGGATCGTTCTGAAACGGATCTTGGGCGAGTCCAAAGTGCCTCAGGTGCTCCACAACGCCCCCTTACACGAAAGAGATCTTGCGACGGCGCGGCGGCGTAGGCCCTGTGCTCTGGTTCGGTCCTGGCGCAGGGGGATGCGGATCAGGCGGTGCCGGCGTCTCGTCACTGGTCGTTGCTGCATGTCCCGCGTCCTTGGACGATGCGGTAGCCTCCGCGTCCTTTTCTTCAGGCGCCTTGCGCCCCTGACTCGCTTGATCCGCGTCGGCTTGCCGCTCCGTACTCGGCTCGAGTTCGGATTCGGCCTCCGCGATGAGGTCGTCGAACGACTCGAAATTCTCCTGTGACACGTTCGAGGCTCCAACCGACTCGTCGTCGGGACTCACGGCGGCGTCCTCCCCGCCTAGAGACTCGAGCAGGTCTGAAGTCGCGTCGCTGTCCTCGGATGATGTTGAAGAATCAGGTTCGTTGAGATCGGCGAGACGGTCGCTGACGTCCTGGAACTCGGGGTCGAGGGCCGCGACCGTTTCGAAAGCGGTGCGCGCTCGAACGCGATCCCCCATTTCCGCAAATGCGCGTCCCAGATCAAATCGCAGGGCCACCTGCTGCGAATCGGGCACATCGGGCAGAGAGAGGGCCCGCTCAAGGTGCGCCACCGCCTCTTCCGAGCGCTTCAGATCGATCGCACAGAGCCCGAGCATGTGGAGGCAATCCATACGGCGCGTGGGTGATTCCATCGCCAGCTGAAACTCGCCTACGGCGTCTTCGAGCAAACCCATCTCGCGATAAGCGATACCAAGGTCGTAATGTGTCTCATAGTCGCCTTGGCTCACAGTCCGCTGTACACCGCGCTTAAACTCACGGAAGACCGCCGCAAAGCCGTCATCGAGATTGCCGGGCGTACTGCTCGTTCTCCGGTCGTCATCGGCAAACACCTCGGAGAGCTCGGCGGCAAGATCAAACGGTGACTCGTCCGCCGAGGCTGCCGCCGAACTGCTCGGGACTTCCGGTTCTGTTTCATCCTCGACTGCGCTCGTGAGATCGGGATCTGTGTCCCCGATGGTGCCTCCGCCCGCGCCGCCTTCCGCCGCCTCTTCCACGGACGACTCGCCACCAAGATTTGGCGCCGAGAGGTCAACAGAGTCCTCAGTGCGCTTCGAGCTCAGGGAAGAAGGCTCAAAATCCTCATCGCCCATGAGGTCCGAGAGATCCACCGACACCTCATGAGAGTCGGCCTGCTGCAGTGCCGCATCCTGGGCCGTTGCCTTGGAGCCCGGCTTACCTTGCTCGGCCTTTCCGCTCCATGCCGCGTTGTCCGCGCCGAGGGAGGGGTCGGTCTCCTCGAGTTTTGCGCGCTTCGATGTCACGGGAGTGACTGCGACCTTTGCAGCCGCCCCCGAGGCGGAGGGTGCAGCAGGGTCTTGACCGCGGGCCGCAGCGATCTCACCAAGCCGAAGCAGTGCCTGCGGATGATTCGGAGCGACAACTAGGACCCTCTTGTAGACCTCCGTCGCTTCGTCGTGGAGACCCTGGTGGAAATAGAACTCGCCCTCCTCGAGGTCCTCGACGATCTGCTGGGGTGTTGTCGATGAGCCATCGGATCCGCCGGCCTTTGCTTCTTCTTCTTCTTCAGATGCGGTCTCTTGGCTGATCGCGACGTCGGTGTCATTTCCCTGGCCAAGGTTGGCCTCGTCTGCCGTAGCAGTTTCGGCGATCTCAGACGACTCCTCCTCTGGCGAATCGAGCGAGGGCGGTAGATCCTCGCCGAGGAGGTCGGCACCGATGTCGATCTCGAGATCGGCCGGGGGATTGCTCCCCGCGGCGTCGCCGAGCGCGCCTTCGGGGCCGTGGAGATCGACGTCAACGTCGACAAAGGGGTCGCTCGGCTCGGCTTCGCCGGACTCTCGCGGCCCGACCTGGGGTGCGGGCGCCGAGGAAGCTCGGAGCTCTGCCGGCCCGAAGTCAATGCCGGCGGCCTTCCCCGGTGCAAGGTCCTCGATGCGATCCCGCAGTAACGACACACCTGCGCTGTCGCCTTCGGTATGTGCCACCTTCGCTGCCTGCGTCCAGACGGCAACCGCCCGTGCGAGATCACCGGACTGTGAAAGGACCTCACCGAGTTTCTCGAGCGCTGCGCGGTTTTCCGGCTCGCGCGAGAGAACCGTCTCCAGGCCCGCGATCGCGCGGTCGTGTTTGCCGTAGCGAAGGTAGACGCTTGCTTCCGCGAGGACTTGCTCAACGTCAACCTCCGGCTGGGGCACCGGGGCAGCGGTCTCAAAGAAGATCGCGTCGTCCTCCTCTTTCGCTTGGGCCGCAGGATCGGAGGGCTCCTCGCGGGGAAGGGGCGTATCGTCGAGCACATCGGGCTCGCTGTTCTGTGGCGTCGGCCCGGCCTGCAGCCCGGACTCGTCAAGTTGAAGCGGTTCGGCCGATACAAAGCGCTGCAAGATCTCTCGCGCGCGATTCTCATCTCCGTGCATGCGATAAAGGTCGGCGAGCTTGCGGTAAAGCGGTTCGAGCTCCTCCACGCGGCCGATGGCGCGATAGGACTCGGCGAGGAGTTCGAAGCCATCCGTCGAGTCGGGTCGCACTTCGGTCGCGCGCTTTGCGAAGGGCTCCGCGCGGTCAGCCTGCCCCGTGGCGATTAGCCCACGGGCGAGCCCGACCAGCGCTGTCGCGCGACCCGAATCCAACTCCAGGATTCGCTCATAGACCTGAATCAGACCCTCGGTCTCATCGTGGCGCGCCAGCTCGGCAGCCACTTCCTCGTACTCGACGATCGCCTCGTCCTTGAGCCCTGCTTGCCGAAGCAGCTCCGCGATCTTCATGCGGCTCGTCGTGTTTGTCGGGTCGAGCGTCGCCATCTTCCGCAGGAGTTCAAGCGCGTCGCGCTTGCGTCCTTCGCGGTGATAGGCGTCGGCCGCAGTCTGGAGTGCGGCCATGGCTTCGGACGTGAGGCCCAGGCGTTGATACAGCTCGGCAAGCGGCACTTGGACGTCTGAACGATTGGCATCGATTTTCGTGATCTGCTTGTAGAGCGCGACGGCCTTCGCATCGAAGCCGTCCTTCATGAACTGCTCGGCGACCTTAAGATAGGCCGCGATCGCCTCGTCCTTCTGACCCAGCTTGAGGTGGATATCACCCAGCTTGAGACGGGAGTTGCTGTCGCGAGGGTCCGCCTGAAGAAGGGTCTGATACTCCTTCAGCGCCTTGTCGAGGGATCCCTTCTGAAGGAATTTCTGCGCCGCTTCAAGGATCTTGCGCTTATTTATCGCCAAGGACCCCTCAGCCTCGCGATGGGGGAGCCGAGGGAGCCGAGTCCCCCTCTCTGTGATCTATCGGCCGGCTGGAAGCCCCCTTGAGGGGAGCTCTCCGAGGGGCGCTGGTAGCGCGAGGGGATCGGAGGCGTGGCTGCGCATCCGTGCGAGGGCGTACTCCCGTTCCGCCGGGGAGGCCTCGTCAAGCTCAAGCGGAAGCCCAAGACACCCCGCCAGCGCGCGAGCGAGCCGGCTCCCTACCTCTTCTTCCTTATCGGCAGAACAGCCGAGCTCGGCGAGGCTCGTCGCTGCCCGATGCGACAGGCCCGCTGCCCAGACCGCCGAAGGCGGATCCGGGGCGAGCCGGATGCTCCCGTGCTGGAGGATCGCTCCTCCAACCCGGCGCTGTGCACTTCCTACGAGCTTGCGGTTCGGAAGCGGACCCGCGCAGATCTCGTCGGCTGCCGGCTGAAGGAAGCAGTCGAAAGGGCGCCCGGGGACCCTGGCGAGCCGCGATCCGGGGCTGGGCCACGCGTCCACACCTACGCCTCGCAGCGCCTCGACCAGGGCACCCGAGACAAGGCGATAGGCGCCGGAGAGATCAGCTGGTAGTTCGCTCGCTGGGGCGGCAACCGCGTAGGTGAGGTCCGCGCCGTGAAGCACGGCAGCACCGCCTGTCGCCCGACGGACGAGGCCAACTCCTACCGCGCCGCAGCGCTCGATGCGGAGTGCATCTGCACCCTGGCCGTATCCCAAGGAGAGCCATGGGCCATCCCACATATAGAGCCGAAGCGTCGCAGCGCCAGCACACGAGCTGCGCAGGAGCGCCTCGTCAAGGCCCATGTTCCAGGGTCCCGAAGCTGGGCCGTCGCGCAGGAGCCGGAGGCACCGAGGTCGGGTGCTCACTCCTGTTTCGCAAGGCGCAGCACGTGCAGGAGCCCATCCAGCGCCAGTGAATAGCCGTGCGCCCCGAAGCCGACGACGACAGCCCGAGCGATCCCAGAGATGAATGAGTGGCGGCGGAACTCTTCTCGGCCGTGGATATTCGAGAGGTGAACCTCGACCACCGGAAGGGAGGTTGCAAACAGCGCATCACGCAGAGCGACGCTCGTGTGCGTGAGACCACCGGGGTTGATCACGATTCCATCGGCGAAGGCGGGCGCCTCTTGGATGCGGTCGATCAGCGCTCCCTCGTGGTTGGACTGGAAGAACTCAAGCTCCGCACCGGTCTCCTTTGCCTGCGCCGTAAGCGAAGCATTGATCTCATCGAGGGTTGTCGTTCCGTAAATCTCGGGCTCACGCGAGCCCAGGAGATTCAGGTTGGGCCCATGCACAACCAGGACGCGGAGCGGCTCCGACATGACGACCTCCGGCACTCGGTCTGCAAGCGGGAGAGCAATGCTCCGCTGGCCGGTTAAAGCTCCTCGCGCAGCTCGAGCAAATGACGCCGGATCAGATAGCGCGCCTTTCCGAGGTTGCCATCCGGGGCAAGAGCCAACACAAGAAACGTGTCGTCGTCGATGTGACGCAAGATGAGGGTGAAGCGCGCAAGGCTTACCACGGTTTCGGTCAGCGTGCCCCCTCCGAGGGCGTCAGACGCCTTGCGAATTTCCTCCAGGATCCGCCCGAACTCGACACCGGCTGCACCCACATCGTCGCGGGGCATGGCCAGTGTGCCCTGGCTCGCGGTGACCTCCTCGATCGGGATTCCGTCATTGCCCATCAGGGCGGCGCCGAGGCCGCCACCGCAACCGTCAACGATGGTCTGGAGAATCGATCTGAAGCTCATGCAGCTCCCCTTCGCAGGTTCTCGAGCCAGCGCTCGAGGGTGGCCAAGATGCGCGCTCTGTCACGAGCCTTTCCGTCGCTAGCGGTATGGCGCGCGGGGTCCGTGATGCGGTTGCTCTCGTCCGGCCTTGCCGCTGCGCGTTCGCGCACGGCGCGAGCCTCTGCGATGTGACCCTGTCGTTCGAGAAGCCCTGCCATCGTCGCGGTCGCGAACGGGGATTCCGGTGCCGAGACGAGATCCTCGGCCGCACCTTGTTCGACAGCGCGGATGGCTTGCTCCGCCACCTGATTTGCGTCGATCACGTCCTCGGCCTCGGACTCCGCTGCGTCGAACGCGCGGTCGAACTCGTCCCCGCCGATTTCTTCGAGTAGCTCGAGCGGCTGCGCCGGCGCGGGCGGCGGTGAGGGCAAGGATGCTGGCGGGCCCCGTCGAATCGCGGCTTCTGCTGCCACGCGCTCGAGGGCTGCGCGTCCGAGGGCGCGCTCGGGCGAGGCATCGAAGGCTCGCGCGAGCTCGCCCCGCGCCTCGCCTGGCTTTCCGAGGTCGAGCAGCGACAGCGCGAGCGCAACGCGCGCGGACATGGATTCGGGTTGGTGCTGGAGCGCTTCGCGTGCGACGCGCACAGCCTCGTCCGCGCGACCGGCGCGACGCCAAGCATCGGCCAGAGCCACGGCGGCGGGCGAGGCAGGATTGCCGGCGCCCGCGGTGATCAGAGCGGCCACCTCGTCGCTAGCTCCGCCGGAGTTAGCGCCTCGGGCCACGTGCCTCGACACGGTGGCTCCGCCCGTGGAATCGATGTCGAGTTCCTCCACGCCCCCTCCCCTGGCAACTCACACCCCCGCCGGAAAGATCTCGGCGGGTGTCAGCGGAACCGTTTCTGCGCGCCCAATGGCGCGCAGGGCGACGAACTGGATCTGAGCGTCCCGTCTTTTCTTATCGACACGAAGGGCCGAGAGATAAGCTTTCCTCGGGTAGCGCGGGAGGTCGGTCGGAAGGCCAAGCCGGCGAAGCAAACTTTCGACCCTGCCGGTAACTCCCGGGGGGCAAAGGCCCAGAGCCTCGGAGCGCCGGGCCGCGAAGACCATGCCCATCGCAACGGCCTCCCCGTGAAGAACCCCTCGGTAGCGAGAGAGCGACTCGATGGCGTGGGCCAAGGTATGCCCCAGATTGAGGAGCATACGCCGTCCCGATTCTTGCTCATCTTCCGCCACAATCTCCGCCTTGATCGCACAGGCTCGTTCGATGGTGGGAAGGAGGGCCTCGGGCTCGAGCCGGAGGACGCTTTCTGCATTGCGCTCGAGCTGCTCGAAGAATGCCGCATCCCAGAGAAGGCCTGCCTTTACCACCTCTGCGAGACCGGCGGCGCGCTCGCGCACCGGCAACGATGTGAGGGTGTCGACGTCGATTCCCACGAGCCGCGGCTGGTGAAAGGCACCCACGAGGTTCTTGCCGCGTGGGAGGTTCACCCCGACCTTCCCGCCGACGCTCGCATCGACCATCGCGAGCAGGGTGGTCGGCACCTGCACGAAAGGCAATCCGCGCAGAAGGGTGGCGGCTGCAAAGCCTGCCAGGTCCCCCACGGTACCGCCGCCCAAGGCCACCACCACGGTCGCCCGGTCGGCGCCGAAATCGAGCAGGGCATCGTAGAGGCGCGCCGCCCCGCGCAGGTTCTTGTGCGCGTCGCCGTCGCGCACAGCGATCCGCCCGGTCTCGAGACCAGCTTCCCGGAGCGAACGCAGGAGCTTTCCTGCGTAGCGCCGACCCACAGTGGGGACCGTGACAACCGCCGCTCGCGTGGCCTTGGTGTGTCGAGCGATCTCGCCACCGAGCCAGCCGAGAAGTCCAGAGCCAATGTGGATGGGATAGCTTCGGTCGCCGAGTGCGACCGGCACCGTCGCGAACCGCCGTGCTCCGGCCTGCGGTTTGCTCACGGGGAGCCGCGCAGGCGGCCTAGGATCGCATCCGCCACCTCGCTGGGCTCGAGGGCATCCGTATCCACCACGATCGAAGCCGGCTCGTAACTCGGACTGCGCTCCGCGAGGAGTTCTTTGATGCGCCGAAGGCGATCTTTCCCAGAAACACCGTGAAGGAGCGGCCGGTCTGCGGTGTCGCCGATCCGGCCGAGCAGGGTCTCTGGGCGCGCCCGCAGATACACGATCGTTCCGCTTGCCGTGAGCCGCTCCCGCGTGCCGGGCTGGGCGATCGCCCCTCCCCCCAAGGCCACGACGAGAGCGCCCCCCGCGACATTTTCGATCGCCTCCCGCTCGCGCTTGCGGAATGCTGCCTCGCCCTCGCGTGTGAATAGCTCGGCGATACTGGTTCCGGCCGTCCGCTCGATCATCGTGTCCGTGTCGACGAAGCCACGCCTGAGGCGCTCTGCCAAGAGAGCGCCGACTGCGGACTTTCCAGCGCCCATCATCCCGACGAGCCAGATTGTTCTCACGAGCGCGAAGTATAAGCGACGGGGGGGAGCCCTCGCAGGCTCCCCCCCGGTGTCCGATCGATCCGAAACCGCCGCCTATCCGGCGACCTCGGCATGCTCGACCACCCGCGGCGTCAGGAAGATGAGAAGCTCCTTCCTGGTGTCACTGATCTGGTGCTCCCTGAACAGGTTACCGAGGATCGGAACCTTGAAGAGGTACGGCACTCGGGATTCTTGTTCCGCCTTATCCACGGTGTAGATTCCGCCGATTACCAGCGTCTGGCCGTCCGCCACGAGGGTCTCGGTCTTGGCCTCGTTCTTGGCGATTGCGGGCGAGCCGGTCGGCGTCTTCACGCTGTCGTCGGGCGCGTTCCGCGTCACTTCCACCTTCATGATGATGCTCTTGTCCGCGGTGATGTGCGGCGTCACGGTCAGGCTCAACACCGCATCGATAAACTCGAGCTGGGCATCGCCGTTCTGGAAGGTCTGGAAGGGAATCGAATCGCCCTGCAGAATCTTCGCTTCCCGGTTGTCAAGGGTGACCACGCGCGGGCTCGAGATGACCTTGCCCTCACCGTTGGTCTCAGCCGCTTGGAGCTGGAAGTTGATGTTCAACTTCTGGTCCAGCAGAAAGGCACCCACGTTGGCGAGGCCTGTGGCAACGTTCGTAATCGGGTTCGCGAACGTGACGTTGTTGTTGCTCGCACTGGTCGTATTTAGCAGGAAGTCACTGCCTCCCAAGGATTGCGGCGCGCTGCCGGTGGTGAGGGGATCCTGTAGCGGCTGTGCGCCGAACCCCCACGTCGTACCAATGTCGCGTGAGAAGTTCAGGTTAGCCTCAACGACCTTGGCCTCAATCAGCACCTGCGGGGTCTGCGTATCGATGGCCTTGACGAGCGCCGTGGCCTCATCGATCACCGACGGAATGTCCTTGATGATGACCGTGTTGGTACGCTTGTCGACATTCACTACACCCCGCGCCGTCAGGAGCTTCTTGACCATCTTCTCCACTTCGTCGACGTTTGCGTAGTTCACCGGCTGTAGCTTGACGGTGAGATCCTCGAGCTTCTCATGGGACCGGCGTTCTTGGAGCCGAGCCTCTTCCTCGTTCTTCAGCTGCTCATTCGGGGCAATCCGCAGCACGGTCCCGACGCGCACGAAGCCAAGCCCACGGGTCAGGAGGATGACGTCAAGAGCCTGATCCCAGGGAACGTCCACGAGGCGAATCGTCACCTTGCCCGTGACCTCGTCGCCGGCGATCACGTTGAGGTCGGAGACTTCGGCGATGAGGCGCAGGACGTCGTTGATATCGACCTCCTTGAGGTCAAGCGAGATCCGCCGTCCCGTGTATTCCTTGCCGTTTACAAGGCCGCCTTCCTGCAAAATGTCCGCGGCGTTCCCTGACTCCATCGATGCCGGCGCCGCGGCTTGCGAGGCCTGCGCCATCGCCTTATGCGGTGCCCCGCTGTCGGCCGCAGGGGCCGCCGCCGAGGCCGGAGCCTCGGGTGCCGCCAGCATCGGGGGCTTGGCCGCGACGGCGTCACCCGCCGGGAAGTCGATGAATAGGGCTTCGCCGTCCCGTGTCACCGTCGGTTTCGCACCCGCGGCTCGCTTGATCACGACGCGGACTTCGGGCTTCTTCGTCTTGGGCTGCGCGAACGCCGTCACCAGCGACACCGGACCGGGCTGCTCCGGAGCGATCTTGGTCTGCGCTCCTTCGGCGAGCGTTGCATTGCGCAGGCTCACCACGATCGTCTCCTTGTCCGGCCGCATCACCTGATACTTCACCGTCGCGTCCGCATCGATCTCGACACGG
>DATFYN010000084.1:0-10138 GCA_035315025.1 Myxococcota bacterium
CCCCTCGACGCTCGATCGTGGCCCCGCGAAGTGTCGCGACCGAGCCGATCACACCGACGAATCCGAGCGCCAAGGAAAGTGCGAGAAGCTGCCCTTGGGTGACTAGCGCAACCTTCCAGAACTCAACCCACCATGGTTTGCCCGAGACCGAGGCAGGCAGGAGTGGGCCCGGATCCGCGCCCGCAAATGCAGCGATGGCGCCCGCCATCACCAGCAAGGAGCAGAGGAGGCCCACCACGCCCGCTGTCGCGAGAAGCGGTTCCGTGAGCCACCAGCGCAGGCGCAACGGGTTTTGCGGGCTGGGGGCGCGACGGCACAGGTCTGCAAACAGGCGTCCCACGAGGAGGGCGCCCCCCGGAAAGAGGGGGAGCAAATAGTGCTCGCGCTTGGCCGGAACAACCGAAAGCAGTATGAACGAGCCCACAAGCCACGCGAGAGGCAGAGCATCTCCCCGTGCGAGGGGACGCCGCAGCGGCCAGGGAAGCTCGGCGATCGCCGCGAGCAGAAACGGCGTCCAGGGCAGAAATCGGGTCGGATACACGTGCAGGTACATCGACCAGGGCTGCACATGGTCGACGTGCCCGAGCGGGTGCCCCACCGCGTGGTGAAAGACGATGATTTCGAGATATTCCGGCCCAGCGTGGAGACCGGCGGCGAGCAGCCAGAGCCCTGCCGGCAGAAGCGCGAGTGCGAGAGCGAGGATCCATGACGGGGACAGCAGAGTCCGCGTGCGGCCCTCAAGCACGCGCGCCAGCACCACCGCCACCGCAGGGATGGCGAGCGCGATCGGGCCCTTCACCAGCACTCCGAACCCGGCAGAGAGGCAGCCCAGCGCGAAGAAGACCTTGGCGCGAGGGCCCAGCTTCTGGGCCTCTTGGTCACCCCGCACATAGAAGTAGACCGCGAGCGTTGTAAAGCCGGTAAGAAAGGCGTCGAGGTTTGCGCGCCCTGTGAAGGTGTAGAACTCTGACGAGGTTGCGAGCACGGTCATCGCGGCCAAACCGCCGGCTTGTCCGTAGAAGCGGCGACCGATGCCGAAGGTTGCGAGCAGCGCGATCGTCGAGCCGAGGACCGACGGCAGGAAGGACGCGAGGGGGAGCTCCACCCCGAGTCGCTGGGCAACCGCAGCGGCCCAGAAGAAGGCGGGGGGTTTGTCGCTGTACACTTGGCCGTTGAGCCGCGGTACCAGCCAGTCGCCTCCCGGTTCGGCCATGACGCGGCTGACTTCGGTGTAGCGGTGCTCGTCGAGGTGCACGCAGTCCGTACGGCCGGCTATGGCAAGACAGAAAGCCAACGTGGCAGCGACGAGACCCACGCTTCGCCAGCCGTGCATCGCGACCCCTCTTCCCCCTACTCCTGAGCGCTGGGGCGGAGCGTGACTGGGAGGCAGCGCACGCCGAGTTCGCTCTCGAGCCGAGCGGCGAGGAGGCGGCGCTCTTCTGGTCCGCGTGCAACCAGCTGCACGCAGCCATCGCCCTGTGAGCCGACGCCCTTGCCACCGAAGGCGAGCTCCCGAAGCGCTGCGTGGGCCAAGATCGCGTGGAGCCGAGGCGCCTGCAGCTCCGGGCACGCCGGCGCTACGGAGGAGTCGAAGAGCGCCTGCGCCTCGAGCATCAGTTCGCCGAGGGCTCGTGCGTCGCCCGTGCCCACGATCGCCCGCGCCCGGCTCAGAATCTCAGCGTTTCGAGGGCCGAGGGCCTCGCGCACGGCGGCCGCGAGAGGACCCGGCGTCCTCGGAAAACACGCGTTCAGATCCTTGAGAATCCGGCGCGTGTCTTTGGCCTGGCACAGGTCGACGATCAGCAAGAAGAGTGTCTCGCCCGGCTCGAGAGGCTCGAGTTCGAGTTTCGGACCATCGAACTGGACGAACATCGGCCTTTGGCCGAACGCACAGATCTGATCCATGCGCCCACACTCGGAGCCCGAGCGACGCTCGCCCGCGTAGGCCAACTCCATCTCTTCGAGCGCACCGAAACCAAGGCCATACACTTGGTTGAAGGCGCGCGCCACGAGCACACAAAGCGCTGCCGAGCTCGCGAGGCCCCTCCCCATCGGCAGGTCCCCACGCACAAAAAGGCGCAAGCCCTTGACCGGATGGCGAACACTCACCTCCGCGGCCACGCCGGCGGCGTAGCTGAAGAAATCTCCGCGGTGGGCAGCCGCATCGAGGTCGCGGGGTCGCGCAGGGAGACCGAGCGGCCCGGCGCGCCTTCCATCCGGGAGATCGCTCACAATCTCAAATGTGTCGATGGCCCCCTCGGCGCGGGCGTAGAGCCCCTGATCCGTTCCGGCCACAAGACAATAGCCCGGCGCTATGGACGGATCGCTCGCACGATAGGCGGCGGCCCAATCGGAATGCTCTCCGAAAAGGCACAGGCGCCCGGGCACAAAGATCTCCACGGCACTCATGGCGCCTCGCGTCTTGACCCAGCGTCGTTGGCGTGGGGCTCGCCGTCCAAGCCCGGAAAGACGCGCGGCCTTAAGATCTCTGATCCCACGCTTCTCGAGGAGTCGAGGCGGACCCGTTTCGGCATGGCCTTGCGCAATTCCCCGATTGCTCAACGTCCGCGGAGCGCCGCAGCGTAGATCGCCTCGACCTCCGCAGCGAAGCGCTGGGGTGCGAACAGGCGCTGCGCGCGTTCGGCCGCAGCTCTGCCAAGGGCCGCACGGCGGTCCGCGTCCCGCAACAGCGAGCCCCACGCTTCGGCAAGGGCGCTCGACGTCTCGGGAACGACCAGGCCCGTTTCCCCGTGGACGACGAGTTCGGGGAGCGCGCCGCGACGCGAAACGACTGCGGGCACACCACACGCCGCGGCCTCTAGAAGCGCGCGGCATGTTCCGTCGGAGCCGGGAACCAGGATCGTGAACACGTCGATCGTTCGCAGGATCTCCGCGTAGTCCTCGGTGCGATACCCGGCGAAGACGACGCGGTCCGCGATGCCGAGACGAGTGGCCGGCTCTTGTGCGAGCTCGGCATGGCGCGTGCCGCGCCCGATCACGAGCAGGCGCGCAGCCGGATCGACACGGAATAGCTCTGCCGCAGCCTTGAGCACGAGATCGAAGCGCCGGTGGGGCTGCACGCGCGCCACGATGCCGACCACGCGATGCTCGGGCTTGAGGCCAAGCGACTCACGGACCGCAGGGTCACCGCGAGCGGAGTGAAAGCGCGTCAGGTCCACCGCACCAAAGACGCCAAAGATCGGCCGCGCTCCGCGCAGCGGTCGCCAACGTTCCGCGCTTCCCGGCGACACGCACATGAGCGCATCGGTCGCCGGACCGAGGAGCCAGCGCGTCCACGGAGTGGCGGACGGCGGGTCGGCGCTGCGCATGCTGCGTACGATGGCGGTCTCTTTCCGACGACCCGCGGTCGCCGCGACTGCGAGCAGGTGATCTCGGGTGTGCCAGGCATGGACGAGCTCCACCCCATGAGCAGCCAGAAATGCACGCAGTGCGCGGGCGTCGCGCGCGTCGCGTGGCAGCGCAAGACCCCGACCGCGCGCGAGCGCGAGGCTCGGAGCGAGTCCCGCCGCACCCGCCTCGCTCGCGAGCGATCGCCTCGAAGGGCTGGGCGGCTCAGGGGCAGCGAGCGCCACATCGTGTCCGCGGTCGCGCAAAGCGAGCGCCAAGCGCAGCATCGGCTCAGCCGGCCCAGTCCACTTCCAGTCACTTGTGACCTGGAGGATTTTCATCGGGAGGTGTCTCCGAGGACGCGACCGGTGTCGCCTCGCGCTAGCTCCACCGATGGAGACCCGAAAGCGGCGTGACGCACAATCCCCTTTCCCCCTGCGGATCTCCGAAAAGACGCGAGGAGGGGCCGGGCGGGCCTGCGCTCGCACGCTCGCTCGGGGATCCGCATGGCCCGATTGCGCAAACGCTGCGCCCAAAAGCGCCGGAGCGTTCGCCGTCCGCCGGTTCCGTGCCCGCGCGAGCCGACGGGGCGAAGCCGCAGGATCGGCCGAGATTTCGCTCTGCGTCAGCGGGGGCGAGGCAAAGGCTCGCTCGCGCTCCCGTCAACTGCGTACGCGTTCGACGGTGAGGACGCCCTTCACCCGACCGATCTCCTTCATCACCGCGTTCAGGGTACGCACGTCTGAGACCCAGACGTCGAAGCTGGAGATCGCCTTGCCTTCCTGGGTCGTTGCGACGCGCGCCGCGTCGATGTTGATGCCCGCCGAAGAGATCGACTTGGTGATGGTCGCAAGGATCCCCGGCCGATCGACCGAAACCACCCGCATCTTGACTCGTCGCGGTGCCGCGGCCTCGTTGTCCCACTGCACCTCGATCCGCCGGTCTGGATCGAGAGCGAAGACCTTGCTGCAATCCCGCGTGTGTACGGTGACGCCGCGGCCTCGCGTCACGAATCCGACAACCTCGTCGCCGGGAAGGGGCGCGCAACACGCAGCAAAGCGGACGAGTACGTCGTTCAGACCGGAGACCCGCACGCCTGTCGGGCTCGAAGGCGCCACCGCGCGCCGGAACAGCCCGCGGCGCTTCGGTGCGGCGGGCTCGGGCGCCGGGGGCGGCGGCGCCTCCCCCGGCATCAGCCGATGGAGCACTTGGCTCGGCGCGATCCGCCCGTAGCCGACAGCAGAACACAGGTCGTCGACGGAGCTTTGGCTCTCGAGGCGCGCCACCTCCGCCATATCACCGCTCTCGATCAGGCGAGCGATGGAGAGCCCCGCGCGGCGAAGCTCGCGCTCCAGCATCTCGCGTCCAAGATCTCGGCTTCGCACCTGTTCTGCTGCTCGAATCGCGTGACGGATTTTGCTTCGGGCGCGGCCGGAGACGACGAACTCCAACCAGTCTTTGCGCGGCTGTTGTTGCGGGCTGGTCAGAATCTCCACTGTGTCGCCGTCTGTCAGGACGTGACGGAGGGGCACCATCTTTCCGTTCACCTTGGCGCCATTGCAGTGCGCACCGACTTCGCTGTGAATGGCGTAAGCGAAGTCGACAGGCGTTGCGCCCTTGGGAAGGTTGATCACCTCCCCCTTCGGCGTAAACACAAAGACCTCATCGGGGAAGAGGTCGACCTTTACGGTATCCAGGAACTCGTGGGGATCTGACAGTTCTCGCTGCCATTCGAGGAGTTGCCGCAGCCATGCGAACTTTCGCGTCTCACCGTCGTCGCCGTCGAGCTGTCCCTCTTTGTACTTCCAGTGTGCTGCGATGCCGAACTCCGCATTGCGGTGCATGTCCGTTGTGCGGATCTGCACCTCCATGCGCTCGCCGTAGGGGCCGATCACCGTGGTATGGAGCGACTGGTAGCCGTTAGGCTTTGGGAGCGCCACATAGTCCTTGAAGCGACCCGGCACCGGCGTCCATGTCCCATGCACCACACCAAGCGCGCTGTAGACGGACTCCTTCGGCCCGTCGATGATCACGCGGAAGGCGATCACGTCGTAGATCTGGTCGAGGGAGACTCCGTGGCTCTGCATCTTGGCGTGGATCGACGCCAATTCCTTGAGGCGACCTGTGACCTCCGCGCGAAGAGGTACCTGCGCGAGCTTTGCCGAGAGGATGCCGATCACCTCCTCGACATAGCGCTCGCGAGCCTTGCGACTACTCGCGAGCTGTCGTTCGAGCTCTTCGGCAGCCCCTGGGTTGAGCGCGCGGAAGGCGAGGTCTTCGAGCTCTTGCTTCATCCAGTGGATGCCGAGTCGGTGCGCAAGCGGGGCGTAGATGTCGAGCGTTTCCTGCGCGACGCGAGCGCGCGAATCTTCCTTCATGAAGCGCAAGGTGCGCATGTTGTGGAGGCGGTCGGCGAGTTTGATGAGCAGAATGCGGATGTCCTTGGACATCGCGAGCAGCATCTTTCGGAAGTTCTCGGCCTGCCTCTCGCGCGCGGAGGTGAACTCAATTTTGGCAATCTTGGTCAGCCCCTCGACCAGGAAGGCCACCTCCTCTCCAAAGAGGCGGCGTAGTTCGTCGGAGGTTGTCAGCGTGTCTTCCAGCGTGTCGTGCAGCAGACCCGTTGCGACCGTGACCTCATCGAGCCGCATGTCCGCAAGGATGCCAGCGACGTCGACGGGATGGACGAGGTACGGTTCGCCGGACAGGCGCTCTTGGCCTTCGTGGACCTTCGCGGAGTAGACGTACGCGCGCTTGAGCAGCGACAAGTCGCTACTCGGATTGAACTCGAGCACCTTGTCCGCGACGTCGTTGAACCGCAGCATGCGGGGCGGATTCCCCTTTCGGATCGACCTGTTGCGAGCCTAGCGGAGGCTTGCGTGCGGCTCAAACCGAGCCCGCAGCGCAGCCGTTTCACCGCTTCGCTCAGCGCGCACGATTTCAAGCACACCCGAGATCGCGCGCTCGAGGTCATCGTTGACGACTGCGTAGTCATACCACGGCACCTCAGCGATCTCGTCCTTCGCGATCGCGAGACGTTGCCGGATGACCTCCTCGCTATCGGTCTGCCGGTCCCGTAGCCTTCGTTCAAGGACGGCAAGCGAGGGCGGCAAGAGGAAGATGAGGCGTGCCGCCGGGAGCCGAGCGCGCACCTGCCTCGCACCCGCGGTATCGATCTCGAGCAGGAGGTCGCGGCCGTGAGCCAGCGGGCTCTCGATCGCAGACCAGCTGGTACCGTAGAGGTTGCCGCGGTATTCGGCGTGCTCGAGGAAGGCCCCCTGCACCACCAGCTCCTCGAATGCCTCGCGCGACACGAAGAAGTAGTCGATGCCGTCTCGCTCGCGAGGGCGCGGCGGTCGGGTCGTGTGGGAGATCGAGAGCACCACTTCCGGATCGCGGGCTACGACCGCGCGGCAGACGGTCGTCTTCCCGGTACCCGACGGCGCCGAAACCACGAACGGAATCCCCTGGCGGGAGACACGGCCTGTCCGCATTCCGGAGTCCGCGGCGCGGCCTATGTGCTCGCGACTCGCGGCTCTGGCCTGCGGCGTCACTCCGGAGCCCCGCTCCCTTCGCCGCCCTCCGGAGTAAGCCGCGCCGCGATCGTCTCGGGGTTCAGGGCGGATAGGATCACGTGATCGCTGTCGGTGACGAGGATCGAGCGCGTGCGCCGACCCTGGGTCGCATCGACGAGCTTGCCCCGATTCGACGCCTCCTCTCGGAGTCTGCGCATGGGTGAGGAGAGGGGTGATACGACTGCGATGACCCGCGAGATGACCACGAGATTCCCGTAGCCGACGTTCAGCATGCGGAGCGCCGGATGGGAAATCTGCTCTTGTTCGGCAGGACCACGCGGCAGCCTGGCTTCGGGCAGCGCGGACTTCCGCCGCGGCCCGGGGCCCCGCCCCACACCTTCGGCTCCTAAAATTTTAATCGATCCCGCCATACCCGGGCCTTTCACTCGATGTTCTGCACCTGTTCGCGCACCCGCTCGAGCTCGGTTTTCAGCTCGACCACGAGGTGCGCCACCGGTGCATCGCTCCCCTTCGAGCCAATGGTATTCGCCTCGCGCCCGAGCTCCTGGAGCAGGAAGTCGAGGCGCCTTCCCGCCGGCTTGCCGATGCCGCTCTCGGCGAGGATCCGATCGAACTGGTCCACGTGGCTGCGCAGCCGCACGAGCTCCTCGGTGACGTCCAGCCGGTCGGCGGCGATCACCACCTCCTGTGCCAGCCGCGCCTCGTCCTGGAGGCCGATCTCCTGGCGCAGCTGTTCGGCGCGCTTGCGGAGCCGCTCACGCACCGCGGCTTGTACCAGGCCGGCGCGCTCCTCAAGCGCCGCGGCGAGCTCGACAATATGGGTGAGGCGCGCGCGCAGTTCGCGCTCGAGCGCTTCTCCCTCGGCCTGGCGCATCGCGTCCGCCGCACGCAAGGACGCGTCGAGTGCCTTGCGAAGCGCAATTCGCAGCGGCTCGTCGCTCAGTTTGGGTTCCACGGTGTGCGCCACGCCGGGCAGCGCCAGCACACTCGCGACATCGAGTGCACCCGGCAGGCTGTATAGCCCGCGAAGCCGCTCCGCCGCCGCGACGTACTGTGCGGCTGCACCGAGGTCGACTTCAAGGTGCGGCGGGGGGGCATTCCCCCCTCCGATCGACACCGACACCTCGGTCTTGCCCCGCGCGAAGTGCTCTTGCGCCAGGGCGCGCAGCTCTGCCTCGTGCGAGGCGAGGAAGCGCGGCAGGCGAACGCTGACGTCTAGGTAGCGGTGGTTCAGCGTGCGCACCTCCACGTCGAAGTGCGCGCCCTCGAGCTCGAAGCTCGCGTGGCCAAATCCGGTCATACTCCGGATCACGGCCTCCTCCCTGCGCGGGGTTCCACCCGTCCTCTGTCGCGAGCTGTCTGCGCCGCTTCGATCGCCTCGGGCAGTACCTCACGCACTTCGTCTGGACTCGCGGTGGCCGTCCCGATCTTGCGAACCACCACGCCAGCCGCGGCATTGGCGATGACCGCCGCCTCGAGCAGCGTCGCCCCCGCGCGGAGGGCAAGAACCAGGGCGGCGATCGTGGTGTCCCCCGCCCCCTGCACGTCGAACACCTCGGTCCCGAGCGTCGGCACGTCAACCCCGGGGCCCTCTCCGGAGAAAAGAGTCATCCCTTCGGCGCCGCGGGTCACGATGATGTCGCCCCCACCAATCGCCCGGCGCAGGCGGGCCGCGGCGCGCGCGACGTCGGCTTCGCCACGCAGGCGAATGCCGGTAAGCTCGGCCGCTTCGCGCAGGTTGGGCTTTAGGAGCGACACCCCACGGTAGGGCCCGAGGTCCGTTTTCGGGTCGGCCGCCACAAAGAGCCCCGCCTTGCGCAGCCGACGCATGAGGGAGCGGGCAAAGTTTGGCGCGAGGACGCCTTTGCCGTAGTCCTCGAGCACCGCGGCGTCCGCAAGCGGCAACGCTGCGTCGACCGCCTGAACCAGCTCCCGTACCGCTGACCTCGACAGCGGGTCGTGTGTCTCCCGATCGAAGCGCACGATTTGCTGAGAGCGTGCCACGACCCGGGTTTTGCGGGTCGTGGGACGGCCGGGAACCACGACCACGCCACGCGGATCCACCCCGAGATCCTTCAGTAGCTCAAGGACGTGCTCCCCCGCCCTGTCGTCACCGACCGCGGCGCAGAAGATGCACCCGCCACCAAGTGCGACGACGTTGCGCGCAACGTTTCCTGCGCCGCCGAGAACGGTCGACTCCCGTGACACGTGCACCACCGGCACGGGCGCCTCCGGGCTCACCCGATCCACGTCGCCCCAGAGGTACTCGTCCAAGACCACATCTCCCACCACCAGCAGACGGACGCGCGAAAAGCTGGCGAGCAGGGTCTCGAGCCGCCGACTGTCAAGACTTGCGGTCACTGGCTGAGCCCTCGCCGCTCGAGCTCCCTGCGCGCCTCCTCCACGCGATCATGGGCCTGCTGGGTGCGGAGCCACGCCAGGAGCTCGCGCAGGCCCTGCGCAAGGGAGAGGCGAGGCACGTAGCCAAGCTCCCTACGAATCTTGGTGATGTCCGCGAAGCAGTGCCGGATGTCGCCCGCACGGAAATGCTCGGGAATCTCCGGTGGCTTGCGGACCCCGAACTCGTCGGCCAGCAGATCGGCGACGCGGGGCACGGGGGTGGGCTCTCCGGTACCCACGTTGTAGACGCAGCCCGCGGCTTGGTCCTTCTCGAGGGCCAGCGGGTTCGCTTGCACGATATCCGATAGGGGCACAAAATCGCGGGTCTGGAGCCCGTCTTCAAAGAGGAGAGCCCGGTTCCCGTTCAGAAGCCGTGAGCAGAAGATTGCCATCACACCGGTGTAGGGATTCGAAAGTGACTGGCGCGTACCGTAGGCATTGAAGTAGCGAAGCGCCACGGTCGGCACTCGGTAGGCCGCACCGACGGACAGGCACCTCTCCTCGTGGTCGCGCTTGGTGATGGCGTAGATCGAAGTCGGTGCCAAGGGCTTGGTCTCCGGCGTCGGAACTGGCCGAAGCAACCGTCGGTTCTCATCGCGAATCTCCCACAGCCTGCGGCGTAACTGCTCTTCGGCGCGGAGCGCCGGATACACCATCTCGCCATCATCGTTGCGGTAGCTGGCCTCACCGTACGCCGACATGGAAGAGGCTACAATGAGCTTGCGGATCCGCTCGCGGCGCTGGACCACGCCTTCGAGCAGGACCGCCGCCCCCACGCTGTTGACCGAGACATAGCGCTCCATCTCGTACATCGATTGGCCGACCCCGACAGCAGCGGCAGGGTGAAAGACGAC
>DATFYN010000085.1:0-5117 GCA_035315025.1 Myxococcota bacterium
GCTGCGCTTGCGGCGGCGGCGTAGGTCGGTCGCGTGATTCGACACGCCCCGGCTTCGGTCGGGGCATTGTCGTTTCTCTTGGAGTACAAACGGTGGGCCCCTCGCCCGACGCCACCATGCGCGAGCTGCCTCGCTTGGAGAACGCGCCTCCGCGTAGCCTGTGAATTGCAACGCTCTCCAGTGTAAGCGCGCTTTGCCCCTACCCTTCCTTGGGTGCGACCCCCCTCGAGAAATGGCCTCTTAGCTTAGGGCATCCTGGCACGCCACCCGCCGGGTCAGTCGCGTCCAAGACGCCACTGCGAGCAAGATCGGGCAATCCGTGGGATACTGTTCGCTCCGGCGTGTGAGGGTGGGACGATTTCGGCCCTGCCGCCCAACCACACGAACAACCGCGGCGGCTCGATCTCCCCGCCCCCCACGTCGGTTCGCGCTTCCCCATCATTTCGGCGCGCTCCACTCGATGTGGCCGCACACTATGGCTGCCCCGTCGGATCGGTGTCACTCAGCCGACAGACATTTCCAAACGCTCGTGGCTGCCTTCGCCGGCGTGCCGATGCACGTCATGTGCTCGCCCTTGGGCGTACCGGAAGCGGCCGTTCCGGAGTTCATCGCCTGGGTCGATGCGCTCAGCCCCGTATTCGGGTTCATGGAACCCGGCGCAGATCGCGGATGCTACGGGCGCGATCAACCAATTGCTCGCCTATCTCCGTGAGCTTATCGAGCAGCGCAGCCACACCCCGGCCGATGACCTGATGACGTCGTTGATCCGCACCGCGCACGACGGTGATCGCCTCACCCGCGAAGAGCGGTCGCAATAGTGGCGAACCTGCTCGTCGGCGGTCACGACACCACAGCGAGTCAGATCGGCTGCACGCTGCTGACGCTGCTCTGCCAGCCGAACGCGCTGGCGGAGGTCCATCCGAACGCTCCCTGCTTCCTGCGGTTGTGAACGAAATGATTCGCCTGGAGCCCAACATCACCGGCGTACCTCGCACAGTGGTCGAGCCGGTCGAGATCTCCGGGATCGAGCGCCCCGTCGGCGCCGTCGTGATATGCAGCTTCCTGACCGCCAATCACGACCCCGAGGTGTGGTACGACCCGGACTCGTTCGTATCGCGTCGGTTCACCGAGCCGGGTGTCCCTCGGTTGCTGTCGTTCGGTGGGGACCGCACTATTGCCTCGGCGCATCGCTCGCGCGAATGACGCTGGGGGAGGTAGTACGAGGGGTGACTGAGCTGGCGCCTACCTGCACCGCCGATCCCGACGACATCGAATGGGTCCAGTCGCTCGGTCGCAGCCCGTCACGGCTCCCCGTGACGGGCTGACCGTCGACCAACGCAGCTCGGATGTCTGGCACTACGCCGCGCTGGCTCGCTCCGAATCGCCCCCTCCTGACCTCCAGCGCCTTTCGCCGCGGGAGTTGACCGAAGGTCCCTAGCCGGACACAACCTTGAAAGAAGACTTTCTCGTCGTATCCCCCCTCGAATCGTGGCATCATGCAGCGCCGCGGGCCGCCGCCAATGGCTCGCCGGGAGGTCCGCATGGCTGCTACGACCCATCGAGGCGCCTGCTTCTGCGGCGCCGTGAAGCTGGAGGTGACCGGCTCGCCGGTCGCCATGGGCTTTTGCCACTGCGCGTCCTGCCGCGGATGGCTCGCGGCTCCGGTCCACGGCTTCACGCTGTGGCCGGCCGCGAACGCTAAGGTGATCGAGGGTGTCGAGCAGCTCGGCGTGTTCAAGAAGACGGAGCGGAGCCATCGGCAGTTCTGCCGCCGTTGCGGCGGCCACGTGTTCGTCGGGCACCCTGCGGTCAGCATGATCGACGTGATGTCCGCCGTGCTGCCGAGCCTTCCGTTCCAGCCCACGATGCACGTTCACTACGGGGAGAAGGTGCTCGCGATGCGCGACGGGCTGGTCAAGTTCAAGGACTTCCCGAAGAATTTCGGTGGCTCGGGCGACACGCTGCCCGAGTGAGCGGATCTGTCGTCCCGATCCGACTGGGCGGGCTGTCTCTCTCGCCGAAACTCGGACCTCTTGAAAAGACTCAAATTTTTCGTTCGTTAGCGTACGCTCCCAGTGGGACTTCGTGACCTTTCTGCGAATCATGCAGCCCAAGGGAGCGGTGCGTACTCGTCTAGAAGGACCGGCTCGTCTCGGACGTAGCGCCCCCCCGCTACCTGGCGGTCGGTGGGATCGGGGCCATCGCTCCGGCCGCCGCCACGGTCACCCGAAGCACTCCCTCCACCACATAGCCGCGTTCAGGGTCGGGGCGGACATTCAGCCGTTCGCCAACCAGGACCCTCCGTAGAACCTCCCGGGCCTGGTCCGTCCGCGACGCGAACATGGTGGCGAGGTCGCGCACAGCAGCCTCAAGGGGCCCGCGCAGCTCCTCCACATCGGGCGTCGCCTGCGCGAGACGGCTGCCCAGGGCACCCCGCTCGGCCTTCACGCGCGCACGGCTGTGTGCTCCACGTCGGTGTGTCCACGCTCGAGATCTTGGCCGCGTCATCGCGTTCCCGAAGGTGCGGGGACTTCATCATCGATACGAGCGGATCGCGGCTTGAATGGTGACCGATGATATTTTCGGAAGCGACAGCCACTACGTCCAGGTCCGCTGACCCGGCTTGGGCGGGTCCACGGGGCCGCCGGCGAAACACTGGGCGATCGACATCCATTGCGCCGCGACGTCGCCTTCCACGTCGAGCGCCGTGTCGGCCACGTTCCGAACCTGGGTCACGACCTGGCAGAACTCGACGGCATCGCCCTCGACGCGCCCGCTCTCACTGGTCTCGTTCCACTCCCAGATCTCGCCCGACGGCGCCGTGAGGCGGACGCGGGGGGGCGCTCCGGGGGGCGTCAGGCCGCGGTTCAGGAAGGTCCAGCCGAAGGTCTTGACGCCGATCACGCAAATGTGTCGGATGCGATCGGTGGGAGCACGCTTCACCCGCTTCAGATCGTAGATCTCTTGGCCGTGGGCCCAGGTCTCCATCAGTCGCGCCGTGGTGAACATACGAACGCCCATGTCGGGACCGAACCAGCGCAGCCGTCGGTCCGGGTGCGACTCGCCGAGCTGCGTCGCCATGTCGCGGCACGTCGTCCGCCAGCGGGAGAGCAGCTCGCCGGGGGAGAGCGCGCCCAGCTCGCGCCGGGCCATCTCGCTGCTGGGCTCGCCCTTCGCCATCCGGCTCACCAGATCGTTGCGCCACGCGGGGAACGCATTGTCGCCCGCGACCGACGAGAGCGACACGAGGTCGAAAAAGTGAAGGTGCGCGACCACGTCCCACGGCGTCCAGCGCATGAACGTCGTCTCGCGGCGCCAGTCCGCCTCCTCGAGCGTGCGGAGGAAGCCGTGGAGTTCCTCGGCCTCGGCCAGGAGGTCGACACTCTCTTGCAGCATGCGCACCTCCTCGATCGCTTCAGACCGATGCGCGAACGCGACGCGCGAGGCCAGAGCTCAGGATCTCGGCGGCCTCGGCCACCATCTCTTCCAGGATCTTCGCCGCCGGGCGCTTCCTCGTGAGCATTGCCCGCCGTCTGGCCGACCATGAGCGGGCGAAAATACGTCATCGAACTTCCGGGCTGGAGTACCCCCCCCGCTACTTCCGAGAGAGGCCCGGGTCGGGACCCACCGGCTCGGGCCTCCTCTTCTTCTTTAAGGGACAGCCAGAGCCAGCCGTCGACCCGGAACTTTCGCTCGGGGTCGGGGTGGGAGTAGATCATCGCCCCGACATCCAAGGCCACTCTAGCCGCACCGCCGAAATCCTGCCGTGGATCCACAAAGTGTTCTCCAACCTGAAGACCTGGTGCGCGGGACGTTTCATGGCGTCAACCCCAAGCACCTCCCGCGCTACCTGCAGGAGTTCAGGTACCGGTTCGATCGCCGCGCACGCGAGAGCGAGCTCTTTTTCTTCGTCCTGCGCCGAGCCGTCCATGGCGAGCCTCTCCGCCCGACTGACGGCTGAGGTAACCGGATAAGCACATTCTGGTTTTCTGGTTCCCTGGTTCCCCGCCCTGTGTCGGGAACCTGGGAACCAGAATTAGAATCCACCGTGGGGAGGATGGAGCGCCGTAACGGAACGGGTCCCCCCTCGTGCCGCCGCTCGGCTCGAGGTCTCCGAAGACCAACCCATCCACAAGCCTTTTCTGACACTTGTCACCTCGGCATGCCACCTGAGATATAGGAAGAGAGGGGACTCCTCTGCCTGCATCGCTCCGTCCGCGAACACCAATGGGACTTATCAGCACACCGGCAGTGCGTCTTGGCCCCGATAGGTGCCGAGCAGGCCCATCCGGATCGCACACCCCGATGTTGAAGATTGCACTCGCAGCGCCGGGAATTCTCCTCTCCCGAAGGAGATTCGCAGCCATGGCTGGATCACTCGAGTTCGACGTCGGAGCGAGAAACATGAGACGAATCACGGTAGATCGCACCGGGCAACGGTTGGGAAGGCTGGCGCCGATCGCTGCCGTGTTGCTTCTCTTCGGACTTATTCTGAGTGGTCCCCAGGCCGTCGAGGCCCAGACATGGAATGGTAGCGCCAGCGACCTGTGGGGCACGGCAGCCAACTGGACGCCCAATACCGTGCCGAATTCGAGCACCGCCAGCGTTACGGTCACCAACGCCACGAACAACCCGGTTCTCATCGACATCGCCCCCACGATCGCCAACCTCACCGTGGGGGCTCCGGACTCCGTGACGCTCCAGAACGGCTTGAGCCTCACCCTCGCGGGTGGGAGCGGGGCCGGCACGATCAGCAACGCGGGTACGCTCAACATCGACTCGACCGGTAGCTTTACCGACCTGATCCTCGGCGGGACCAGCGGCAGCACGATCTCCCTGACGAGTGGCGGCACCCTCTCGCTATCCAACAGCTTCAACAACCGCATCTTCAGCACGACAGGCGACACGCTGGTCAACGATACCGGCAGCACGATCCTGGGGGCCGGTCAGCTCGGCATCAACAACAGCGGCTTCGGCTTCACGCTGAACAATGCGGGGACGATCAATGCCAATCAGAGTGGCAACACCCTGCAGGTGGCACCGACCAACGCCGTGTCCAATACCGACATGCTCGAAGCCACGGGCGGCGGCACCCTCGCGCTGATCGGCACTTTCAA
>DATFYN010000086.1:0-11880 GCA_035315025.1 Myxococcota bacterium
ATAGATCCCATTGACCACGGCCCACAGCGTCGCCAGGGCCACGACACCGGCAGCGATCTGGGTAAAGGCTGGCGCGCGTCGAAATGCGCGCAGCCAGCGGCGGCGCCGCCGAGCGCTCGGCCAGAGGCGCGACACGCAAAGCCTGCGCCACCTGCGTCCGCGAGGTCTCCGTCTCCTGGGCCCTGCAGCGGGTCGTCGCGGCATCCGCTTCCGAGCCTGCTGCTCGGGGCTATCCGGACCTTGAGGGGTCATCGTTTGGACTCTAGAAATCATTAAGACACAGAAGCTGGAAACAAAACCGCCCCAGTCGCAAGTGACCGAGGCGTCTCGGGAATCTGGCGCGCCCAGTAAAAAGCCTAAGAAAGACGCCAACTTGCACCAGAAGCGTGGGAAGGGGCGGCAAGGAGCGGCAGAGGCATGCACGGAGGACGGCCCGACGGCCCCTCACCTGCACTGGCAACCGCACGGCTACGCCAACAGGCAACAAGGTCTATTCGCGTTCCGCAGGCAAGCATTCGTAAATTTTATTACTAATCAATAATAAATTAGTAGTACAATTTACTGCTTCTGTCCTAATTCATCTTGATTTAGTAAATCCTCTGACTACTATTCCATGAGAGATTAGTACTGGATTGACATACCCGAGGTCGAGATGAAGATACCCCTCCGCCCGCCGCCAATCGGTGGGCTTCTGACTCGCCTCACCGAACCGGCCAATGCGAATCGCCTCGTGACTCTGATGGCGAAAGGGATTGGTCCCGCTCCCGGTGGAAAATACAGGCACTGGGACACCCTGCGGCATTTGACCCCACCCGACGGAATCACCCCCGAGGAATGGTGGATTGCAATCAAGCTTGCGCGTAACCAAATGCTCAAGCCGCTCCCGCTAAAGAGCCTGAATGGGCTCCCATTCCAATACGCCATGCCTGATCCTGTGCTTCGCATGATGCACGAAACCGACCGAGATGCGAGTGGACACATCGAAATTAGCGAGCAGGTCACAAATCCGAGTACCCGAGACCGCTACATCATCGACTCCTTGATGGAAGAGGCGATCACTTCAAGCCAGCTAGAGGGCGCTTCCACAACCAAAGAGCGAGCGAAGGAGATGATCCGCTCCGGTCGACGCCCCGTTGACCGAAGTGAACGAATGATCCTGAACAACTACCGGGCGATGAGGTACGTCAGTCGCTTCACGAAAGAACCGCTGACGCCAGAGAGGATCTTTGAACTACACAAGCTTGTCACACGCGATACTCTAGATGACCCCTCGTCGGCAGGTAGATTCCGCACGCCGGCCAAAGACATTCGAGTCGTCGACGAACGAGGAACCGTCCTGCACATCCCGCCTCCTGCATCGGAGCTTTCGGCACGGATGGCCGCAATGTGCGAATTCGCCAACGGCACCCAATCGGAACAGTTTATCCATCCCGTGATTCGCTCGATAATCCTACACTTTTGGTTTGCGTACGATCATCCATTTGTCGATGGCAACGGCCGAACCGCTCGAGCTCTGTTCTACTGGTCGATGCTTTCGCGCGGCTATTGGCTATGCGAGTACCTCTCGATATCGACGATTCTACGTGCCGCGCCTGCGAAGTACAGCCGATCTTTCCTCTACTGCGAAACGGACGATAATGACCTCACGTATTTTATTGTGTACCAGCTAGCTGTACTTCGGCGCTCGATTGAGCAGTTGCACGCCTACATCGAACGCAAGATTGATGAGGTTCGACAGGTCGACCGGCTCCTTCGGCGGTCTGGTGAGCTTAACCATCGCCAGCTCGCGCTCCTGAGCCATGCACTCAAACACCCTGATTTCGCCTACTCCATCGCATCACATCGCTCTAGCCACAATGTTGTGTATCAGACCGCAAGAACTGATCTACTTGGACTCGCACGGAAGCGACTGCTTATGCAACGAAAGCTGGGGCGGACGTTGTATTTCTACCCGGCGCCAGACCTTGTCGGTCGTCTGCGGGGCCATCGCGGCCCAGTATCGCGGTCAACAAGTAGCGCTGGATAATCCTGCACGTACCGCTCTACGAGGGATAGGCGGAATGGATGTCCTCCCGCTGGGGCGAAAGGCACCACAGCGTGTGTGTCTAGAGTCCGCCATTCCCCGTTGAGAAGGGAGGCTCGAGGTGGCCGAGCCGATCGCGAGCTCATCGATGCGGCCCTACGGGCTCGTCTGCGCATGAGACCAAATTGCCGAGGCCGTTGCTGCGTAGATCCGGACCGCACGCTCTTAGAATACAGGCCTATTAGTAGCTTTAAAGCTACTAATAGGCCACCGGACCCCGCGCCGCTGGGATTGGCCCGACGCGCTTCCAGGATGGCGTCACGAGCCTCAGCATCCCGGATGCCTTGGACCAGCAGTTCGTCTTCGCGGGAAGCTTCCGTCCGGGTAGGCCCCTCCTGTCAACGTCCCTGCGGATAAGGGCGCCTCGGAACGCCGAAACGCCCCAGATGCGGGCCGCTTTCGACGAGGCGAAGCGCACGGCCGCCGATGCCATGAGCGCACGTGTGGCTGAGGGCCTGCGCAGGAAGCCCGCGCCCAGGGTGCTGCCACTCCGGCAGGAGGGCTGAGGATGGGAGCTGCTGGAACGCCGCAGTTCTCGTGGATCCGTCCTCACTCCGTCCCTATCTTTTAGGCCGTCTAGGCTGGCGGCCCTGCGACGTCTGCGCTTCGGCTTCAGGAGGCGCCCCGATTCCGGGTGCTCGGCTGATTGCGCTGGGCGCTGCGGCAGGTAGCGGAGGTTTCAGCCTGGCTGCCCTATCGGAGGCGGGGAATCGAGACTAGGAGCACGGGGGGGTCAAATCGGGGGGCCTAAACGCACGCGACGACGCGTGCTCGAAGCCGCCGTGGCGCTGGCGGGTAGGTGATGTGCGGGCGCCGCCCCGCGCCCGCGGCATGACGGCCGCAGCGAGGAGCAGAGTCGGGCCGGCTGGTGATCGTTAGTCGCGACTCCTTGGCCGTCCCGCGTGGCGTCCAAGCTGCTTTCGATAGAGACACGGCGGGGCGTGAAGCGCGCGGGGCAGGGCGCGGGCGCGGGGGAAAACCTCGGTCTCCCGCCGGGTCAGCGCTGGTACGGCTCCGCTGACGGGACCGAGCTCGGGTCGCCCGGGCGTGCGCCCATGCGCCGGGCCGCTGCCACCCGCTCGCGCCTGTCGCGCGGTAGCATCGCGCCGATGCCCACTCCCAACCTGGGTCGGCCCTTCGCGCGCGGCTCGGGAGACCCCTCATTCGTCGGCCGTGCTTCGGAGCTGGCCGAATGCGATCGCCTCGTCGAAGAATCACTGCGAGGCGAGTCCCGGTGGGTCGTCGTGGATGGGCCGCCGGGCATCGGGAAGAGCCGCTTCCTCCGCTGTCTCGGTTCGATCGTGTCGGCGCGCGGCTTCGCAGTGTTGTCGGCGCGCGGCCGCGAAGGCGGTGGTGCCGGCTTCTTTGCCCTTCGTGAGGTCCTGGGGGGTGCGTTGGAAGCGCCCTGCTCTTCGCCCACTCCGGATGAGGCTCTCTCGTGGGTAGAGGGTTGCCTCGAACGATCACGAAGCGGCCCGACCGCACTCTTCGTCGACGATGCACATTGGCTCGATGCCGAGAGTCTACGAGCGCTCGAGGAGTTGGTGTTCGAGTGCTCGAGCTCGGCACGGCGCGGTGAGATTGCCCTTTACGTGGCTCTCGCGTTCCAGCCGGAGCCCCCGCGGGCTGCCGCGCGGTTCCTTGCCCGCGTCACTCGGGAGCCGATCGTCGCGCGTGTCCGGCTCGCGGGGCTCGATGAGACCGCCCTCTACACTCTCACGTGCGAGCGAGGCTTCGATCCACCATCCTCGCAACTCGTTCGACTCGTCGAGCACGTAAGCGGCGGCAATCCGCTGCACGCCCAGGACGTACTTCGATCGCTCTCTCGACCCGGGGCGGCGGAAGTCCTCCACGGGGTCTGGGTGCCTCGCGAGGATCCCGGACTTCTGCATGGGATTGAGGAGATCGACCAGGCGCTAGCCTCGCGTCTCGAGGATCTCTCGCCCCCCGCGCGAGAACTGCTGCGGGTCGCCGCCGTGTTGGGTGGTGAGGTCGATCCGCAGTGGATCGCCTCCGTCGGTGGATCGTCTCCGGCGGCAGCAGAAGCGGCTGTGGAAGAGGCCTTTCAGCTCGGCCTGCTCTGCGTGACGGAAGGTCGTCTGGGTTTTCGCCATGCCTTGCTTCGGGATGTCGTTCGCGCGGAGGCGTCTCCGCCGTTGCAACGAAAGATCCGGTTGGCGCGCGCGACTCACCTCCAGACCGTGCCGGGATCCGGCTCGTCGGTGGAGATCGCGCGGGATCTGATTGCAGCGGGCTCGCTCGCGGATCCGGCTCGAGTGCTCGAAGCTTCGCAGCGCGCTGCAGCCGCGTGCCTCGAGCGCCGCGACCACGCTGGTGCCGCGGAGTTCTTCGAAGCGGCGATCGTGGCATTGGACAAGCAACCAGAGTCCGACCGAATGCAAAGCGCGTCGATGCACGAGCAGGCTGGTCTTGCTCACAGCCGAAACGCGGACGCCGGGCCTGCACTTCATCACTACGAGAGAGCGGCCGCTCACTATCGCGCCATCGGGGCGCACCCGGAGCTCGTTCGGACACTCTCCGCTGAGCTCCGTGCACGTTTCACTCTGGCCCCGGTTCCCTATGGCACGCTGACGCCAATTGACTCGCTCGTCGGCGCTCTCGCAGTCCTCGGCGATGCCTCCTTGGCGATGCGCGGCATAGCCTTGTCGGCCCTCGCCGAGGCCCATTGGCACGCCCGACGCTCGGACGAAGCAGCCGAACTCGCTGCCGAGGCCGTGGCCCTCGGGCGCAAGACAGGGGATCGCTCCGTTCTCGCGAGGGGTCTCCACGCGAGCGCCCTGATTGCTGCACAAGGCCTGGATCTCGAGCGTGCTGTTGCGCTCTGGCTCGAAGCGCGAGACGAAGCTCGCCACGCGGGTGATCGCTGGCTCGAGGGTTGGCCACTTCAGAGGCTCCCGCTTGCGTTGACCTGCCTCGGTCGTCTTGAGGAGGCGGAGCACGCCACCGTGCAAGCCGAGGCGTGGACCAGACAGACCTCCGACTTTGCCGACCTCTCGCTGGTTGCCGCCGCGACCGCTTCGATCGCATTGGCCCGCGGCCACATGGATGCGGTCGAGACGTCGGCCCGAGAGGCGATGCGGGCGCTGCGCCGTTCGGGTTATCCGTGGGGTGGCGCGATCGCGCTCACGGCGCTCGCCCAGGCACGCTGTCTTCGGGGAGACTTCGTTGGCGCGGAGGATGCGCTCCTGATCCTCTCCACTCCTGGGGAAGTCTTCGACGAGCCGGGACCGGGGGTGCAGCTCGTCGCGCGCGCACATGCCCTCGCGATCGCGACCGAAGCATCGGTATTCGAGGGAAGCGCACCGCCGCCCGCACCCGACCTTGAAGGAGTCACACGTGCGCTCGCCGCCGCAGGGCTGGACGCAAACGCGCTTAGCGCGCTATGCGCCCTCGCTGAAACGCTCGCGCGACAGCATCGTCCCGATCTGGCACGCCTCCTCGTGGACCCGATCGAGCGCGCGGCGGAGCGCGGGTGCATCCTGGCCAACGGGGGCGTGGCACTCCTGGCTCGCGCACGCGGCCTGCTGGAATTGGCGATGGATCATCGGGAAGCGGCGATCGCTGCCATGACGATGGGTATCTCGCAAGCACGCGTGATCGGTGCGCGACCCGAGCTGGCTCGCGCTCTCACAACGATGTCTGAGCTCCAGCAGGGTTTGGGCATCGAGCACGTGGCAGCCGCTCGAGAGGCGCTCGAGATCAGCCGAGCGCTCTCCCTGGGGCCGACCTGCCGGCGCGCAGAGCGGATCCTCGCTGACGCCACACCCAATGGAGCACGCCGGGAAGCGGAATCCGCGGAAGATGCTCGCGTTCCCAGCTCCAACGAAATGCGACTTCTCCTCGCTGCATCGCCGGGGCGATCCCTCCGGCACGCTGCGCGGGACCTGGTGCTGCGCGAGGACACCGTGCGGCAGCGCCTTGAAGAGCTCGATCTCGAGAACCAGATGCATCGCGGCGCGAGGGTCGAGGATGACGCCGAGGTCGTCGTCGTGGCCACCGACATCGTCGGTTCCACGTCGCTCATCCATCAGCTCGGTGCGCGAGAAGCTCTGGCGCTCTTCCGTCGCCATCACACGGTGATCCGTGAGTGCATTGAACGTCACGGCGGGCAGGAGTTCGATGACACGGGTGACGGGCTCCTGGTGGGGTTCACCCGTGCCGGACGAGCGGCTGCATTCAGCCGCGCGGCACACGAAGCGGCGGCGCGTCTACGCGCCGAGAGTGAAGGCCCGGCCCTGCGTCTGAGGATCGGTTTGGACGCTGGTCTCACCCTGGCGAGGGAAGGACGCAAACGCTTTGGAGTCGCTGTGGTCGGCGCGGTCCGGCTCTGTGCAGCGAGCGAACCGGGCGAAGTGTTGCTCTCACCCCGTGCGGCCGCCGCAGTGGCGCGCGAGGGTGGCGTGGTCTCGGCCCGCGGCGAGCGCGAGCTCAAGGGCCTTCCGGGTCGGCTCGAAGTCTATCGACTGGAGCCCGACACGCAGTAGGATCATCACAAGGAGACGCCACATGAGTGGACCGGGATTGCTCAGGGACGGGGTGACGCTGGTGTATTTGAAACCGCGCTTTCTCGAACGGGTCGATACGCTATCGCAAGCTCTCGTGGCGGATCTGGCGGTTGCCGAACAGATCCGGGACGAGCTCGACGCCGTCATCACTGCTGACGAGCTCCTATCGCACGGCGAACGGAGAGGTTTGTACGCTGCCGGGTCGGAACGCGACCACTTCCGAGTCCACTGGTTGAGCGATCCGGGCTACTTTCCAGAGATCTCGGTGCGCAAGCGGTTTCAGGTGATTCGGATCGCGTTTCGCGACGCGGCCGACGCGATTGCGAAGTACGCGCACCCAGTCACGTCGGCCTGGGTCGCCGGCGGATCGGACTTCGCGGCCATCGTTGACGCGTCTGGACCCGTGATCAACCTCACGTTCTACACACCGAAGCCGGAGTTCCCTGCGGCAACAGACTCCGGCTATCGCGAGGACTTGCGCGTCTCGGTAGTCTGCTTTGACAATATGCGCGACGAAATCATCCGCGAGCTGGGCCTTCGCCAGATCGCCGGCAAATGAAGGACCTTCCACACCGATACGGTGTCGCGGCCGTCCCGCTTATTCATTCTTCCGCAACTCGCGCGGATGCGCGCCGCAGGCCGCTCCGTCCGTGCTTGGTGTGGGACGCACCACGGTAGCTCGGGAGATGGATCGACTTCGGCTGCGCAGCTCCGAGAGACGGTCGCTCGAGTTCCGTTACGAGCCTTCGCCCCTGTCCCGAAATCCGTCACGCCAGACGGACTCTTCATCTCCGCAACCCCGCGTAGAAACGCGAGTCGGTCACGATGGAGCACTGTCCCAGAAGGAGACGGTTCCGCCTGTGTGTTCTCAATGCCTGTCCGCCTGGATCTGGTCGTCCCGGGTCCGGTCAGGGAGGATACTGCAGGCTTGCGAGCCGAATCAGACTGTTGCCGAAGTACGATGTCGCGCAGGATCTCCATGCTATGGAAGGACTCCTGTCGCTGATCGCGGGCTTGCTTCGCTCTGCCCTCGCCCTCTTCCGAGGCCGCGGCCAGCAGGCAATCGTGGAGCTTGCGCTCCGCCAGCAGTTGGCCGTCTACTCCCAGACGAAGCGCAAGCCCCGGCTTCGACAGGTCGATCGGACCTTCTGGATTGCACTCCGCCGGCTCTGGCCTCGCTGGAAGGAGGTCCTGGCGATCGTCAAGCCCGACACCGTGGTCCGGTGGCACCGCGAGGGGTTCCGAATCTATTGGCGGTGGATCTCGAAGCGGGGTCCCGGCCGACCACGCCTCGCGGCGGAAGTGCGGGGGCTCATTCGTCGGTTTGCCGCCGAGAACGGCTGGGGAGCGCGAAAGATCCCTGCCGAACTCGAGAAGCTCGAGTTCAGGGTCGGCCTTGCCACGGTCTCGCGATATCTCCCCAAGCGACTTCCCGTTCACCAGAAACCGCAGAGCTGGCGGACTTTCCTTCGGAATCACCGAGATGGCATCGCGGCGATGGACTTCTTTACTGTCTCGACAGTTGGCTTCCGAGTGTTGTACGTATGGTTTGTCCTCGCCCACGGAAGTCGGCAAGTGATGCACTTCAACGTCACAGCGAACCCCACAGCGCAGTGGGTAGTCCAACAGCTTCGCGAAGCATTCCCCGAGGCATCCGCACCCGTATATCTTGTGCACGACCGGGACTCGATCTTCTCGAAGACCGTCCGGGACACAATTCGCAGTTTTGGCACGGAGCCCGTGCGGACCGCCTATCGAAGCCCGTGGCAAAACGGGACTGCGGAAAGATGGGTCGGCACGTGTCGGCGCGAACTCCTGGACCGCGTGATTGTGCTCAACGAGCGGCATCTGCATCGACGACTTCGCGAATACGTCCGCCTACTACAACGCTGAACGAGTTCACACCCGGCTGCGAGATGCGCCGCAAAGGCGGCCGCTCGAGACCTCGACCCTCGCTCGGTGCGAAGGTTGTCGGCCTTCCCCGCGTGGGGGGTCTTCATCATCGCTATGTCTGGCACGAAGCGGCGTAGATATCGGTGAGCTCGACCGAGGGCAAGATTTGTGACGCGGACGAGTTGTGAGAACAGACAGGTCACCCGCTGCGCGTCGGCGTTGATACTTTAGATTATCATGATAATATAAACCGCATGTTTCGGAGAGCCCTCCAGCTCCCCACCCGTCCGACGGACACCTTTTTCCTTTGGGGGCCACGCCAGACCGGGAAGAGCTCGCTCCTGCGCGAGACCTATGCCGACGCGATTTGGATCGACCTGCTCCGCACGGATGACTTCGTTCGCTACCGCCTGCGACCGGCGATTCTCCGCGAGGAGCTGCTGGATGCGTCCCCGAGCCGGATCGTCGTGATCGACGAGGTCCAGAAGGTGCCGGCGCTCCTCGACGAAGTGCATTGGCTGATCGAGAACCGAGGGCTCCGATTCGCGCTCTGCGGCTCGAGTGCTCGCCGGGTGAAACGGGGGCATGCGAACCTCTTGGGCGGGCGCGCGCTTCGATACGAGCTGCTGGGGCTCGTATCTTCTGAAATCGGGCGGGACTTCGATGTCGTGCGAGCTGCCAATCATGGCTTCCTTCCCCGACACTACCTGAGCGATCGCCCCGGGATGCTGCTTCGCTCCTACGTGAACGACTACCTGAAGGAGGAGATCGCGGCCGAGGGCCTGGTGCGAAATCTCCCGGCATTCTCTGGCGTTCTCTCCGCCGCTGCGCTTTCGGATGGGGAGCTCGTCAACTTCACGAACATCGCCCGCGAGTGTGGTGTATCCGGCCCGACCGTTCGCGAACACTTCCAGATCCTGATCGACACGCTGCTGGGCCGCTTCCTGCCGGCCTACACCAAACGTCCGAAGCGTCGTGTGATCCTCGCACCCAAGTTCTATTTCGCGGATGTTGGGGTGGTCAATCACTTGGCTCGACGCGGCCGGCTCGAGCCGGGCTCCGAGCTCTTCGGCAAGGCCTTCGAGAGCTGGGTGCACCACGAACTCCAGGCCTACCGCGCCTATCGCGAGTTTGCCTTCGAACTCGCCTTCTGGAGGCTTGCGAGCGGCATCGAGGTGGACTTTGTCGTCGATGACTTTCGGGTCGTGATCGAGGCGAAATCAAGCACGAGGGTGAACGACGGCCATCTCCGCGGGTTGAAGGAGATCCGTCGCGACCACTCAAGGGCGAATCGCCGCATCGTGGTGAGCCTCGACACCCATGCGCGACGGACAGAGGACGGGATCGAGATCCTGCCGGCGCGAACGTTCGCAGAGCGTCTCTGGGATGACGACCTGATCAAGCTCTAGGAGATGCAGCGTCGAGCGGCGCCAATGTCTGGCTTTCTTGAATGCAGACGCGGCGGGCACGCATCGATGTCAGCAGAGGAGGGATGCCCGGGCATCGTGTTCGCGCTCTTCGCACGAAGATGCCCCGCTCGCGGCGTCGAGGCAGGCTTTCCCATTCGGTTCCAGAGAACGGAATACGTCGTCACCGATCACACACCGCTCCCTTCACAGGGACTAACCTCACGACGTCCCCCGAGCTGGCCTACGACGTGCCGCGCCTTGTCGTCTTCCGCGAACCAGCCGAAGCCAGCTTCCGGCCCCGGCCCGACCCCGAGAGCACCTCCAAGAGCACGCGCCGCAAGGTCGCCTCAAGCGGTTCTTCGTGGCGTTCCATGCAATCCCGGAGGGCCTTATTGATCATCGTTTGGTAGTTCCCGCCCCCCGCCGCGTGGACCTGCTTCCGGAACCATTCCAGAAGGTCATCGTCGATTCGGATCGTGATGCAGGTCTTGCCGGACGGGATCGGAAGCAAGGGCCCCCGCTTCGCCTCGCTGAAGTCGTAGTTTTTCCTCATCGCTCTAGTACTCCTGTGTCACGTCCGTCGGCGGCGCAGGCTGAGCGAAATACGGCTCTCCGACGGAGTCGAGTTCTTTTGTGACACAGTAGTACTAGTGAACGATTTTTCCAGACCAGCGGTCGCGGTGAGCCCAGAACGGACAGCGGGGACAGACCTCGCCCTCCGGATAGTCGGTTCCCTCCTCATGGGGGCAGCCAATGATGCGATCTGTCATGACGACCGTCTTGGCACCGTGCTGACGGATGAAGGCAAGGATCTCTTCTCCGATGGTTGGGTCTTGTCGAACATCGCGACCTTCCGAGAACCAACGTTCGAGAGGGTCGGCTGCGGCGTTCTCCGCGGGAACGATGCCAACCGCTACCTTGCTAGCGAGTTGATCGCTTGGACCGTAGAACGCGATCGTGGCCACGGGGTAGCCACGAAATCCGCGACGGGCCTTCTTCTCGAGGGGGGAGCGCGGCTGACGCTTGAGCTTCTTCACCACGACAATCTCGCTTCCTCGTCACGCCGTCCGACGGATCGATGCTCAGCTCCGGGGCGAGCGCTTACCGCCAGCACTACGGCACCTGAAGTCGACGCCAAACTGTACCACCGATCAGTATGCCCCAGTCCGCCGTGGCAGCTGCAGCGCCTTGTGGGACGGCGCCCATCGAGATAGCTTGCCCTGCATGAGCAGGTCAGGTGAGAAGCTTCTCGAAGACGCTTTGAAGCTCGGATTGGTGGAGCGAGCAGAACTGGCGGCGGAGTTGATCGCAAGCTTGGACGGAGCACCCGACGGCGATGCCGAGGCTGCTTGGGCCGCCGAGATTGAACGACGAGTGCAGCGGGCGCGATCCGGGGATGACCCAGGAAAGCCGTGGCCTGAGGTTCGCGACCGAATAAGGAACGGGCTAGGAAAGCGTTGAAGCTACCGCTTCGGATCAGTGAGGACGCGGAGGCCGAGATGGCCGACGCCGCTCGCTGGTACGAACTGCATCGGCGTGGCCTGGGCGAGGAGTTTCTCGCGGCGGTCGATGCTGCGATAGGCCGGGTCGAGGAGAACCCGCAGATCGGATCGCCAACGCCCGGAGTTCGAGATGCGAGCATCCGGCGGGTATGGGTTCGGCGCTTCCCGTACCACCTGATCTACGTAGAACTCCCCGATCGAGTGCAGGTGGTTGCGGTTGCGCACGATCGACGGCGACCCGGCTACTGGGTTGGTCGGCTTTCGAGCTAAGCCGCTCTGGCGCAAAGCGCGCGATTGCTTCGTTCCGACCTTCTCGGGTACATCATCCTTCGGAGATCCATGCTAACGGTCGATCGTGGCGGTTTTGCGTCCGGTCCCCGAGGAGGGGCCAGGTCGTACCGCGCCCCCACCGCACGCCCCCGCTATGAGGGCACTCGCGGCCGGACTCGTGAAGCCGCGAGACGCGG
>DATFYN010000087.1:0-5279 GCA_035315025.1 Myxococcota bacterium
AGGATCGCGCTAGTCGGGCTTCGATCGGACAATATAGTTGCCACGTGACTCGTCGTACTCGAGGTCGATCACTCCTTGGTCTCGTGCATCCTCGAGCAACGCTGGGAACGAAGGATATCCGTAGTACTCCTCGTTGAACCCAGGATGCACGCGGCGGATCGTCTGCTTCACCATCGAGCCCCAAACCACGTCATAATCGCGCTCGAGGGAAGCCACGATTTCGACGAGCTTCTCGATGGCTTCGGTCTTCTTCTCCGTGCTTTTCGGAGCGCCGGCGGGCTTGGCACGCTTCGGCTTCTCCGCGACGCGCACGAGATCGTCGTAGTAGATGAACTCGTCGCAACTTCCGATCAACAGGTCCGAGGTGGAGCTCTTCACGCCGCAACCCACCACGCGCTTGTTATTCTCCTTGAGCTTCGAGACCAGCGGAGAGAAATCGCTGTCACCAGATAAGAGGGCAAAGATGTCGATGTGTTCTTTCGCGTAACACAAGTCGAGCGCATCGACCACCATGTGGATATCTGCACTGTTCTTTCCACTCATTCGCGACTGCGGGATGTCCACCATCTCGATGCCATGCGCGTGGAACTCGCGCACGGCATTGCGGTACTTGCCCCAGTCGCAGTAGGCGCGCTTGAACACGATGCGTCCCTTCTCGAGCAGGCGCTTCAAGACAAGATCGACCTTGAACTCGCCTTTCTTCATGTCGCGCACACCGATCGCAAGGTTTTCAAAGTCGACGAATACGGCGATCAGCGGGACGTCTGCCACGGCTCCCCCTCGAGTGACGCAGAGGCGCGGCGCAATTGGCCCGGCAAGCTGCGGATCCACACCGTAGCGCGAAGCATGTTCACTATCCTCCGGGTACCGCGTAGACCTTTTTTGTCGTGGGAACAATGCGGGGGGGCGGGCGGATGAGCGAAGGTCCTGGGCCGCTTGGTCGGAGGGGCGCCGCGATTCAGTGCTGGCGCCGCATCCCCGCACCGCTCGCCCGGCCGTCGCGCGTGCGGCAGCCGGCCTACGGGACGCAGGCGCCCATGCGCTCCAGGGAAGTGCGAGTCACAAAGCACGCGATCCACGTGGCGCGGAGCCGGATGCGATGACTGTTCCGGGCCCGAACTACCTGCGGCAGGAGTCCCTGCAGACCCTGCGCGACGGATTGGCGGAGTACTACGCCTCTCACCCGGAGCTCTTCTTGCCGGATCAAATGCCTGCGGACGAGGCGAGGCTCTTCCGCGAACATGACGCCGCGCACGTGCTCTTCGGCTGTGGCATCACAATCCGCGGAGAGATCCTGATTGATACCTGGGCGATCTTCGGATCCACGCTCGGGCTCAGAGGATACCTCGAATACCTGAAGCTTCCCCAGGTGAACCTGGTCCTCTTGCAAGCAGGCTCCTTTCGGCTCGCCGTCGAGCTGCTCCGCTCCCTTCCAAACGTGTTCCGCATCATCCGGCGTTGCGCTCGGTTCACAGAGAAATGGCACTGGCGGAACTACGAGAAGCACCTCGATCTTCCGCTTCGCGATATTCGTGCGCAGTTCAATATTCGGGTCTTGTGATCGTCGCCGCCCAAGGCCCGGTCCTCGTATCCCACACGCGAGAGCGAAGTTCGATTCCGGAGGCACGGCCCCCGCAGATGTCGCGACAGGGCTCTACTCATCGTCATGTAGATAATCTCGCGGTCAGCGGAGTCGCGTGAGAAGGCGAGACGCTTGGGCGACGCCACTCATCGCAGGCGAAGGTTGTGTCTCCCGTCTCGGGCCCTCGGGCGTTCTCGCAGGTTCCTCTGCGGGAATAAGACCGTAAAGAACAAAACCCATTGAGCTTCGCTTGGGTCGCGTCCGACAAATCCTGCAGACGTGCGTCTCATTCATCAACCTACGCTCGCAAAGCATGCGACGGAATCGTTCGGTACGCTCCACGCATCATGATCGGGACGACAGACTCCTCGGAGCGGTACCTGGACCTCGTTGGCTACCGCGTCGTTCATATCGCGCTGCTCCTTCGCGACATGGTGGCGTTCGCGCTGATCACTCTTGGCGTCCTGCTGACCAAGTTCGGCGTCTCGCGAAAGGTCGTCCACCCGCTGATGTTCGCGCAGATCCGCCAGGCGGGGCTGCGGCTGCTTCCGATGTCGATCTTCCTCGGTGTCACGTTCGGGCTTGTCATCATCGGACAGACGGTGGCGCTGCTTAGCCGCGTGGGCGCGGAGTCGCTGATCGGCACCGTCATGGTGACCGTCGTGATGCGAGAGCTCGGTCCGCTGCTCACGGCGATTGTGGTGCTGGCCCGCGCGGGTACCAGCAACGTCGTCGAGCTCGGGACCATGCGCGCGATGGGAGAGGTAAGCGCGCTCGAGTCGCTGGGCATCGACCCGATCCATTACCTCGTGATGCCACGTATGCTGGGACTCGCGGTCTCGGTCTTTTGTCTCGCGACATACTTTGTGCTCGTGGCCATCCTGAGCGGCTGGGTATTCGCGTTCTTGCAAGACGTCCCGCTTCGGCCGGCGGCCTACTTCGGCCGTCTCGGGGATGCTCTCCACTGGCAGGACTTCGTCCTGTTCGGGTTCAAGACCCTTTGCTTCGGTGTCGTGATCGCGGTGGTGAGCTGCTACCACGGACTGGCGCGTCCGCTGCGCTTCGAGGAGATCTCCGCCGTGACGGAGCAGGCGGTGGTGGAGGGTCTGATCGGGTGCGTGCTGCTCGACGCGCTGTTCCTGGTCGGATACGTGTTCATATGAGCGAGGCAGCACAGGTCGAGCTCGTCCGCGTCGACGTGGCCGGCGAGGACGACCCGGGTCGACTGCTCGTGCGTGACGTCACGTGGGGCATCGACGCGGGCGAGTGGTGGGCCATCGGCGGCGGTCCGGCGAGCGGTAAGACGGCGCTCCTCTCCGTGGCCGCAGGGCTGAACCCACCCGCGCGTGGTGTGGTGCGGATCTTCGGCCGCGATCGCGCCGCGGCGAGCGAGTCGGAGCAGACCGCCTGGCGGCGGGAGATCGGGTTCGTTTTCGAGAACGGAGGTGGCTTGCTCGGCCGCCTGAGCGTGGCGGAGAACGTCGCCCTTCCGATTCGCTACCACAGCAATCTGGAGCCCGCGGAGGCGCGCACGCGGGTGGACGCGCTGCTCCAGCTGGCTGGGCTCGAGAGGGTCGCGGATCTCGTGCCGAGCCGACTCACTCTGGCCCTGCGACAGCGCGTTGCGCTTCTGCGCTCGCTTGCGGCGCCGGTGCGGATGCTCTTCCTGGACAGCCCACTCCGCGGCCTTGCTCCGAGTGGCATCCGGTGGTGGCTCGGCTTTCTGCGCGAGCTGCGCGCTCGCCGCGCTGCGGACGGTGAGCCGTTGTCGCTCATCATGAGCGCGTATGACTTCCACGCCCTGCGTGACGACGCGGAGCGCTTCGCAGTCCTCGAGAACGGGCGCTTCCGGGTGCTCGAGGAAGCCGACGAGGTGGCCGGCTATCGAGAGGATGCCGCCCCTCCCGCACACACGGCGGACGGACTGTAGATGCCGCTCCACGACCTCACGCCGCAGCTTCGGACCCGGCTGCGGCGAATGGAGAAAGTGGTGGGGCTCTTCGTGGCCGTGGCTGCGGGGCTGATGGTGGCGGGCTTCGCCTACTATCTCTACCACACGGCGGAACGCAAGGGATGGTTCACTCCGAAATGCCCCTATTACGCGTTCGTGCAGAGCGCCGACGGCCTGCACGTCGGTGATCCTGTTCTGCTGATGGGATTTGCGGTGGGCGAGATCACGGTGATCGAAGCCGAACCACCGGACTCGGACAACAACGTCTTCGTCGGCTTTGAGGTGAAGAAGCCGTACTACGGCTACATCTGGAGCGACTCGAAGGCGAAGATTGCGGGAAGCAGCTTTCTCGGCGGCCGACAGCTCGAAGTCACGAAGGGTCGGACCGGCACACCCACGGCCTACGAGGAGTCGGGTCGGGTCGCGGAGGTGCTCGTGGGCGACCGCAAGGTGCCCCTCGGAGAGGACTTGTTAGGAGTGCCTCTCGCGACGGAGGAGGCGCCGGGCCTGGCCGAACGGGCGGACCGACTCGTGGCGCAGATCGAGCAGAAGTTGCCTCCCATCACCGAGAAGCTGGACGCGGTGCTCGCCAACACCCAGCGGTTAAGCGCGAACCTCGACGACGTGGTCGGAAGGACGCGACCGGTCGTGGAAAATCTCGACGCCATCACCATGCACCTGCGCAATCCGCGCGGCTCGCTCGGCGAGTGGATGCTTACGCCGGAGCTGCAGGCAAAGCTGAACGGTACGCTCGAGAAGATCGACAGCAACTTGAGCGCGCTGCGCGGCTCGCTGCACAATGTGGACGAAATCACGAGCAACATCCGTACGAAGCTCGACGCGAACCAGAACATTCTCGGCGAGGTCTCAGGGCTCGTGCGCGACACCGATGACCTGGTGCAGGGTCTCAAGCGGCACTGGCTGCTGCGCAGCGCGTTCCCGCAGCCCGTGCCGGGAGAGCAGCAGCTCAAGTTCGCGCCCCTGCTTGGGCCGCCCGAGCGGGACGATCCATGAAGGGCTCCGTCGTTGCACGCAGGGCTGTGCGGCGTGCGTTCGTCTGCACGGGCCTATGGCTCGGCGCCGGGTGCGCGTCCGCGCCGGCCGATTCGGTTCCGCGAGCAGAAGCTCGCCAGCAGCTGGCAAGCGGCCGTTCGGCATACGAGCAGCGGCAGTGGAAGGCGGCGTCCGTAGCCTTCGGCCGCGCAGCCCTCATCTTCGCCGCGCTCAGCGAAAGCAGCGCCGAGACGGCGGCACTCCGCGACCAGGGAGAGGCGCTGCGCCGCGCGGGCGACCTAGAGACCGCGGTCGCCGTCGACCAGCGTGCGCTCGAACTCGATCGACGACTCGGACACAGGCAAGACCAAGCGCGGGACCTTGGGGGGCTGGCCCGGTGCGCAGCCGCGCAGCAGAAGACCGCGCTCGCCATCCAGACGGCGGAGGACGCGCTCGCACTTGTGGACGCTGGCACACCGCTCGCAGCCGTCCTGGAGAACGACCTTGCGCTCTACCTCCTTGCCCGAGGCGAGAGCGGAGATCCGGCGCGCGCACGCGAGCTCCTCAGCTCGGCGCTGGCATCGAATCAGGCCCAACGGGACGCGCTCGGCGCTGCAAGCAACGAGCTCAACCTCGGGCGTGCGGAGTTCGCGTCCGGGGATTCGAAGCTCGCCGAATCACATCTTGAGCGAGCGCTCGAGGGCTTTCGGGCGCTCCAAGATCTTGATGGCCTGGCTCAAACCCACGAAATGT
>DATFYN010000088.1:0-7543 GCA_035315025.1 Myxococcota bacterium
AACAGCCGAGGACGCGTGCGGCCAGGGCACCCATTTTGTGCGCATCGCGCAGTCCGCGGGCTCCCATGGCGACATTGGAACAGCCGCTGTTTGCGATGATCGCGCGGCCGCGACCCGATCGAATGCGTGCGCGGTTGATCGTGACCGGTGCACCGACCACGCTCGAGCACGTAAAAACGCCCGCCGCGGCCGCCGGCATGTCGCTCACAAGGAGGGCAAGATCAAGGCCCCGTTCCTTGATGCCGCAGCGGACTCCACTCGCACGGAATCCAGGTACGGCTACGCCGCTCCGTGACACTTCTTATATTTCCGACCGCTGCCGCAGGGACAAGGTTCATTTCGGCCCACCTTGGGGATGGGACCGCCGCGCGCGCCTTGGGCGACCGCCGAAGGGCCCGGGCTGCGGGGCGGAGTCGCGGCCGGGCGGCGCTCCAGAACGCTGCCGGAAGGGGCTGGCGGCCCGGACGAGTCGGGCTGCGGGGCGGCAACCGCAGGCGCGCTCTCGAGCTGGGGTTCGCGGATCACCACCTTGAAGGCTCTCTCGAGCACGAGCGAGTCCACCCGGTCGTCGAGTTCCGCGAAAAGTTCGTAGCCCTCGCGTTGGTATTCGACCTTGGGATCGCGCTGCGCATAGCCGCGCAGGCCGATGCCCTCGCGCAGCCCGTCCATGCTGAGCAAGTGGTCCTTCCACTGCTTGTCCAGCGTGTCGAGCAGGATGCCCTTTTCGAGCTCACGGAAGCGCGGGTAGCCGAGGGAAGCATACTTCTCTGCCACCTCGTCCCAGTGGCGTTCCTTTTCCGCAAGGAACGTCTTCAGTCGGTCGAGGATGAGATGGCCGGTGCGGTCGCGATCGCCGCTCGTGATCGCCTCCGAGAAAATCGGTTCTCGGGGGTCGAACTTCACACCGAAGAGCGTCTCCAGCGCCTGGACGAGTCCCTCGATCTGCTCCGGCTCCGGATCGCCTTTTTCCGGCAAGTGGACCGCGAGGAGAGACACGATCGCGCCCTCGGTCATGTCGAGCACTTCCTCGTGCACCTCTTCGCGGCCGAGCACTTCGCGCCGTCGACCGTAGAAGGCTTGGCGCTGCTTGTTCATGACGTCGTCGTAGTCGAGCAGGTGCTTTCGCGCGTCGAAGTTCCGAGCCTCCACTTTCTTCTGGGCGCCCTCGATCGCGCGCGTCACGAAGCGATGCTCGATCGCCTCGCCCTCCTGGAGGCCAAAGCGCTCCATCCACGTCGTCAGCCGGTCCCCTCCGAAGATGCGCATAAGATCATCCTCGAGGGAGAGAAAGAAGCGGGAAGAGCCCGGGTCGCCCTGCCGGCCGGAGCGGCCGCGGAGCTGGTTGTCGATGCGCCGACTTTCGTGGCGTTCGGTGCCCACGATGTGAAGGCCCCCTGAGGCGACCACCTCTTGGCGCTCGGCCGCGCACTCGGCCTCGAAGCGGGCCAAGGTCGCGGGATAGTCGGGGTGGAGCTTGTCGTGCCCACACTTGGCGAGGGCGAGGAATTCGGGGTTCCCACCCAGTACGATGTCGGTGCCGCGCCCTGCCATGTTGGTCGAGATGGTGAGCGCGCTCTTGCGACCCGCCTGCGCCACGATCTCGGCCTCGCGCTCGTGGTGCTTGGCGTTCAGCACGTTGTGCTTGATCCCGAACTTCGAGAGTTTGCGGGAGAGCATCTCCGAGGTCTCGATCGAGATCGTGCCGACCAAGATCGGCTGCCCGGTGGCATGTCGCTCCTTGATCTCCTCGACCACGGCATCGAATTTCTCGGGCTTGGTCTTGTACACAACGTCGGCAAGATCGTCACGGATCATCGGACGGTTGGTGGGGATCACGACCACGTCGAGGTCGTAAATCTTCGCGAACTCCGGTGCCTCTGTGTCGGCGGTACCCGTCATACCACCCACCTTCTGGTACATGCGGAAGAAGTTCTGGAAGGTGACGGTGGCGAGGGTCTGGTTCTCGTTCTGGACCGTGATCCCCTCCTTCGCCTCGACCGCTTGGTGGAGTCCGTCCGACCAGCGCCGGCCGGGCATCAGGCGGCCGGTGAACTCGTCGACGATGACCACCTCTTTCTTCCCGCCATCGCCGGCGCGGACGACATAGTCCACGTCGAGTTTCTTGAGGGTATGGGCGATCAGCGCCTGGTGGACCGCGTGGAGCACCGGCAGCATCGACGGGTCGTAGAGATTCTCGACTCCGAGCATCTTCTCAACCTTGTGCACACCCTCCTCAGTGAGGGTCGCGCTGTGCGCCTTCTCATCCACCCAGTAGTCGCCCGTCTCTTCGATCCCCTTGTTATGGTCCCCCTTCGTCCCGGCCGCGAGGCGCGGGATCACGCGGTTGGCGATGCCATAGAGCGAAGTGTTGTCTTCGGACGGGCCACTGATGATGAGAGGCGTACGCGCTTCGTCGATCAGGATGGAGTCGACCTCGTCCACGATGGCGTAGTAGAGATCGCGCTGCACGCAGTGCTCGAGCGAGACCTTCATGTTGTCCCGCAGGTAGTCGAAGCCAAGCTCGTTGTTGGTGGCGTAGGTGATGTCGGAGCCATACGCCTCGCGCCGCGAGACGTCGCTGAGATCATGGACGATGACGCCCACGCTAAGACCCAGGAAGCGGTGCACTTCCCCCATCCACTGGGAGTCGCGTCGCGCCAGGTAGTCGTTCACCGTGACAATGTGCACGCCCTTGCCGGCGAGCGCATTGAGATAGGAGGGCAAGGTGGCGACGAGCGTCTTGCCCTCGCCGGTTTTCATCTCCGCGATCTTGCCTTCGTGGAGAACGACACCGCCGATCAGCTGGACATCAAAATGGCGCTGCCCCAGCGTACGCTTGGCCGCCTCGCGTACCGTCGCGAATGCTTCGGGCAAGAGCGCATCGATCGCCTCGCCCTGGGCAACGCGCTGCTTGAACGCCGCCGTACGCGCGCGCAGTGCATCGTCGGAGAGCTTCACGATGGAGGGCTCGAGCTTGTTGATGCGCTCGACCAGGGGAACGATGCGCCTTAGCTCGCGGTCGTTCTTGGTGCCGATCAGCTTGCGCAGAATAGAGGGCATCGAAGGCGCGTTTTCTCCCGAACGGGGCGCTATGAGAGGCGCAGCGTACCCGAGCCCCTCGGGGTGGGCAAACGCTGTATGCCGCGGCTACGACTTCGTAGGAAGCGTGACGCGCAGAACGAGCTTGCCGATCTGGATCTCGTCCCCATCCTTTACGCGAATGTGATGCCCGCGGGTGCCGTTCACAAGCGTACCATTCGTGCTTCCGAGGTCTTGCACGAAGAAGTGCTCCCCGTCAAAGCCGATGGCCGCATGGGCGCGTGAGATCGTGGGTTCAGCGATCACAAGGTCCGCACCGCGTCCCCGACCGACGACTACCCACTCTCGATCGATCGGCCACTCAAGGCCCTCGTAGAAGCCACGCAAGACGTGCACGATCCCTCCGGGCGGAACAGGGCCGCGGCACTCGGGGCTCTTCGGCGGAGTCTCCATCGCCGGCTAGATCGGACGACCGCCCCGGGGGCTTTACCCGCGGTGCCCCCTCCTCGTTTTCTCCGCCGCCGAGAGGAGCTCCCTTGCGTGGAGCCGTGTGGTCTCGCTCACGTCCTCGCCTCCGGCCATGCGCGCAATCTCCTCCACCCGCTCCGCTGGCGACAGCCGCTCCACCTCCACACACGAACGGCCGGCCCGCTCGCGCTTGGTAACGCGGAAGTGCGTGCGGCCTCGGGCTGCGATCTGCGGCAGATGGGTGATGCAAAGCACTTGGTGCTCGCTGGCGAGTTCCGAAAGCACGCGACCCACGCGATCCGCGGCACGGCCACCGATACCCGCATCCACCTCATCGAAGACCAGGACCATCCCCGGGCCGGCACGACGCAGCACGTTCTTGAGGGCGAGGAAGACCCGCGAGAGCTCACCGCCTGAGGCGACGCGGCGCAGCGGCCGGGGGGCCTCGCCAGGGCTGGCGGAGAACCGAAACTCGGGCACCTCCGCCCCGCTGGCACCGCAGGGCAGCGTAGGCGCTGCTAGCGCGGGGTGGAGGGGGATTTCGATCCGCGCGCTTGGCATGCCAAGCTCCACGAGCGCGGCCTCGAGGGCACCGGAGAGGCGCTCCGCAGTACGGGCCCGACCGGCCGAGAGTTTGGCGGAACGCACCGCCAGGCCTTCGGCACGACGCGCACGCTCACGCGCGAGCTCAGCCCCCCGTTCCTCGGCGCCTGCGACTGCTGCGAGCTCCTCCGCGGCGCGGTCACGGAAGGCCAGCACCTCCTCCTCCGTGTTGCCGTACTTGCGCCGCAGCGCCTCGAGCTGCGAGAGGCGGGTTTCAAGCTGCGCGAGTCGGCCGGCATCGTCGTCGATTGACGCCGCATAGCGCTCGAGCTCAGCCGCAGCGTCGGCCGCTTCGCTCTGGAGGGTGCGAAGCCGCTCGCCGAGCGGTTGAAGTGTCGTGTCGAGACGTGCCGCCGCCTCGACCCGCCGAGCCGCCTCGGCGAGAAGATCCGCGGAACCCTTCGCCTCGGCCTGCGTCGGGTCGCCCACAAGACAATCGGCCGCCGTGCCGGCCTCGGCGCGCAAACGCTCGGCATGGGCAAGACGCGACCGCTCCGAGGTCAGGCTCGCCGTCTCGCCAGGCACGAGCTTCGCCTCGTCAATCTCGTGGACCTCGAAGGCCAGGAAATCGTGCTTGCGTTGGCGTTCCGCCGCGGCACTCGCGAGCCTCGCCATCTCCTCGTCGAGCTCGCGCACCCGGGCGAACTCGGCCGCCACCTCCGCGCGAAGCGGCAGAAGCTCACCGTACGCATCGAGCAGCCGACCGTGGCTTTCGGGACGCAGCAACGCCTGGGACTCGTGCTGGCTCGAAATCTCGATGCGCCCGGCGAAGAGCTCACCCAGGGTTGCGACAGGCACAAGCTGCCCTGCGAGCTGCGCGCGGCTGCGGCCGGCATCCGAGAGTGTACGGCGAACCACAAGGGTGTGGTCGCCGGTTTCGATTCCACGCAGCCGGAGCTCGGCCTCAAGCTCGGCGAGTGCCTGCGTCCCGAAAACGGCTTCGACGACAGCCTCCCGCACGCCCTCGCGCAGGGATTCGGCCGAGCCACGCGCGCCTGCCACCAGGGCGAGGGCACCGAGCACGACGGACTTGCCCGCTCCGGTCTCCCCGGTGATCACGTTGAGACCCGGTGCGAACTCGAGGTCGACGCTCTCCACGAGCGCTAGGCCCTCGATCCGCAGGGTCTCGATCACCGCGTCCCCCAGTGCAACTTCTCGCGCAGGATCTCGAAGCGGCTGCGGAAGGGAGAGGCGATCAGCCGAACCGGGTGGTCGCTGCGGCGCACCGCAACGATGTCACCTTCGCGCAGCGCAATGCCTTCCTGACCGTCGACGGTGAGCTGGACCTCGTTGCGAGAGCGCACACAGATCTCGATCTGTGAGCTGTGGGGCAGGACGAGCGGGCGCTGTGTCAGGGTGTGGGGACAGATCGGCGTGAGCAGGAACGCTTCGAGCTCGGGGAGCACGATGGGGCCACCCGCGGAGAGGGAATAGGCTGTCGAGCCCGTCGGGGTTGCCACGATGAGCCCATCGGCGTGGTAGGTCGTGACCTGGCTCCCGCCTGCCCTCGTCTCGAGGTCAATCATGCGTGCCAGGTCCGCCTTGGTCAGAACCGCGTCGTTTAGAGCGAGAAATCGCCCGAGTTCTCCACGATCGCGCAGGGCCCGCACATCGAGCCGCATGCGGGGTTCCACCCGAACCTCCCCGGCCAAAACCCGTTCGAGCGCTGCGAAGAGCTCATCCAGCGTGATCTCGGTGAGGAAGCCGAGCGTACCCAGGTTGACTCCCAGGATGGGAACGGGCCGGTCGCTCACCGCACGTGCCACGGAGAGCAGCGTCCCATCGCCCCCGAGCACAATCACGAGGTCGACCTGCCCCGCGAGGAGCGCGCGCGGCTGCGGCGGTTCGCCGGTCACCTCCCCTACCTCTTCATCGGCGATGACGCGCAGCCCGCGCTGCTGGAGCCACTTCACGAGTCCGCGGACCGCGCCGGCCGCTTGGGGCTGGCTCGGCTTTAGGCAAACACCCACCGCACGGATGGGATGGAAGGGCTGTTCCGGTTTGGGGGTCCGGGTCTCGCTCGGCATCGGCGCCTCGTCGGGGGTAGCGCGTGGATAACAGACGGCCTCGGCCTGCTCAAGGCGGTACCCTCGAAATATGGGCTCTTCTGATTCGCTCGATCTCTTTGCGCCGACCACGGCTGCGGAGCGGGGGCCAAGAACCGCCCCGCCCCTCGCGGATCGCATGCGCCCCCGCCAGCTCGACGAAGTCGTGGGCCAAGAGCACCTCGTGGGACCTACCGGACCGCTGCGCGCACTGGCGGCGAGTGGCGCCCTACCCTCTCTGATCCTTTGGGGCCCGCCCGGCACCGGGAAGACGACGCTTGCGCGGCTCTTGGCCGAGGCGCCGAGCGCCCGGTTCGTGCCGCACTCCGCAGTCACCATCGGCGTCAAGGAAATCCGCGAGTTGGTGGACGTCGCCGCCCGGGAGGTCCGGACCGGAAGGCGCACGGTGCTTTTCCTCGATGAGATCCACCGATTTAACCGCGCCCAACAGGACGTCCTCCTCCCGCACGTGGAGACCGGCACGATTACTCTAATTGGCGCCACGACGGAGAACCCATCGTTCGAGGTGAATGCGGCATTGCTCTCGCGCTGCCGCGTCTTCACCCTGCGCAGGCTCGAGCCGAGTGCGCTGGCGGCCCTGGTGCGGCGTGCGGGCGCAGACAGCGAACGTGGGCTTTGCGCAGGCGGGATCCAGCTCTCCGAAGACGCGGTCGCCGCAATCGCCGAGGCGGCAGACGGCGACGCAAGACGCGCGCTCAACCTCCTCGAGGCGGCCGGCGCGCTCCACCAGGCCAGCTCGGCGGCAGGCAATGCGCTTTCGGTCGAGACGGTGGCTCAGGCCGCCGGCGCCCGTGTGCTTGCCCATGATCGCGACCGCGAGGATCACTACAACGTGGTCTCCGCGCTGATCAAATGCCTGCGCGCAAGCGATCCGGATGCCGCGCTCTATTACATGGCACGCATGCTTGCGGCGGGAGAGGACCCGCTCTTCGTCGCGCGGCGCCTTGTGATTTTCGCATCGGAGGACGTCGGCAATGCGGACCCGACGGCCCTTGGTGTCGCTCTCGCAGCCTTCCAGGCGGTTGAGCGCATCGGACTGCCCGAGGGACGCATCCCGCTGGCCCAAGCGGTGACGTACCTCGCGTGCGCGCCCAAGAGCAACGCCGCCTACCTGGCGGGCGAGCGCGCGGCCCAGGCCGCGCTTTCCCACGGCTCCCTGCCGGTGCCCCTGCACCTGCGAAATGCGCCCACCCCGCTCATGAAGGGCCTCGGTTACGGGCGCGACTATCGCTACCCGCACGACGTGGAGGGGCGCTTTGTCGCGGATCCGAACCTGCCGGAGGCTCTCGCAGACCCCCGCTTCTACGAGCCGACGGCGGAGGGCGCGGAATGCGTGCTGGCCGAGCGCCTTGAAAAGTGGAGGAGGC
>DATFYN010000089.1:0-24095 GCA_035315025.1 Myxococcota bacterium
GCTGGACGGGACAGTTCACGGTGGAAATTGATGCGCCCCATACCCCCGAGCAGATCACCCACAACCCGCTTGGTTTTTACGTCACCCAGATCAGCTGGAGCCGCCGGCTCTAGGAGGGTTTCTGAATGCTGCTTCGGTCCCACGGTTTTTCGTCTCTCCGGCGTGCCCTACCGGCCGCGCCGCTGGCGGCGGCGTTGGCGTGCGCCTCCCCGGCGCCCCTCGCTGTCGAGGACCTCGCCGCCGCCACCCGCCTATCCGACGAGCAACGGACGGAGGCGGCGGATCCCGCGCCGCCTCCGTCCACCGGGTTCGAGCTCCTGGGTCCCCAAAATCCGGAAATCCAGGCCGCGATCCGCCGATTCCGGGAGACGGGCGAAGCCCCGGTGATCCGCAACGCGCGAGCCGGGTTCGTCATCTTCCCGTACGGCCAGATGCAGCCGATTCTCACCTGCAAGCCGCTTCGCGTCTGCGAGATCGAGCTCGAGGCTGGCGAAGAGGTGCTCGATGTGGCCCTAGGCGACCCGCTTCGTTGGCACGCCCAGCCGATGGAGAGCGGTCCACCCGAGGCGCGCGCTCCCCACGTCGTTGTAAAACCCACGGAGCCGGAGATCTCGACGAACCTCGTCATCTCGACGACTCGTCGGGTCTACCACATGGGACTCATTTCGACGGCGGAGGAGAGTGGCGCGTACGTGCGCAGCGCCCGGTTTTACTATCCGCAGGAAACCGTCGCCCACTGGGCTGCTGCGAAGGAGCGCGAATCGAAGCTGCGGGCGGAGGAGACGCAGCGGGTCGTGGCCACGGGGCCGACCGTACGCCCCGAGGACCTCGAGTTCGGCTACGCCATTGAGGGAGACGACACCCCCTGGCGTCCCACACAGGTCTTCGACGACGGAATTCACGTGTACCTCCAGATGCCCGCGTCGATGCGGGTCACCGAGGCACCGGCGCTCTTTGTCGAGACAGCGAGTGGCGACAGATCGCTCGTCAACTACCGGCTCCGGGGTCGCTACTACATCGTGGATAAGCTCTTCACCAGCGCCGTGCTCGTCTTGGGCGTGGGTTCGCACCAGGAGCAAGTAACGATTCGGCGAATTCACCCGATCGCGAACTCGGCGCTCGAGAAGACGCCGTGAAGTCATTTGGGCCGCTCGCCGCCATCGGCGCAGCGATCGTAAGACTCCGCAAACGAATCGCGGAACGGAAGCTCCCCGATGGGCTTGAGCTCCACCCCGAGCCGACAACCACACGGCTTAACCGGCGTGCCCTGATCGTCCTCGGAGCTGTGCTCGTGGGGGTGATTCTTGCAGCGGTCGCGACGCTGGTTGAGAACAACGAACGCCTCCGCTCGGCGCAGACGGAAGCGCCCAAGTCCAATCCGGCGCCTGAACCTTTCTGGCGGAGCCAGCCGGACGGTTTGGCGGTGCCGCCATCGTCTTCTCCTCCGGAAACCGCTGCCGAGCAACATACTCCCGAGTCAGCGCAGCCGGCTCTGCTGGAGGAGAAGCCGCCGCTTGCGCTCGGCACCACGACAGGCCAGGCCGAAGAGGAGGCACGGCGGCGGCGGGCCTACGAAGCTCCGCCACTTGTAGGCGGCTTCCGCCGTGCCCGAGCCGAAGAGGCGAATGCACCCGCGCGGGGCACGGCAAGGACCAATGATTCGGCCGGTGACTCCGCACAGCGGATTCTGGCCGCTGCCCACGGGCTTGCGCGGGAGCCCGATCCGACGGTCGCTCAAAACAATCAGGTCGCCAAGCGAGAGTTCCTCGACAAAGCGACGATCGCGCGGGACGAGCAGGTCAATGCCCATCTCGTGACTCCGCCGCTCTCGCTGTACGAAGTGACGGCCGGCGCGGTTGTGCCTGCAGTGCTCGTGAGCGGCGCCAACTCCGATCTCCCCGGCATGGTGACGGCCAGAGTGCGAGAGAACGTGTATGACTCAGTCACGGGGAGTCACCTCCTCATCCCGCAAGGCACAGTGATCACCGGCGTCTATGACAGCGTCGTAACGTACGGCCAAGATCGGCTTCTCGTCGCCTGGCAGCGTCTCATCTTTCCCGACGGGAATCAGCTCAATATCGGCTCGATGCCTGGCGTAGATGACGAAGGTGCCGCCGGTTTCGATGATCGGGTCGACCGTCACATGTTCCGGGTCTTTGGAAGCGCGGCCCTGCTGAGCGTAATTAGCGGCGCGCTCCAGCTCAGTCAGGGAACCTCCCCGCAGCTGATCACTTCCCAGCAGCAGGATCTCCGGCAGACGCTGGCCGCGGCACTCGGCCAGAACTTCGGCGAGGCGGCTTCCCAGATGATCCGTCGCAACCTGAATGTGCAGCCTGCGATCGAGGTTCGTGCGGGCTACCGGTTCGACGTGTTCGTGAAGAAAGATCTCATCTTCTCAGGCCCCTACACTGGTGCCTAGACGCGCGCAGAGTCGAGGTGCGATGGAAGACTAGTGACCAGCCGTGTGATCTTGGGAAGTCGAAGGAGTTTGAGCAAAGCCAACGGGCGATAATTGAGAGCTGCGCGGCTGAAGCGCAAGGGGCGGCGGCGCATCGCAGGATTCGTCGACTTCTGGGCCCAACAGCTTATCGACGAGCTCGCCTTGGCACCCGATCGGGCGCGCATCGTGGCGCGCATGCTCCTCGCTGCGGCGGACACCTGCGCACGAGAATGGCGCGAAGCGCGTCTTTCCAGAGCGGAAGCCGAGAACATTTGTGTGGGCTTCGTGATGGGCGGGCTAGGTGGTGCGCTTGCGCCGTCTACGGCGCGACCCGGTTCGCGCGGACGCGCGACCTAACCAGTCGAAGGCCATCCGTGTGAGCCGCTTCGTCTGGTCCGGTTCCCGGCGACTGCTGCTTCCGGAGCGTTAAGAGAGGAATGGATTTCCTGCCCGAGTCGGCCCCGCGACGACGGGAGGGGCGCCTCCTCCCGTTAGGAGAGCGCGGCAGCCGCGGTGCTGCGCAGCCCGCCTCCCTCAATCTCACGCACGGCGTAGCGAAAGAGGCGCAGGGTGGGGGACCAGTAGTCTGAAGGGAGTCCCGCCTTTTGTTTCAAGTGCCCAACGAAGTCCCGCGGGGTAGGAAGCTGCTCCCACACCGCAGGGAGGAAGGTCGCGCGCTGCGCTCCTTCCTCGAGGACAAGCCCGTCCCTCCCGGGACGCAGGACGCGGAGCAGCTCCTCCTCCGAGGCCACAGCGATCCGCTCGGGTGAGTCGAGGATCGAGATATGGAGGTCCAGGTCAGGGAGCTCCTCGGGGCTGAGGGGAGCGAACCGTGAGTCGCGGAAGGCCGATGCAAAAGCGTTGTGGGCGACGTCCACAACGAGCGGCCGCACGGCTTCAAGGGTTCCCGTACAGCCACGCAGCTCCTCGCCAATCCGCAACGTGACGAAAGTCGCGCCAAGCTCCTGAAGCGTCGCCTCAAAGTGCCACGGCCGCACTTCCAGCGGGAACCCGTAGCGCAAGCCGTGACGGATGGAGCCCCAGGCGACTTCGAGGAGGGCGGCGTCGCTTGCGCGCGTTTGGCTCACGCCGGTCTCAGCCGAGGGCATAAGCACCATATCCCACGACCGAGTCGCGCGGCCCTGCGGTGTCTCCGGAGTTGCGGAGATCAAGTGTCGTGACGTGAAGGCCGTGTCGCCGCGCCGCGAGGAGAAGCCCCTGTACCGGGAGCCGACCGCACGCCTGGTCGTACCCGATTTCCTGAGGGGCAAGGCGCTCGATCGCTCCAGTGGTCTCCCGGTCGATGCGGCGTGCCGCCTCGTAAGAGAGGTAATGGGAGAGGTCCGAGCTCACGAGCACGAGGGTCTCGTCTCCATTCCAGAGGGCCTCGATCACGTCTGCGACCTCATCCGGTGTGGCGTCGCCCACGAGGAGAGGGACGAGGCGGAACTCGCCGAGGACGGTCTGCAGGAAAGGCAGCTGAACCTCGAGGCTGTGCTCATTGGCGTGCGCGCGGTCGAGGACGCGGACCCCCGGCAGCGTGAGCGCATGGGACAGGGCCTCCCGATCGATTTCGACCCGTCCAAGAGGCGTCTCGAATGCGTCGGCACTACTCACCGCGATTCCATGGAACGCAACGCGGTGGGCGGGCCCGAGGAGGACGACGCGTCGTACACGCTCCCGGAGGGGAGCGAGACGGGCGTACGCCGACGCCGCGACGGGCCCGGAGTAGACGTAGCCGGCGTGAGGGACGATGAGGGCCTTCGGCACAAGGGGCGTCGTCTGGGCGACACCCTCCTTAAGGCAGGTTGCGATCATCGATCGCAGCTCCTGCGGCTCATCGGGATAAAAGAGGCCCGCTACCGCGGCCGGACGTACGCTCATCGTGACGAGATTCTGCTCCCCCACCGGGTCCTGGCAAGCGGCTTGACGGGAGAGGCTTTCGGCTGCATCCATGAGCAAGTCCGATCCCCGCCGGGAGGCAGCTTGAAGGGGGCAGAAGTGCTCTCCACGACCGTGCAGACGAAGTTCTGGCACCCCGTCGAAGACGGGAGTGTGCAGTGCGACGTTTGTCCGCGCGCCTGCCGTCTTCACGAGGGTCAGCGGGGCCTCTGCTTCGTGCGGGCGCGCGAGAACAACGCCATCGTCCTCAAGACCTACGGGCGCTCGAGCGGCTTCTGCGTAGACCCGATCGAGAAGAAGCCCCTGAACCACTTTCTCCCGGGCTCATCCGTTCTCTCCTTCGGGACAGCAGGCTGCAACCTCACCTGCCGCTTCTGCCAGAACTGGAGCATCAGCAAATCGCGCGAGGTGGATACCCTGGCAGACGAGGCGCCCCCGGAGCGCATCGCGCGCGCCGCCCACGAGCTCGGGTGTCGAAGTGTCGCCTTCACGTACAACGACCCCGTGATCTTCCTTGAGTACGCCGTGGACTGCAGCAAGGCATGCCATGCACTCGGGATAAAGACGGTGGCGGTCACCGCTGGATACGTCTGCCCCGATGCGCGGCGAGAGCTGTTCGCGCACGTCGACGCCGCGAACGTGGACCTGAAGGGGTTTACAGATCGTTTCTACCAGAAGGTCTGCACCGGACAGCTGGCTCCCGTGCTCGACACCTTGGTCTATCTAAAGCACGAGACCAATGTATGGCTCGAGGTGACAACGCTTCTCATCCCTGGCGAAAATGACTCGCCCGCAGAGCTCGAGGCAATGAGCCGCTGGTTCGCAGAAAATCTGGGTCCGGAGGTGCCCTGGCACTTCACGGCGTTCCATCCTGATTGGCGAATGCTCGATAAGCCCCCGACACCGCCTGCGACGCTACGCCGCGCTCGCACGATCGCGCGTGCCCACGGCCTCCACCACGTGTATGTGGGGAACGTTCATGATGAGGAAGGGCAGAGTACTACGTGCGCGTCGTGCGGAGCCCTTCTCATCGGACGTGACTGGTACGAGATCACGGGGTGGCAGCTTGGACCTGACGGGCGCTGCAGTCGTTGCGGCGCGCGCTGCCCGGGGGTCTTCGAGGATTCGCCGGGCGTGTGGGGTGCGCGGCGCATGCCGGTCCGGCTCGCTGAGTTTGCATCCGAGGCCCGCGTCTAGAAGGTCTCTCGGTTCGCTGTCGTGGGCATCGGACTCGCAGCGAACAACGCTCCGTTGACTCGATCGGCGTGCCTCTTCCACCGACAAAGATGCGACAGACGAGTGTCCCCTTCGACTCGAGAAGGACACACCGAACCACCGATTCGGCGGGGGAATACGCTTCCCCTTCTTGCTGGGTTCGGGGTAGAATCCGCGCCCGGGAAGGGGGCGAGGCCCACATGGTCCGACCCGTCCCGAAGTCCGTCGCAGCGGCGGCCACCGCGCTCTTCCTTCTCCTCGCGCCTCACGTCGCCCGTTCCACGCTGATCGGCCAGACCATCGGCGTGAGCCTCACGAATGGTGGGTCCCTCTCGCTCTCCCAGAACGTCGTCGTAGTCTCTCCGGGCGCCGAGATCGTGCCGGGAGATGGATCTCCCATCGGAGGCGTCCTGCTCCCGACTGAGAGCGTCGACCTCGGGACGCAGAGCATCGCGCTCTCGCTGGAGGAAGGCGCTCCTGGCGGCGCCACGGGCTACCCGAGCGGGACGCACTTCACCTTCTCGAATCTCGTCTTCTTCGGGGAGCTCACGCAGATCGTCGGGATCCACGTGACGACGACGAATCTCATCAATCTGGGCGCGGTCACCTTCACCGGGGACTCCGTGACAGTGCCCGTCGACTCCGTGCGGATCGGCGACATCCCGGGCATTGACGTCGGCAGCCTCACGATCGCGCTCGATGTGGTGGTGGTCCCCGAGCCGGCAACGGGCGCGCTCGTCGCCGCAGGCATCGCGGTACTCGGGTGCGCGAGGCGCAGCCGCGCTCGCGCGAGCTGATTCCATCTTGTCGATGCCCGGTACCGATGCGGGCGCGCTCCTTGCGGCCCTCACGATCGATGACTTCACTCCCTGCGTCGGGCAGGTTTTCCGGCTCGCCCACGAAGGGGGAGCGCTCGAGCTCGTGCTGCAACGCGCGGATTCCACCGGCATTCGCGCGCTGCAGGGGGGGCGCGCTGGGTTCTCGCTCGAGTTCCTGGGTCCCGGCGCACCGATTCTCTCGCAGCGGATCTACCAGCTCGAGCATCCCGTGCTCGGCATCCTCGAGATCTTCCTCGTGCCCTTGGGCCGCGAGCCGGGCGGGGTGCGCTACGAGGCGGTCTTCGGCTGAGCCTCGAAGGACGCCAGAGTCCCGGGCCGCCACTCCATCCCGACGTAAATCGCTTCTTCGTGGAGGACGCGAAAGCCGAGCCGCGCATAGAGGCGGAGCGCAGGATTCGTCCGCGCGACATGGAGCACGATGACGCTCCCCCGCACCGCGGCCTCCTCTTGAAGCTCGCGCAAGAGCGCGCTGCCGAGGCCCGTCCCGCGCTGCGCTGGCAAGAGGGAGATGTCGAGCACGTGAATGACGTCGTCCCTGCGATCGACGACGAGGCGCCCCACGGGCGCGCCCTCACGCTCGATCACGTCGAACTGTGCCTGCGGGTAGTGCGCGCGGTAGTGACGGTCCTGTGCCTCGAACTGCAGCGAGAGGAAGGTCTCCCTTTGGGTTGCGCTCCAATCGAGGGCCAAGAGCTCCTCCTCACGCGTGCTGGCGTAAAGACCGCGGAGGAAGGGCGCATCCTCCCCGCGCGCCGGGCGCAGCGTCACAGCAGCGTGTCGCAAGCGTGGCCTCAGCTGCGAGGGGGGAAAACCCCTTGGAGCGCGATGATGAAGTTGAGCGAGAGATACGGCTGGCGGTTCTCGTGCGGCTGGTCTCCGCCCGCCGGTCCGATCGCGGCATCAGCCAGGGGCGTCGGCTCCGTGAGGGCTCCGTAGACCGGCACCGACGTTGCCGCGAGCATCACCGCACCCGTCGACCCAGGGACGGGTGATGTGCTCGCGGCGGCATCTGCGCTCGCGAAGGGGGCATGCATGTGCGCTGGCATCTCCGAAGCGATGAGGGTCACGGTTCCTGTCCCCGAGGAATCGCCGAGGATCCGCGGTGTCAGGCCTGGGCCTGCGCCGCTTCCGCCCGCGTGCATGGGGAACGAGCCCTGCAGGTTCGGAAGCGCGAAGGTGGTCTTTCCGTCGCCGCCGTAGGTCGTACCGAGCAGCGAGAAGAGCGCAGTATTCTGCGAGATCGGGAGGATCTGGCCGTTGCAGAACGCCCAGCCCGTCGGCGCGAAGTTGCCGCAGAAGATCCGGATCTCGGCGACGAAGGGATTGGACATGGACGCTCCTCACTCCGAGGGAAAGATGCCAAAGAGGGAGATGATGAAGTTCACGCACAGGAAGGGCGCCAGGTTGGTGTGCGGCTGCGAGCCTCCAGAAGCGCCCACAGCGGCCGGGTCCATGGCGAGCGTTCCCGATGCGGGGACCGAGTAGAGCGCCGTACTCGCGATCGCAGGGAGGCTGCCCGTCGGCTCGGCCGTCGCCAGCGCCGGAGTCGCAGCTGCCATGAGCGGATGGCTGTGGAGGGGGATCTGCTGGGCGGTGAGTGTCACCTCCTCGACCCCTCCCACCTGACCGAGGATCGTCGAGAGCCCGCTGCTCGTGCCCTGATGGACCGGGACGCGGCCGCGCAGGTCGGGGAGCGCGAAGGTCTGTTCCCCGTCGCCGCCGTACGTCGTGCCGATCAAATTGAAGAGCGCCGTATTCTCTGCGATCGGGAGGAGCTGTCCGTCGCAGAAGACCCAGCCCTGCGGCGCGAAGTTCCCTGCGAACATTCGGATTTCACCGATGAAGGGCGTGCCCACGTCCGACCCCCGTTTCCTCGATCCCGCGCGCTCAGTTTCGCGAGGGGAAGATGCCCGTCAATGCGATCGCGAAGTTCAGCACGGTGAATGGCTGCATGTTCTCGTGCGGCTGGCTCCCCCCAGTGTTCCCGAGGGAGGCGGGATGAAGCGTTGTACCCGCCGGTGCCGCCGCATACACGTCGGCCCCGAATCGTGCCTTCTTCGCGAGCGCGTCCGCCGTGGGAAGCTTGTCCACTGCGGGATCGGTCGAGGCCGCGAGCGTGTGAGTGTGGGCGGGGATCTGCCCGATCGACAGCGTTACCGGCTCGCTACCGCCTTGTTGTCCCAGGATGATGCCCTGGCCGAAGTGCAGTGGCACCCGCGTTTGCAGGTTCGGGAGCGCGAAGTTGGTGCGACCGTCGCCGCCGTAGGTCGTTCCAAGGATGGAAAAAAGGGCTTGGTTCTGGTTGATCGCAAGGAGCTGGCCGTTGCAGAAGGCCCAGCCCCTGGGCGGGAAGTTGAAGCTGAAAATCCGGATCTCACCCAAGAACGGCTCGCTCATCAACGCTCCCTCAACACCGCAAATTCGGCGTAGAATACTCTCGTCGCCGTGATGGCGTCTACGTTGATCTCGCGCCGAGTACGGAGGAGCTGCCATGGCCCGCGAGATGCGCAGGAGCGCGCAGGTCGGGATTCACGAACTCGACCGACGGGACTTTCTAAAGGGAAGCGCGACCGCCATCATCCTCGCTGGCGTCTCGCCTTGGCTCGTGGGTACGACTTCGGCCGGCGGGACTCTTCCCACGAAGGCGGTCTTCCAGGGGCTCGTGGGCCAGTGGTTCTACGTCGCGGGCGCGACCTCGGCGCCCATCCAGCTCGTCGCAGTCGTCGACGGACCCGCTTCGTCAGATGCCGATCAGTTCACCCTGATGTTTAGTGCGCCGGGCGCCTCGCTCGCCGAGGGCACCTTCACCGTCACGCCTCCTACGGGCGACGCCTTCGACCTGTTCCTCCAGCCGCAGAGCGGCGACGGGACCACGGCCTTGACGGTGCGCGCGAGCTTCAACCTGCTCCAGCCGGCCCCCGTCGCTCCTTCCTGCGCCTGACGGAAAGAGATGCGTGACACGTCCTGGCTTGCCCTCTGGAATGCTCGTTTCCAGCTGTTGGACCCCGTGTATCGTCATGTGATTCGACCGACGCGGGCACATCGCCCAGCGCTCCGGGCGTACGGGCGAATGCTGGGATCGAGGGGGGCAGGAGGTGGCCAGGCACGAAATCGCGGTGGGGGAACATACGCCAGTTCGAGGAGACGAAGGAGGCCATCCCCATCACGCGCCGAGGGGTGCCAGTCGCTGAGCTCCGCGCGGTGACAGTCGATCCCAAGGCGCTGCTCGGCTCCGGTCGTCGGTCTCGAGGATTGGGAGGCCGCTTCGGGATCGTGCTCGATACCAGGGTTAGCGTCCCGCCGGCCGATACATGCGGATCGGCCGGCGCTGGGTAATCCAATCCGCCTGCTTGCTCCAAGGACGCCCGGCGAAGGCGCCGCCGTCCACCACCTGCGCGTGGCCCGTAGTGAAGCTCGACTCGTCGCTCGCGAGCCAGACGGCTGCGCGCGCGATGTCTTCTGGATCTCCGATTCGGCCAAGCGCTTGGCTCCCTGCCAGCACTCTCCGGAGCTTCACGAGCTGCTCCTCGCTCACATCCGTCCTTCCTGCTGCGAGCGGGGTCGCGATGATGCCCGGGCAGATGCAGTTGACGCGGATCCCCGCCTCGCCGAGCTCGAGCGCCACGGAGCGCGTGAGGTGGATGACGGCCGCCTTGGCGACGCTGTAGAGATGCGGTGAGTTCCCGGTCTGGAGTCCCGCCACGGAAGCAGTGTTGATGATAGAACCCGCGCCTTGCCTCTTCATGATCGGCGTCGCGTGCTTGATCCCCAGAAAAACTCCCTTCAAGAGCACGTCGAAGGTGAGATCGAACTCCTCGACGGTCGTGGACTCGATCGGACCGAGTGCCCCGCCAAAACCCGCGTTATTGAACATGCAGTCAAGCCGCCCCCAGCGCGCGACGGCCTCCTCGACTGCAGCTTTCACGTCCTCCTCGCGGGTTACGTCGGCGCGCCGGAAGGCAGCGGAGTCGCCGAGCTGGCTCGCGATCTCTTTCCCGCGATCCTCCTGCATGTCGGCGATTAGGACGTGTGCCCCCTCAGCGACGAAGAGCCGCGCGCTCGCAGCGCCGATCCCGCTGGCACCGCCCGTAATGATGGCCACTCTGTCTTCGAGCCTTCTCACATTCTCTTCTCCGCGAGGAGGACTCCGGCCTCCTCGAGCTTTGTGATCTCGTCCGGCAAGGCGGCGATCCACTCGGCCAGGACCTCTCGGTTGTGCTCGCCCCGGTAGGCTGCACAGCCTCGCACGCCGCTCCGTGCGCCGGAAAAGCGATAGGGTGACTGGACCACGCGGCGCGTACCACCTCCGCGGTCATCCACCACGGTTGCCGTCCCGCGCGCCCGAGCGGTCGGCGAAGAGAACGCCGCTTCGGTGGAGCGCACGTCGCCCCACGCGAGATCACCCGCGTTGAGAGCTTCGATGAGTTTCGCGCGATCGGGGAACGAGCGATAGAAGTCGGCGGCTGCCTTGCGCCGGGAGTGAATCTTCTCCGCGAGGTTCGCACCGGGGGGAGTCGGGTCGACGACTCCAAGCTTCGTCGTGAGAACGCGCCAGATGTACCGGAAATCCCCTGTGATCATGATCGGCCCACCCGGCGCGTCCCAGATCTCGCCACCGCCTCGGATGAGGGGGGTCTCGTCCAGGACGAAGTGGGCGTAGTCGTCGGTCACGAGCATCGCCTCGAGCATTGCGATGTCGACGTGCTGCCCAAGCCCTGTGCGTTCGCGCTGCAGAAGGGCGGCGAGAACGCCCGCAAGACCGTGCAGGCCAGCGTTCGTGTCGGCGATCGAGAGCACAGGGTCGCTGGGCCTCGTCGCATCGAACTCCGCCTGGCGCGCGACAATGCCGGCCTCGGCGTGAAGCACGGAGGCGTAGGCCGGGCGATGGGCCTCAGGAGACCTGGTCCCGAAGCCCGAGATCGAGAGCATGACAAGACGGGGGTTCAGCGCGTGGAGGCGCTCCCAGCCGAGTCCGTGGCGGTCGAGGACACCGGGGCGGAAGTTCTCGATGAGGACGTCGGACCGCTCCGCCAAGCGCTGGAGGAGTTCACCTCCGCCCGCCACCTCGAGGTTGATGCAGACAGTGCGCTTCCCAGCGTTCTGCTGCGTGAAGTAGCCGCTAAGCCCATTGCGGACGGCACCCCAGCCACGCGTGATGTCGCCCTCGGGCGACTCGACCTTGACGACGTCGGCGCCGAGGTCCGCGAGCATGCGGGCGGCGAAGGGACCCGCCAACACGCGAGAGAGGTCGAGGACCCGGAGCGCTGAGAGGGGCGACTCCACGCTTCGTTTAGGCGCCGGACGCCGCTCGTCCGCTCCGCCGTTTTTCGCCGGGAGGAAGCGTCGGAGCCGCCGACGTGCGGAAGGTGTGCTCCTCCGCGTTCACCTCCTCAATCTGGATATCGCCCGCCAAGACCGCACGTTTCCACGCTTGGTGCTCGGGCTCGCGCGCATGGAACTCCGGCATCACCTCGCGAGCAAAGAGCTCAAGGCTCGCGCAGATGTCCTCGTGGGAGTTGTTGCCGGCTTGATTCAGCAGGATGACCTGATCGATGTTCGACTGCTCAAATTTTCGGAGCTTCCGTCGCAGAGTCTCGGGCGACCCGACGAGCCCTGAGCGCCGCTGCTGCTTGCCCGAGTCCGACTCTTTCCACCCCTGATATTCCTGCCAGAGATTCACGGAGCCTGGCTCCACCGGCCCGTGCTTGCTATAGAAGCGCAGCGCGAACTGGAAGAAGGTCCAGCCGTCCGCCTTCCGGAGCGCCTCCTCGTCCGTCTCCGCGCACATGAAGCCGCTCACCAGCGCGATATTGGGGTTGGTCTGATAGTCGGCGAGCTTCTCGAGGCGCTTCATGAAGGCGTGGTAATACGTGTTGACCCAGGCGTGCGCCGCCTCGGCCGAGACAAACTGAAAGCCGAGAGCACCCATGCCGCGCCGCCCCGCCATCGCGATCGTCTCGAGCTGCGAGCAGGCCACCCAGATCGGCGGGTGAGGCTTCTGAAAGGGCTTCGGAAGCACGTTGCGCAAGGGGAAGTCGAAGTACTCGCCGTGATACTCCCACGCCTGGCTCGTGAACATCGGGATCACCGCGCGCACCGCGTCTTCCCACACCGCACGCTTATCCCGGAAGCGCCGACTAAAGGGATGAAGCTCCGTAATGCTCGAGCCTTCGCCGATACCGAACTCGACGCGCCCGTGGCTCAGTAAGTCGAGCGTGCTGACCCGCTCGGCGACGCGCGCGGGATGGTTTGTCGTGAGCTGGATGATCCCGTGCGCGAGGCGGATCTGCTTCGTGCGCTGGCTCGCCGCGGCGAGAAATACCTCGGGAGCCGACGAATGGGAGTATTCCTCGAGGAAGTGATGCTCGACTTCCCAGGCGAAGTCGTAGCCCAGGCGGTCCGCCAGTTCGACTTGTGCGAGGGAGTTGTTGAGGAGCTCGTATTCGCTCTTCTCCCGCCAAGGCCTCGGCAGCTGATGCTCGTAGAAGATGCCGAACTTCATCGCGGCTCCCTTTCTGCCTGTCTTGTGATGCCCTTGTCACCGCGCCAGCTCACGGGCATCGGCAGTGCCGCCCATGCCGTTGGGCTCGAGCCCCGCGAGCGCGCGCAATGTCCCGCGGAAGAGCTCATGTGCCGCTTCGCGGGAGAGGCTCCGGTCGAAGAGTGTATTCGTGTCGAAGCCGACGAGGATCGCGTGCACAAGCCAAGCCGCCTTGCGCGGTGTAAGCCCGTTCGCAGGCTTCGCGCGCTCGAAGAATGCCTCGAGGTACTTCCTCCAGGCGGTCGCGTGCTCTGCCCTGATCTCACGAAGGCGCGGGTCATGGACCGCGAGCCCTGAGAGCTCCTGGAGGACTCCAAGAAACGCCGTATTCAGCTGGCCTTCGCCGAAGCAGTAGCTCGCAATCGCATCTGCGAGCTTCGAGGTGTCGGGCTCACGGAGATCGGGGAAGCCTCCCACGATCTGCTCGCACAGGCCCAATGCGTAGTACTCGAGAATGGCGGCCCGATCGTCGAAGTAGTAGCCGACGTGGCTCGGCGACATGCCAGCCCGGTCGGCAATGTCCTTGAGGCTTGTATTCGCATAGCCCTGCTTGCTGATGCAGTGGTAGAGCGCTGTTGAGATCAGGGTCCGCCGGTCGGCGCGTTCCTGTGCAGCCCGTGCCACCGAGAGGCCTCTCGTCTAGTAAGGGTGACGAGGAATTTGTATATCATACAAACAAAGGAAAACACAAGAGGTTGCAGAGCCGATCAGTTCCACTCGCTCGCCGCTGGCGGAGATGGCGTCAGCGCCACGGGTCGGGGCCTACGATGTGCCAGACTGTGTCGAATATAGAATAAAGATGGAGTTCGAGGTGCAGGACGGTGCCAGGAGCTCTCTCCTCCTTCCCCTGAGAATTGCGAGCGCAGCCACGCCCCCAGGGATTCTCAAAGGCGCCTACGGAGATCTGAGCGGGCAACGCCCTGCACCCAGTCTTCGCGCACTCCGAGTACGTCGCGGCACGCGGCACGCATGGAGAGCGAAGCCCGCGCACAGCCGACAGCCTACTCAACCGCCAAGTCGCCGCCGGCAAGATGCTGCACATCCGACGCGGCAGATGCGCGACGGTGCAACCTGGGCCAGCGGCAGATGCGATGGTGGTGGACCCGTTCCTTTTGGCAACAAAGCTGGCTCCTGACGCTGCCAGTTGCCTACCACACAGCTCGCTCCCATGCTGCGAATCGATGTCCGCCCAAAAAAGAATGAGATCGCAGTATGGACAGAAAGCCTCGTCCGCGAGACGCGGACTTTGATGTCCGCCGTACTCCCGCTCGCGGCCAATGAATCTGCGTTTCTCGACCGTCTCAATGGGGCCGGCGATGTTGCTCCAGAACTGCTCACCAGCGACCCCGCGATGCAGGTACTCATCCGTGAGCACCCAGGAATCCAGTGGAAGGCTTTCAACGTGAAGAAGCGTGTCGGGAGCGGGACGGATGATGAGCCGTTACCGTGAATGAACATGCCGAGCGCTGCACATCGCTGAGTGATGGTCGTCCGAGGCGTCGTCAAACCGCTCGCGACCAACTGTGGTTCGAATCCCTCCCTCTCCACCAATCATTTCAGAGAGGCACTCCGCTTCTTGGCGAGGCGCCGGGAGACAGACCTTAGTCCTCGCCCTTCGAGAGATCGTCGAGGAGGCCGTACCTTCGACGGAATAGCTTCGAGACCCCGGTTCTCCATCGCTGGGCGCTCTCCTCCGCGGCGGCAGCGCGCTGCGCCCGAAGCTCCGTCGGTACGGGATTCATCCGACCGACGAGGCCCTGATATGCCTGGTCCATCATGCAGGCCAGGATGGTCAGTCCCTGCAAGACCGAGTCGAGCTTCCGTGCCTGTAGTGCGTGTTCCTCGATCATCCGCACGATCGGGTGGGAGAGGGGAGAGTACGACTGTGATTCGTCGGGTGTGAAGGACCTCTCGTCCGCCGGGCCTCTCCTGATCACAGGAATGAGTTGATCCTTCAGTGCGAAATACTCGCGCATCGCCTCGCGGACGGCTTTCGACGCCGACCCTCCACGCGCCGCGGTCTCGAGAAGGATCCGCTCGTAGAGCGCTGAATCGAACCAGACACGAAGCTCGATGCGAGCGGCGCGACGAGTGGTCGGCCTCGCGTTTTTCGGCCTTTCACTTCTCATCTGAGAAGATCCTCGGTGTCCGGGAGATCGCTCAAGGAAGGATTGGTCGATCCGTTCGCTCTCGCGCGGTGACTCGGCTTGCTCTCAGGCTCACGAGGCGCCGTCATCGTGGGTGGCTTAAGAGCCGGGCGACCGCTGCTTCGATCCTTTGCGCCCTCCAGTGCGTTTGGATGAGGCCCCTCGCCATACCTGGAGATCCGATCGGATACTTCCGGGGCTGGGATGCGTGCTCGTTCAAGGAGCCGGCGATCTTCGTAGTAGCGGAGCTTCTCCGCATAGATCGGTCGGTGACCCGAGCGAAAAACGAGCGCCGCATCCTCCGGGAGCCGCAGCGCCTCATCGGGAGTCAGGAGTGGCCGCTGGCTTTCCTCCTCGGATGCCATGACGTGCGAGAGCCAGGGCGAGAGCCTGTGACCCGAGTACATGCGCCGGCTCCGATGGACGGTCATGGTGCCCGCCATGTCGGAAAGGAGACGTGCCGTCTCGATCCGATTGGGGGTGAAGGCCACGCGGATCCCGCAGTTCGAGACGATGCTCTCGTTACGTCCGTAGGCCGCATAGAGCTGCGAGAGGTCCTGAACGATGAGGAAGGCCTGCACGCCATAGCCGGCAAGGAAGGCCAGCTGCGTCTCGAAGAACTCGAGCCGCCCTAGCGACGGAAACTCGTCCATGAGGAAGAGAAGACGGTGACGCGTGTGAGAGATCGCCCGCCCGTCCTCGAAATGGAGCGACTCCGTGAGCCTGCGGCCGATCTGCTGGATCAAGAGGCGAACGAGGGGCCGGGTTCGCGAGAGGTCGGAGGGAGGGACGGTGAGATAGAAGCTCACCGGCCGTTCTTGCTGGACGAGGTCCGTGATCCTGAAATCGCAAGCCGACGTGTTCTCGGCCACGACCTCGTCGCGGAAGAGAGAGAGGCATTTCACGGCCGAGGAGATGACGCTCGAGCGCTCGTTCTCGGATTTATTCATCACCGCCCGCGCTGCGCCCGCAACAACGGGATGGGTCTTCGTCGGTTCTCCCGTCGAGCGGTCTATCCAGCCGCGCTCGCCCACCGGGTCGTGCTCGGTGTCGACCATCTCGTTCAGCACGTTGGCGATGGGCCTCGTGGGATGAGAGAGGAGGTCGAGGCAGCCGCGGAGGGATTTCTCTCTCCCTACGTAGAGGACGTGGAGGATCGCACCCACGAGGAGCTCCTCGGCCGTGAGATCCCAGTGGTCCTTGGCCCCGCGGCCATCGGGATCGACCAGCATGTCGGCCACATTCTGGGCGTCGCGGACCTCGTTTGGACCGAGGCGGATCTCAAGGAGGGGATTGAAGCGGGCTGCGCTCCCATCCCTACAGGTAGGATCGAATCGCAGGCAGAGGCTCCCGAGCGCCTTCTTCCTCCAGCCTGAGGAGAGCGCCCAGTTCTCGCCCTTGATGTCATGGACGAGGACGCTCCTGGGCCAAGTCAGAAGTGTCGGGAGCACCCAGCCCACGCCCTTCCCAGAGCGCGACGGGGCGAAGCCCAGCACATGCTGGGGGCCTTCGTAGCGGAGATAGATAGGACGTCTTTTTCGACGCGGATCGCGCCACCGCGCGAGGAAGAGACCCTGGGGGTGCAGGAGATCCGCACGTTTCACTTCGTCTGCACTCGCCCACTTCGCTGAGCCGTGGCTATCGGTTTCCCCACCCAGGCGCTTCGCCTGTCGCGAGGACACGAGCATGGCGACGAGGACGGTCGCGTGGGCCGGGATCGCGATCAGCCAGTGGCCGGTCTGAAAGAGGGGTGCCACACGCGGGTTCTTTCCGAACCGCCAGTCCCAGAGGAAGAACGCCCACGGCGCGTAGAGGAGCCCCACAGATAGAGCCGAGGCGAGAGCTGCGATTGCGGCGAAGAGATGCGAAGTCCAGCGGAGCCCTGGCCACCAAAGGACCGCAAGAGCCAGGCCGAAGGCCGCGATCGCGATGAGCCGGGAGAAAACTCGCAGGGGAGGGGAGAGGGCCAGCCAGGGGGTGCCCAACGCCGGCGCGAAGTCGAGACGCCAGGCCGTCCACTGCGTCGTCGCCCAGAGAGCAACGAGAATCAGAAGAAACGCGGCGCCAATCGACCGAGCGTAGATCCCAGAGGCGGATTGGGGCGCAGCCTGGGGAAGGCGGTAGAGGGCAGGCGAACTCGGCACGGTGTCTCCACACGGCGTGGAACACCGGCCATCCCGGAGACGCGGAACGTAGCGCGTGTCGCTGCTGGGTGGAAGCCCTCGCGGCGTCCGATTCGCATTCGGCTTGGCGCGTACCTCAGCGTCAGCGCTCTCGACCCCGGTCGCGGGTGCGCTCCAGTTCGAGATCGTCGAGCTGCCAGGCGAGAACCCAGCGCCGTTCGCCGGCCACTTCTTGAGTTACCGCGCGCACGTGGATCTCCCGGCCCACCAGGACCGTTCGGGCCGCTGCGGGCACCGCGGTGAGCGTCGGGTCCGTGTGCAGCACGACATACGCTCCTCCCTCGGCACCGGACGCCATTGCGACGACCCGGCCTTGATAGGCACGACCCGGCTCGAGCTTCGCGTGTACTACCGGCTTTCCATGGATGCGCTCGATTTCCGAAAGTGGGGTGAGCCCTCGGTCTCGCTCCTTCATCGCTCGCTCGATCCTCTCTTCCGCATCGAGGGCCACAGCAAGGCGACGGATGCGCTCGCCGCCTCGCTCTTTCTCATCAACATGGAGAAGGCCGCGCTCTTCCAGAAGGGGAAGCCGGCCTGCGATGGCCTCCTGCAGCTCTGCGCCGAAGCCCAAAGAGAGGCCCATCCGTCGGGAGAGCTCCACCGCGCTCGCGTACGGTTTGCAGGGCCACGAGGTCAATAAGGGTCGACGGCTCAGGAACGGCCTCGAGTTCGGGCAAACGACCATGCCGGGTCACCTCGACGAGAACCGTTCGTTCGTTTCCCGGTGGCGCATGGACAGCACGGAGGGTGACGATCTCCCCACGCATGACCTCGTCCCGGTCCCGGTGCTCTTCGATCTCCGGCGTTTCCGGCACGAGGTGGACGCTGCCGTCCATGCCCTCGAGGACAAGAAGGGGCCGACCTCCCGCCTCGTCCTCTGCTCCGCCGACGACGCGTCCGCGGAGCTCCACACCCGGGACGAGCTCGCTGAAGTGCAGCGGTGCATGGGGATCCACCAAAAGCTCGCCGTACCGCATGAGGCTCCGCCGGAGGTCGCGGGTCAGCTGGATGCGCTCAAGCGCTGCGCGGTGGTGTTCGGAGAGCTCGAAGGTGCGCTTTCCGACGCGCCGGGCGAGACCGATGCCGGAGAAAAAGCTGAGCCGTCGCAGGAGCTGGAGGCGCAGCCAGCGGCGAGCCTCGGGGCTCGGTACCGCAGACTCGAACTCGATTCGCCGTTGAGGATCCGCCCGGCGCGCGAGCGTCTCGTCGAGGTCGCCATAGTGGCGTGCCTCGACCGTGCGCTCCCGGGCAGCGGAGAGGTCGCGCTCAAACCGGAAGCCAAGCGTTTGGGTTGCGAGCTCTTGGCTCCGCAGGCGGATTCCGTGCCCCACGTATTCCCGCGGCACCGGAACTCAACTCCCTCTTCGCTCCGGCCGCGGATCACCACGTGGAGATGGGGATGGGCGGTATCGAAGTGCGCAATTCCCACCCAGTCGAGGAAAATACCGAGATCCCCCTCCATCGTCGTCACGAGTTCGCGTGCGTGTTGGCGGAGGTCGAGTCTCTCGCCGGCCTCGGGCGAGATGATGAGCTTCCAAAGGCGAGGATCTCCTGCGCGTTCCCACCGGCCGACGCGATCGGCGATATCGATCTCTTCCTCGGAGGCGTCGAAGCCCTGGCCGGGACGGCCCTCCTGCTGGGCTCCTTCGCGCGCCAGGTAACGAGCATGGGCCCGCCAGTGGGAGCCGCCACGATTCCGGACCCACCGCACAATGACGATGCTCTGCTGAAGCAGCGACGGCGTGAAGCCGATGAAACCCGCGCGAGCGAGCGGGAGAGGTCGTGTTCCTCGCCGGCTCCGCGCGAACTGAGCCGAAATCTGACGCAGGCGGCTCGCGCTTGGCACCCCGCTCGCGTGCCGAAGCTGTCGGGGACGAGGTCGCACCTTGAAGTTTTCCATCGCGGGATTCTCCACCGCTCTTACTCCACAGACCCGCGCTCGGGCGATCTCATGACGTCTGTCAAGGTCGATCTCCAGCAGCCTCTCCACGGCGCAACTCCGGACCGAATGTGAGGATTGGAATCGCCGCGGCACGGACGTGATCGAGTGGAACGGGACCGAAGTAGCGGCTGTCCCAGCTCACCCGGTGATCGAGACCCAGGACCCAGAGTTCGCCCGGGGTGATGGTTCTCTCACCAAAGGGTGCGTGGAGAAGTGTGCGTCGGCCGCGATCCGCGGCGCGGAGCGCGGTGCCGGGGATCGAGTGACCATTCACAACGAGCCCCGCGCGAGAGAGCGAGACGCTGTCGCCGGGGACGGCGGCAATCTGCTTCATGAGTTCCTGCGAGCCATCGGAGCAGGAGCCCTGGCGCAGGTAGGCGCGCTCACGACCTAGCCGCGCCGGCTCCTCGGGCAAGCAGAAGACCACCCACGCACCACGCTCGAGGCGCGGCGGCTCCTCGCGGTAGAGCCCGATGGGCATCGAGGCCGTCGTATTGATTCGCAGCTCCAGGGCATTGGCGACGAATGCGATCGCTCCGCTCCCTGCCATGAGAATGAGCGGCCAGCGACGGTACAGCGAACACCCAAGCGTTACCCACTTCTGCACGCCGCGATTGTGCGTCCCCTGGGCAAAGCCGCCAGAATCCGGTTACAAGCCAGCGACGCCGCTCGCGATTTTCCCTTACCCTCCGGCGAAAGGAAGAACTTCGGGTTCACTCCTCGAATTCCAACTGTTTCAGCCGTGCGGGTTGCACCCGTCAGACATCATGCTCTCCTGGGATTGGCGATGATTCTGGACTGTTCGCCGGCCTGCGCAAGAAAAGCGTGCAGTGCGGCTACTACTTGCGCGCCCTCTCCCACCGCAGCAGCAACCCGTTTTATCGATCCGCAGCGGACGTCACCGATTGCGAAGACCCCCGGGCGGCTCGTCTCCAGCAGATGGCGGTTGGCTCCGAGCTCTGCGCCCGTGCGCACGAATCCGTTGTCATCAAGTGCGACGTCGCCCTGTGAGAGCCATGCGGTGTTCGGATCTGCGCCGATGAAGAGAAAAAGGTGCCGAATCTTCCGTGACGTCTCCTTTCCGGTTGGATAGTGGCGCCAGCGGATCGCTTCCAACATTCCACGTTGTCCTTCCAGGGCGCTGATTTCCGTCTGCGTCAGCAGCTCGATATTGGGTATGGCGGCGATGCGGTCGACCAGATAGCGCGACATGCTCGCCTCCAAGCCCGGTCCCCGCACAAGAAGCCAGACTTTTGCGACCTGGCTGGCCAGATAGACCGCCGCCTGACCCGCGGAATTCCCGGCGCCGACCAGCGCCACCTCTTGTCCAGTGCACAGTCGCCCTTCCAATGGCGAGGCCCAGTAGTGAACCGAGGATCCCTCGAATGCAGCGAGATTCTCGACATTGAGCCGTCGGTACCGGGCACCGCTGGCGATCACCACGGCCCGGGCGCTCGCGCGCTCATCGTTCGAGAGAACGAGCTGAAAGTGCGCGCCATTGGAAGTCGGGTGGCACCGCAAGCGCACCACTTCATCCGGGATCGCCATCTCGGCGCCGAACTTCTGCGCCTGGTTGTAGGCCCGCGCCATCAAGGCCAAGCCGGAAATCCCGGTGGGAAAGCCCAGATAGTTCTCGATGCGCGCCGAAGCGCCCGCCTGGCCACCAAAGGCGCGGCAGTCCAGCACGAGTGCCGAGAGCCCCTCGGAGGCTGCGTAGACCGCCGCGGCCAGACCCGCCGGTCCGGCGCCGACGATCGCCACGTCATAGACCTTGGTCGCATCGATCGGTATGAGCAGGCCAATGCAGCGCGCGAGTTCGGCCTCGCTGGGATTGCGAAGCATCTGTCCGTTGGGGCACAGCACGATCGGTAGTTGGAGCGGGTCGATCTGGAAGCGCTCGATCAGGGCCTTGGCGCACAGGTCGGTCTCCGGGTCCAGCCTTTGATGTGGATGTCCGTTGCGCGTGAGAAATCCTTCCAGCCGAAGGACATCGCCGTCCTCTGCACGGCCGATGATCACCGGTCCGCCGGCTCCCGTTTCGATGAGACCGACGCGGCGCAGGATGAGTGCCCGCATGATGCGCTCACCCAACTCAGCCTCCTCCACCAGAAGGTTGCGGAGCTTGTCCGAGGGAATGACGAGGGCTTCCACCGTGCTCTGCGCGATCCCGTCGACCAATGCGGGGCGACCAGAGAGCTGAGCGAGCTCGCCCATGAACGAGCCGGGACCGTGGATGACGATGGGCGGACGGGACGTCCGTTCATCGCGCTGGGTGACGGCGACCTCGCCAGCCAAGATGACCAACATCCCGGGGCCCACCTCGCCGGTCCTCGCCAGAAAATCACCCGCGCGGTAGGACCGCAGCTCGCCGAACCGGCGCAGCCGATCGATCTCGGCGGGCCCCCACGTCGGGAACATCTGCTCGCGCCGAGCCTCGATGAGCGGACTCCCGGTTGCAGCCATGGTCGACCCCGCGATGGAGATAAAAATGCTCGCCCTACGAAACTGGTCGCGGGGCTCGACGAGATCCTAACTCCCCCGGCCAGACCCCGCTCCCAAGGGTGGTCCTTGTGAGTTCGACAAGAAACCGGAGGCGCGGGCTCGGTCGTGGAACTCGGCGCGCGGTGGGGTTGCGGTGTGCGGAGCGGGGCAACGCTCACGCCTCTTGACCCCGAATCAGGCGCACAGGATCTCGTCGTACCCCCGTCCAGTGAACTCGATCAGGCACAAGCCGTGGCCGAACGGGTCCGCCATATTCGCAATGCGTCCCCACTTGTGAACGTGGATCCTGCCCTCGAGCTGAGCCCCGACGGCCTGCGCCCTTTGAACGGCGGCCTCCACATCAGCGACCACGAAATCGAGATGGACTGGCGTCCAGTGGCGGTCGTAGATCCGAGACTGGGAAGCACCTGCAAAGGGATCACTCCCGGGAGACTTCGCCAAGAGATCGGATCGCAGAGGACGCACCAAGCATTTCGACCACTCCTTCGAACCGGCGCCCAGGCCGCAGTCCAAACGCAAGACCGTAAAACCCGAGTGCTTTCTCGAAATCACTGACATCGATATTGGCAAGGAGCTCAATCATCTGTTCCGTCCGAGTCTTCATCGCGCTTCGTTCAAGGGCTGCGCGGACCGTAGCCGCTTGGTGACTGCCGGCGCGGTGTAGGTGGCCCACGCGGGCAACCGACTCATGCGAGAGTGCGCGGGCGCCGGCAACCTGTATGAGCTTCTGTGCCTGTGCCGCTGTTCCTCGATCCTCCGCACGATCGGGTGGGTGAGGGGAGGGTGCACGCAGGGTGGCTAGCCATCCGCTCGAGAAATGTCGCTTCGTCGGGGGTCCCGGTGAGCGTCGCACCGCAAAGCGCACTTCATCCCCGATACGCTGCCTATGCCGCGGCCTGCGGCTGGGGTGGCGGGCCCGCAGCGGGCCGCGCTCCCCTACTTCTCCCGCCATAGAGCCAACGCATGGCTTGCTTCATCAGATCTTCCTGCAACGCCAATGGGACGAAGAAAGTCGAAAGGACCATGACCTTGAACACGTCGTGCGGTTTCCAGGAAATGACGTACAGAAACAGCGGCGCCAGCAGCACCACGAAGACGTGCATGCTGCTCCAGAAGTCACGATTCGGTTGCAAGTGCTTCACCACCTGCCACAGCATGCAGTTGCTCACGACGAAGAGCACCATGGTAACCCCCCAAGCCCATCGGTACTCGGTTGGATCGAACAGGCGTAGAGAGCGCTCCGGATCGCGGAGCAAGAAATAGAAGATGCTCGAGAACATAAGCGTATGGACAACGAAGGCGAACACACGGAGCTTCACTGTGGTTCTAACCGGCTGGTCGCGGGCTTCACCGCACGAGCGATCGGCCCCGAAAAAGAGCGCCGTCGTAATCTTCTTTTGCTCCTTATCCGTCCAGAGATCTCTTAGCCCACCGTGGACTCCGTTGATCAAGAGGATGAAACCCGTCGCGTAAGCTAGCAAGGGACCCGTGCGGTCCAAGAGTTGGTTGAGGTCTGTGTGCTTGTCGGCGACCAGCGCCCCGACCAGCACGAGCGATCCCCATCCGAGTCCCTGGATCAGATCCGTGAAGGGAGGGAAGGGACACACCTTGCCCCACAGGTTGTATACGAGGATCAACAGAAATCCCACTCCAAGCGCAGTGAAGGCGGGCGTGTTGGCGATCAGCTGGAAGTGAACGAGATGCAGCGTGAGCAGAAATGCCAGCGGGAACTGGAGCAGGGCGAATGCGAGAGCCACTTCCCTTGATACGAAGCCCCTCACGAGAGGATCCAGGCGTCTCCTGCGTTGCGTCCTGTCGAGGTCGAGATCGATCACGTCGTTCAGCACGTAGCTATAGATGTGGAAGCAAAGGCCGACGAGGAGGAGCCCGCCCACCAAGAATTTGTCGGGACCCGAATTGGTAGAGGCCGCGGCGGGATCCGTAACGGGAGAGACTGCTGCGGCGCCCAATAAGATCAGCATCGAGGTGAAGCCGAAGTAGTGGAGCCGGACGAAGCGGTCGAGGAGCACCAGACGCTTGCAGAAGGATCGGAGCGCCTTGGGATAGGGAACCCAGACGAAGAGAAACCCCAAGACGGTTGTGAAGATCGCCACATAGATCAGCTTGGGAACCGTGACGAAAAAGCCCTCCGAGACGAGAGCGATGGTAGGAATCACCAACGCGATCGCCGTGGGCCGGGTGAGCGTCGCATCCTCGACCCGATGAGCGCTGCCGTCCGAAGGCCGCGTGAATTCGAATACCAAAACCGCCGCCCCTGCGAGCAGGAGCACCATGGCAATCTGCTGCTGAGTGGGGCTCAGGAAGTTGGAGGTACTGGGTGCAATCCGGAACATGAAGGCGATCATCACGATCATGAGCAACAG
>DATFYN010000090.1:0-3093 GCA_035315025.1 Myxococcota bacterium
GCGCTTTGCCGTGTCCCAGGCTACACGGCGCCGCATCGAGCAGATCGAGCGCCGTCTCGCACGCGCTGCCTGACACCAGACTCCGCCTCCATCCCGGTCATTGCCACCGAGATGCGACGATTTATTGTCGGATTGGGGTTATCTGTGAATCCCAAGAAGTAGCGGCTCAACCCGCGTTTACGGAGGAGCAGTATGACGGATGCGAATGCGTTGGCGTTCTCGGTATCGCTTGACAGCGTACGGTGTTGCACTTTGGGTCGTCTTGGCAATCGGCATTGCGGGGATTGCATACACCAAGAACCGCGATCCTGGGCGCTGGTTTATCCTCGGTTTGCTGTTTTGTCCGCCGATTGTCTTCCTCGTCGGGTTTCTCCCAGCGCTGCCGAAGATCGAAACAAAGCCGCCGCAGACATTGCCGCCGATGCCTCCACCGCGTGTAGATTGAAACGGAAGGGGCACCCTCGCCTTGAGTGTGCTCCCTGAGCGCCCAAACGCGGAGGAGAACCCAATGACGGTCGACGAGCATCTGGACGAAACCAAGCCTTGCCCTTACTGCGCGGAGACCATCAAGGCGGCTGCCGTCGTGTGCCGATTCTGCGGACGAGACTTGCAGGAGCGCCCGCACGTGAGCAGAGAGCACGCACCCGGCGTCCGACAGAACTTGGAGACTCAGGAGCGAGTCATCATTAGAACGTATAGAGGAAGCTACGCCAAGGCTATGGCGGCCTTCCAAGCTCACGCAGCCTACCTGGCTCAATCCAATTATTTCCCGGCGTCACAAAGTTGGGTGCCCGGCTCGTACGGGGTTGGTGCATTCCTGGTCGCCCTCCTACTCTGCTTTGTTCTTGTTGGCGTTCTGGCTTTTATTTACATGCTTATCGTCAAGCCAGACGGTACCTTGACTGTAACGTATGAGTTACGTGCAGTTCCAGATAGATCAGCGTTGCGATGAAGCGCCCCACAGTAGTGTTGGCGTTCGCGGTGATGATGCTCGCTGCGCCAAGTGCAGTAGCGCAAGAGAGCACCCACCGGGCAAAGCAGCACGCCGACAAACCGAAAGCACCGAAGCAGCTACCTCCGACAGACGGTTGTGTGCAATGGCGCGACCTGGACGGCAACGGCAGGTCGGCCATTGTGCAGGTCATGGGACAGCGGATTGTGGAAGTGCACGGGTCTGTACTGACCTTTGGCGAAGAAAACTGCCTGGAACTCTACGAAGTCCCATCCACGCAGGCGCATATCGATGCGATGTGCAACGGACGGAAGAAACCGCTTCTGCTTCGGGATCTACTGGGTGAGATCGCGTTGACGCTGGCGCGAGGTTGCCGGGTGCTCAACAAGATCAGTCAACACTACTAGGTGTCCTCACTCGCCGGGGAGCAACAGCCACGGGAGAACGAATGACGACCGACGAGCACTCAGACGAAACCAAACCTTGCCCGTACTGCGCGGAGACAATCAAGGCGGCTGCCATCGTCTGCCGATTCTGTGGGCGAGACTTGCAGGGGCACCCCCGCGTGAGCACAGAACACGCGTCTTACTGTGGAATGCAAGAAGGCAAGGAGTGCACCTGCTTCGTGTCGATCGCAGACAAGATCGAAGGGAAGACACCGAAACCCACATCGACCGTTGAGGCACAGGTGGGTGTTGCCGAGGGAGTCAAAATCGGCTGTGGAATGTTTATCGTGCTGCCGCTTTTGCTTCTGCTGGGTGGGGTTGCGCTCCTTTTCGTGTGCTCCCTTCTCAGCCGCGCCACTACTCCCACCACATTATTAGTCCCTCCCGAATTCTCTTTCCAGAACTGCTCACGGAGGTGCCTCGAAGAGAAGAAAGCAGACAGCTACCGGTACGATGAAAGCATACACAGCTGTTCCTGTGTCACGAAAGGCAAGGTTCAAAAACTGTGGTGACGGGGAAGGGGTGCAACTCGACCTGAGTGCGGTTTCTTAGGGCGTCAACGTGGCCTTCAGCTTTCAGTAGCTACCTCGGCCTGGAATCACATGGCGTACGCCTCCCCGCGGATTGGCTACGTCACCTGCTCGGCGCGGGATGAGATGGATATGGCAGTGGAAGATGGTCTGTCCGGCGTCCTTCCCAATATTGATTCCAAGGTTGAAGCCGGAGACCGAGGTGTCCCGCCGCATGATCTCTTCCCGTGCCCACCTCAGCAAGGAATCGCATGCCACCACCTCCTCCCGGTCCAAACCGAAGTAGTCAATGCCGGACCTCGCGTGGATCGCGATCGACCCCATCGGCACCTTCTTCTTCCGCGACGACGACGGCCGCGCCATGCCGTTCGTCTCGGGCGAGTACGGGATCAAGGTCGGGAACGTCGCGGCGCAGATCGCAGAGGCGACGGGCGCGTCCGTGACGCCGGTGGTGCATTGACCCGGGCCTCTCGGCGAGCGCAACGCGAGGGCGGCGAGGCGGCAAGAGCAGTCCGCGGCGACCCTTACGGCACGGAGTATCTGAGAAATAGCGCCCGCTTTTCGATCGGCCTCGAGCCGCTCGCGACGGCGAGCGACCTCGGCGCCCTGCGCCTCGGCCCGGAGCGAACGTGGCTCCGGCTCGCGAATAGCAAATCGAACTACGGCGAGACCGACGTCGAGATCATCCTCGAGCGGGTCCGCGGCGCCGTGCAGATCGTGGACATGTCCACGCTGGACATCGGGCGCACCCAGGATCCGGTCGAAGATCCCAGCGCGCCGGTCCGGAAGACGCCCGGACAACTCGGCTTCATCGTGGGCGAGACCGTCACCAAGAGCGGCATCGCTAGGCGACTCTCCGGGCTCGACTGCAGGCCGAACGATCGACAGCAGGAACAGGGCGACCGCCTGGCCCACCAGTGGGCCGCGCGAGGCTGGGTGAAACCCGGCGATGGCGGCCGCGGATGGAAGATCCTGGCGCTCGGAACGCCAGCGGGCGAGGTGCCGAATGCTGAAAGGTAGACGGGTAGACAGGCATCATAGGAAGGTCACGTCCTCGAGGTGAACTCCGAGCTCAAGAGAGGAGCGCAGCGGGACGTGGTGGCGGTCTCCTCCGATGGGAAGATGCTTTGGGTTGAACAACGACCTGGGCATCGAGCCCAGCGAA
>DATFYN010000091.1:0-3841 GCA_035315025.1 Myxococcota bacterium
CTCGTCGCACGCGCTCCTGGTGCGAACGGGCGCGGCGCCCGCGGAAGGGACGAGGGCCTCGCAGGGGCGGGGTGAGCCGGCACCCGAGCTCACGAACAAGGATTTCTTTTGGGATCTCTGCAAGGAAGAAGGCCGCCCAGGAGTGGGGCGGCCTTCGTGACTCCCTGGCTTCCGCGCGGGTGCCTGGGGCTCTCTAGATGCGCCGACGTCCGGTGAGACCGATCCCCGCGAAGCCGAGGACGACGAGCACCGCCGTCGAAGGCTCGGGCGTCGTCAGCAGGTTGAAGGTGTGGACGAAGTCGACGGCCGTGCTGCCCGGGCCGATCGGCAACGTGAAGTCGAGAAGGCCTCCGACCGTGAAGCCGCACTGCCCCTGCAAGGTGAGCTTGTCGACGAGACAGTTGAGGCTGCTGAGGCCCGCCGCGTCATTGAACGCGATAGGAACGCCGGTGAGAGGCGTATCGGTATGCGTTCCGGCCGCGGTCGCAGTGGCAGCGCCAAACTGTGTGATCGACCACTGCGCGCCGGAGCTGCTGACGAGCACCGGCACCGCACTCGCCGTGTAGCTCGTGTTCGAGAAAGTCACGAGCGTGGACGGCGCCGGTGCGACCTGCGAGAAGAGCGAGCTCGGCACGGTCACCGAGAGATCTGCGGTCGTATTGCCTGCAGCCAGAGCGGCCACGTCGAGGGTGCCGGTTCCGGGCGCGGCCACGGCGAGCGTGTAGATGTCGTTAAAGGTGTCCGTGCAGCCCCCCGGCGCACCATGCAGGCAGCCGTAACCCTGATCCAACCCCCAGCCGCCCCCGGTCGGGGTCGAGAGGTTTATCGTGACGGCCGTCGCGGGGGACGCTGCCAACGAAGCGAGCAGCGCAACCAGGAGCAAGGGGTGAGTCTTCATCCGCGTATCGTCCTCTCGTGATGTGAGTCCTTAGTCCTTGCAGTCAAATGCGCGCGGCCTGGCGCCGACGGGCTGCAGCAAGAGCGGCGATGCCGCTAGCGAGCAGCAACCCGGTGCCCGGCTCGGGCACGAGGCCCGTGAAGGTGAAATCGCCTTTGAACGTGATCGTCTGGGTCCCGAGCAGGCCACCGAAGTTTGCGCTGATCGAGCCCAGGGTGATCGCGTTCGTGGTCAGGTTGCCAAGGCTGAGGTTCAGAGCGCCGGTGAGGGTAGGATCCTGAACCGAGTACGGCTGGGGAGCCACGATGATCCCGCCGCTTAGGCCCGCAGTTCCAAACACGTTGATTGGAGCCACGGTGTAGGTGTACGGATTCGAGCCGGTGGCCACGCTGGTTGTGAAGCCGCCGGCAGGCGGTTGCGCCGTCAGGCTTTGGAGGTTCACGGTGACGCTGTTGAGGATGCTAAAGAGGCCCGTGCCCGTTAGCGGGAAACTCTTGTTGACCGTGTCGAACTTGATGTCGGTCACCTGCGGCACGGCTTGATCGAAGGTCACGTGATCGCCGTTCAGTTGCAAAGTAGCGTTTGCAACCTGGGTCGTGCCGATGCTCCCAGTGAGGTGTACAGTCCCACTCGTGAAGGTGTAGACGATCGGTGTCGCCTGTGCGGTCCCCGCGAGCGATAACACCGCTCCGCAGACCAACCCTAGGGTCGCGAGCCACAATCGCATGCCACACCCCCTGTGCACCCTGCGGGCGATCACAGCCCGACGGCAAGGCAGTTTTCTCCTGTTCGCGCCAGACACGCGGAGTTCCCTTCCCAGCAAAACTCACGTGAAGCGCCTGCAAGCCTCGTGCCCCCGCCTTGATCTGGGCACGTTCCGCGATTCGTCAGTGAATTCGAGGAGTTGCCTCGGCGCCCTGCCGCTGCCGAAAAGGCTCGAGGAAAAGTCGTTCCGCTGCCGCGGAACTTCTCTTCCGTTGCGGTCGAATGAGCCGGCGCAGACGGAGCAAGAGCCGGGGGGGGCGAACCGGTGGCGCAGGAGGTCGGGAACGACGTTCTGTCGAAGATCTCTCGTGAGTGATATTCATTGATTAATCGAATTACAACCGGTGGCATACCTTGCGTTTGGGGGCCTCGGGCATGGCGTCGAAGCAGACCAGGAGCGGTCGAGCCGGGCCTCGACAGGGAGCGGGCGCCACCGCATTGTGAAGGATCCAGTGCGCCGCCTTACAGTGGACTACGAGCGGGCGGATTTTGACGCACTCGAGGGCGTCTCTCGTCGGCGAGGCGGTCCGATCGTATCCGCGGCCCGAGAGACGGAGGTAGCCGCGATGTCGGCCAAGCTGATCTGGATGCGGGAGGTGGCGTGATGGGTCACCACCCAGCACCCGGCGATGCTTCAAGAAGCGCGTCAGCCATTGAACCGGATGGAATCGAGCGGATTCGCTGCGTCACGGATTTCGCGTAGGTCCTTGCTCGGGAAGAACGGCACCAGTTTTCAAGGCCGACTTCGATGGCCCCCCGACGGCCCTATACGGCCCCTGACCCGGACGACACGATTCCCAACAAAAACCTCCCGGTGCACAGTGACCGAAGGCGTTTCGGAATCCTGGAGCGACCCTCGCTAGGGAAACTGCGGTCGCGGCTCGCGCCCTCGGCCGCCCCCTTCGCTGCCTGTCCCGCCGCGCTACTGCCGGACGAGCGAGCGAAGCCACCGCTCAAGACCCTGCCGCGCCTGGGCCGGTGGCACAGTGCGGCCGGTCCCTGTCAGAAAGAACCGGTCGTGCACTGCGCCCGCCTGCGTTGCGATCTTCATTTCTTCCGGGAAGAGCGAGAGAAATGCGAAGCCCGTGAGCAACGATCCCAGAAATCCGACTCGGTCGCTGCCGCCAATCTCGAGATACAGCGAGCCTCCGTGCTTTTCCGACGACGCGACGGTGTAGGAGTGGAGCGCGATCGGTGTGCGTCCGGCCGAAGCCTGTGTGCGCGCTACAAGCTCGAGGTAGTCGAGCGCCAGCGGATCTTGCCCTGCTTCCTTGCAGTCGAGTTCGAACTCCGCGAGCCAGCGCATGGGACCGATCTTGCGTGCGAATCCGCTCACCAGGCTGAGCCCGGCATCCGCGAGGCCCTCCGCCAGGCTGCCACTCCAGCTGGGCCGCAGTCGGCCCCAGAGCTGAAGATTGCAAAGCCCGTCTCCCGCCCGGCGAATCTCGAACCCGGGTTCATCGAGGACGGATGTCGTCGCCCCAAGCCGCGAGGGCCGAAAGTACTCTTTCACTCCGATCAGCGTTTCACCCCCCATTGTTCTTTTTCGACCCTCCCGCGGGGCACCTGTCCCCGCCTTCGGGAAGACGTGCAACCCGCATGCCACTCGCTCCGCCTCGCCCGCGTGCATCGCGGTGGGCCCCGGCTCCCTCGCAGCGTGCGATCCGCTCATCCCAGAGGCGAAGACGGGTTCCCCCGCCTAGAAAGGAGGCTCCGCGCCGTTCTGCCCCGGCCGCAGGACGGAGCAGACCCTGGCGCGCCGGAGGCCTTCGAGCCGCGCGCGCCGGTTTGACTCGGGCACCCGGGCGAGCTTCTTTTGAAGCGTGCGAATGGTCATCCTTCTGGCTGCGCTAGCCCTTGCGTGCGCGCCGCCGAGAGAGGTTTTCTCCGAGATGAGCGCCCAAGACTCGGCGCCTCTTTTCGCCCCCCACGGCCAGCTCGGAAACTTCTTCAACCCGTGGTCACCGTTTCGTACGAGCGTCCTCGATTTTCTGCGCTGGCAGATCTCGCGCAATCCCTACAACAAGAGCCGCAGACCCGAGGTCCCGCTCGTCCCGAACGACGGCGCAAGCCTCTCGGGCCGCGAGCACTCCGGCTCCCTCACCTGGGTCGGTCACTCCACGTTCGCGGTGCATGACGACGACGACGTCTTCCTGACCGATCCCCACTTCGGTCCGC
>DATFYN010000092.1:0-4772 GCA_035315025.1 Myxococcota bacterium
ACACTCCGCGAAATGCTCACACTCCACGGAGAGCGCCTCGCGCTGCTCGAGGCGCGGCGACCACATGTCGCCCGTGCGGTAGTCGATCAACGTCTTGTAGACCCCCTCCTGCGATGAGATCTCGACACCCCGGTCGTACACCCGGACCTTCTCACTCGGCTCCATGTCGTCGAAGAGAAGCATCTTCTTGCTGCCACCGATGAGGATCTGCCGTACCTTCACGGGCGACAGCCAGTTCACGTGGAAGTGAGCGATGAAGGCGTTGTCATAGTGCACCGTCATGTACGCGAGATCTGCGAGACCCGTCCCTGTATGGTCCACTGTGTGTGCGGAAACGAGGCGAGGCTGAGAGGAAACGAGATGGGTCAGAATCGACAGGTCATGCGGGGCCAGGTCCCAAAGGACATCGATGTCGTGCTGAAAGAGGCCGAGATTCACCCTCACTGAATCAAAGTAGTAGAGATCACCGATCTCTCCCGCCTCGAGCAGCTCTTTGGTCTTTCGAACCGCGCCCGTGTAGATGAAAGTATGATCCACCATGAGGATGAGGCCCTTCTTGGCCGCGAGGGCAACAAGCTCCTCCGACTCCTCGACCGTGGCCGTCATCGGCTTCTCGATAAAGACATGCTTTCCCTGTTCCAGAGCGCGTTTGGCGAGATGGAAATGCGTATGCACCGGCGTCGCGATCGCAACCGCGTCCAGCTCTCGATCGGTGAATAGATCCTCCACGTCGGAGGTGACCCGAAGCGTCGGGTAGCGCTTCTTCGCTACGGCGCGGCGTTCGGCGCGCGTGTCCGCACACCATCGGACTTCTGTAGCCGGCGTCTCCGCGAGGTTCCTCAGGAGATTTGGTCCCCAGTAGCCGTATCCAATCACGCCGATCTTCATAATCAAGCTCCGTCCATATTTTTGGAACCTTTAGCGATTCCGTGCGTGACTCAAATCGACCCGGGGCCTTGAATCGCATGCTCCCTAAAGCGGCAGACGAGTCCTGGTCCTGAAAAACCGAGGAGTGAAGCCAGTCAAGCGAGCTCCTTCGCGGGGTTTCCCACGACCCTTGCCCCCGGTGGTACCGGACGGATGACGTTCGAGCCCAAGCCCACGAGGGCATTCTCTCCGATCTCGCTGTGATCAATCAGCGTGGAGCCGCTCCCGATGTACGATTGCGCTCCGACGATGACATGCCCCGCCACCGTCACGTTCGAGCCAATGAGTGCGTGATCTCGGATCACGGCATCGTGGTGAATCACTGAATTTGGCAGGATGCAAACATGGTTACCGATCTGCGCATTGCTCGTGACAACGACGCCGGCCATGAGGAGCGTGTTGAAGCCGACGTTCCGCCGGTTGGCGACAGTCGCACGGGGATGGATCACGCGCGCAAAGCGCTCCTCGCGCACTCCGAGGCCGGCGATGGTGTCGCGTCGGCGTCGATAGGACGTCGGGCTACCCGGCACGGCCAGGACTTTCGCTTCTGGGTAGCGCTCCAATAGCTCACGGGAATGCACCTCAAAGGAGGCAGACCTTCCCTGCTTCTCCGGAGCGTCATCGACAAACCCAATGAGCTCGAACTCATCGCCGAGGCAGTCCACGGCCTCGAGCGCATTCCCACCAAACGGAAAGAGGATCAGCTTCTCCCGCATCTCAGTACGCGTTCACGGCCCGGATGACCTCTCGCACCTGAGTGTCGGTGAGCTCTGGAAACATCGGGAGAGATACGCAATGCGAGGAGAGGTACTCCGCGTTCGGCAACTGTCCGGACTGGTGGCCGAGGTGCGAGTAGGCCTTCTGGAGGTGACAGGGCACTGGGTAGTGGAAGGCAGGAACGATGCCCCTTCCCTTCAAGAACTCCACGAGGTCGTCCCTTGCCTCCGTCGTGACGACGAAAAGATGATAAACGGAGTCCGCCCAGGTAGGGACTCGCTGCAGGCGGATCTTCGGGTTCTGAATCTCGCGACGGTAGGCCGCAGCAATTGCCCGTCGACGATTGTTCCAGCCCTCCAAGTACCGCAGCTTGATGCTCAAGGACGCGCCCTCAAGGCCACCCATGCGGTAGTTGTACCCGACCTCGTCATGGTAGTACCGCACCGAAGAGCCATGATTGCGCAGCGAGCGAAGTCGCGTCGCAAAAGACTCCCTGTTCGTGGCGATCGCCCCGCCTTCTCCGCAGGCTCCAAGGTTCTTTCCGGGGTAGAAGCTGAAGCATGCCATTTCGCCGAAGCCGCCTACTCGGATGCCCTTGTATCGCGCGCCATGGGCCTGCGCAGCGTCCTCGACGAGGGCGATGCGACCCTCCCGACACACTGCTTTTAGGGCATCGACGTCGAAGGGCTGTCCGTAGAGATGGACGCCGATGATGGCACGGGTGCGCGCCGTAATGGCAGCCGCCGCCTTTGCCACATCGATTTCCCACGTGTCGGGATCGCAGTCGACGAAGACCGGGGTGGCGCCGGCGTGAGACACGCCCCAAGCCGTGGCGATGAAGGTGTTGGCCGGAACGATCACCTCGTCGCCCGGACCGATACCGAGAGCGCGCATGGCCAAGTGAAGAGCCACGGTTCCGTTGCTGACTCCGACGGCCCACGCGGTGCCGAGGTAGGCTGCAAACGCATTCTCGAACTCCTCGACGAATGGCCCGCTGGAAAAGGCCGTGGCGTCGTAGACTCTCTCGAACGCCTCGAAGATCTCCTTCTTGAGCTCCTGATGTTGTGCCTTGAGATCTAGGCACGGGATCTTCTGCCGATCTTCTTGATTCGACATCGTCGCTTCGATCTCCACTGGTCAGACGGACAGCCGCGGTTTGGGCAGAACCGCTCGCGCAACGCCAGCGAATCGTGAAGACCTGGGCACCTGACGCCGATCACCAATAGTCCATTCGGCGGGATCCAGCGCGTTCCTCACCGTGAAGCCGCGAGTCTCATTGGAATCCCCAGTGGCCAGCGTCAGGCAGCCCAGAAGGGTCGAATCTCCGGCACCGTCGATCTCCCGGGCGCTCCCAGGAACGCTGCGCAAGCAGTTCTCGGCTTCGAGTCCATTGACCAGCCACGCGCAGCTAGCATGCGCCGGACGCGCAGCTCCAAGGGCGATGAGCGCGCCGGCCTTGCGCAAGGACCGCGGGACGAGCCTCCGGTTCGCGATCACGAGCGACCCTTCGATCCGAACATAGACCACCCCATGGGGACCTGGCGGCCCGAGAGCCCTGCCCAGGCGAGCATTGGTGAGTGATCCCACGCCGTATCCTGGTGTCGGCGGATGCGCCATAGTGGCGCGGTGAGAGGGCCCGGAGCCCTGAGGCTCTGCGCCAAGCTGCGGGTTGGCGAGCGACGCGCCTTGGACGCGCGGGGATACCGGCCCAGCGAGCATATTCGTGCGCTCTCCCGAAGGCTTTCGAAGAGCGTTGCGACCTCGAGTGGAGCCGTCGTGGCTCTCGCCGCCGAAAACTGGGAGCCGCTCCGCTGCTGGTCGTCGATGTGCTGCGCTCAGCCTGCGGGACTGGAACCGTAGTATGACGGCTGGCCTCGTCGCCAGCGGCTCTTGAAACCCGACCTCCCGTTCAGCGTAGTAGCGAAGGGAATGCAAGGTCTTGCATCCGTCTGAGGCCGTGGCGGGTCCAGGATCTCCCGTTACCTTCTGGAGCCCCAAGGACACAGTCTTAGGAGCTGAGGTTTTTTTGTGTCCGAAAGTGATCGCCTCCATGGCAAGTCTGTCGCCATCATCGGCGGCTGCGGCCACGTCGGTCTCCCGCTGGGCGTCAAGCTCGCACTGGCGGGCGCTTCCACGCGGCTCGTGGACATCAACCAGGACGCCGTCGACGCGGTAAACGCCGGCCAGTTCCCGTTCCTCGAGAAGGGGGGCGACGACCAGCTCCGCCGGGCGCTGGCCCGCGATCTGAAGGCGGCGGCGGGTCCAGAGGCCGCCGGGGCGGCGGATGTCCTGATCTTCGTGACAGGCACGCCGGTTGATGAGCATCTGAATCCGAAGGTCTCCGAGGTGCTACGGATCTTCGAGCTGTACGAGCCCTATCTCGGCCCCGGTAAGCTCGTTGTCATGCGCTCGACGCTCTTCCCTGGGACCATGGAACATCTGCACGAGCGCCTCACGCGCTCCCATCCCGGCGTGCGGATCGCATTCTGCCCTGAGCGTGTCGCTCAGGGATTTGCCCTCGACGAGATCGAAACTTTGCCCCAGATCGTCTCCGCGTTCGACGATGAAAGCTTCGAGGCGGCCGCGGAGCTGTTCGGCGCGCTCGCGCCTGTGATCGTGAAGCTTACACCGCTCGAGGCAGAGCTCACGAAGCTCATGGCCAACTCCTGGCGCTACCTCGAGTTCTCGATCGCCAACCAGTTCTACTTGATCTGCGAGTCGCGAGGCGTGAGCTTCCACCGCGTATACAAGGCAATCCGTCACGAGTACCCGCGCGCGGCCGGCTACAAGGCACCCGGGTTCGCGGCGGGTCCCTGCCTCTTTAAGGACACCATGCAGCTCGCGAGCTATTTCGACAACCGGTTCTATCTTGGGCATGCGGCGATGCTCGTCAACGAGGGGCTCGCGACCTTCGTGGCCGAGCGCGTGAAGGGGAAGCTTGGCGGCTCGCTCTGGGGCCGCACGATCGGTCTCCTGGGAATGAGCTTCAAGGCCGACAACGACGACGTGCGTGACTCCCTGAGTTTCAAGGTACGCAAGCTCCTGGAGTTCGCCGGAGCGCGCGTGTTGTGCGCAGACCCGTACCTAGACTGGACGATGCCGCTGTCCGCGGTGTTGCAGGAGGCGGA
>DATFYN010000093.1:0-16125 GCA_035315025.1 Myxococcota bacterium
TAGGAGAGGTTGAAGCTCTTGTTGCAAAGCGGAAAGTCCGAGATCTGATCCCCGCGGAGCGCCATTGCCAGCCCGAACCAGTTGTGGAAAGAGGGATCGACGATCTTGTACCCGGCGAGCTCGCCGTCGCGACCGGTCGTGGCGACGTGAACGATCTCTCCGCGCCAGCCTTCCACCATCGACACGACCACCGCCTCGGGGCGAAGAGGTGCGCTCTCCGCGGACAAGGCTTCCTCCGGGAGCTCCGTCAGCTGCTCGCGCACGAAGGTGATCGAGCGCTGTGTTTCGAGCCAGCGCACGAGCGCGCGGGCCATGACATCCCCGGAGTCGACGAGCGCCACCGGAATGTGAACGAAGCGGTAGATGCCGAAGGGGTGGTCACGACGGACGTCTCGGTCACATGCGCTTGCTCGGGCGGCAGGCCCCACCAGGCCGAGTGTCTGCGCGACCTCGTGTGTCACGACGCCCGTGTGCTCGAAGCGCGAACAGATCGTCGGAGTGTCGAAGATGAGCTCCGCCGTATCCTTCAAGTCCCGCTCGGCTCTCGCCAACTGCTCGAGAAAGTCCTTGCGCTTCTCGGCGCACAGGCCGAAGCGGACCCCGCCGGGCTTTAGAAGGCTTCGACCGAAGCGATTGCCGGAGAGCTCCATCAGGAGATTCAAGAACTCGCCGCGCAGCCGCCCAAACCACGACGCACCTGGCAGGTAGCCGACGTCGTTACACAAAGCGCCAAGGTCTCCGACATGGTTCGCCACACGCTCGAGCTCGAGTGCGATTCCCCGCACGGCCTGTGCGTAGAGCGGGACGTCCGTGCTCCCCAGGGCTTCGATGGCCTTGCAGTAGGCGAGGGCGTGGCCCACGGAGGTGTCGCCGGCGATCGATTCCGCGACCACGAGGCGCCGCGCCGGTCTAGACCGGAGCAACAAGGATTCTGCCCCGCGATGCTGATAGCCGAGCTGAATCTCGAGGTGCCGTACGATCTCGCCGTGGCATTGGAAGCGAAAGTGGCCCGGTTCGATAATGCCGGCGTGCACGGGCCCGACGGCGACTTCATGGATCCCGGGTCCTTCGACGCGAAAGAACGGATGGGGGCGGACGGCGGTTTCCTCCCCTTCGCTCGGCGGGGCGAGATCCGCGTGCTCGCGCAGGGGTTTCAGCCAGGGATGTCCCTGCGGATGGATCGAGTGTTCCTCGAACAGCTCACGCTCGAATGCTTGTGCTTGGGGGAGATCCGCAGTGAGCGCGGGGTAACTTCGAGTCTCTGGGAGCTCCATGCGCAGAAGACCGATCCGCGACCGGGCGTCCTCTCCGAGGACGGCGAGGAGCTCGGGCGGGCTACCAGAGCTCGGGCCTTCGCACGGGGGCAGTGTGCACAGGGCCAAAAGCCTGCCACCGTCCGAGCAGACGCGGCAGCAGGCGCTCCGAAAGGGGAGGGGCGGGAGTCGGGGCAGCTCGGCGAGCTCGAGACGGAGGCCGTTCTTGCCCCACACAAGGCTGCTCGAGTTCTCGCTTCCCCGCTGCCCTTGATTCTCGCCTGAAAGCTCGACCATGGCTCAGCCCCCGAGCATTCCGGCGGCCCTGTGGAGGGCGTCCGCGAGAAAGGGTGGGAGGTAGAGGCCGATCGCGAGTGCGGCGCTTGCCAGCGCGAGCGGAGGGAGGATGGAGAGCCGGCTTTCCGCGCTGCGCGGGCCTCGGAGGCTCCCCCCACCGGAGAGCATCGGCAACAAAACGCCCGCCATCCCTAAGAAAGCCACCGCCAAGAGCGAAACAAAGAGGACCCCGAGCCAGGCGTGGGCTCCCCCCAAGGCGGACTGGAAAATCAGGAACTCGCTCCAGAACGGTCCGAACGGCGGCGCGCCTCCGATTGCAAGAAGAAGCACGAGCAAGAGGACGCCGGTCCCGGGAAGGCGCACGAGAACGCCGCTCACGTCCCGCGCCCGCGTGGTTCCAAAGGACCGCAAGACATTCCCGGCCAGAAAGAAAAGGCCGGCCTTGCAAAGCGAGTGGTTCACGGCGTGGAGCAAGGCCCCGTAGCTCGCCGCTCCACCCAGTCCCATGCCGACCGCCATGATCCCCATGTTCTCGATGCTCGAGTAGGCGAACAGGCGCTTGTAGTCGCGCTGGCTCACCATGAAGGCCGACGCGAGGAGCAAGGAGGCCATGCCAAGAACGACGAGCAGGGTCCGGGCGAACTGCGAATCGCCGGACGCCAAACAGACCTGATAGAAGCGCAAGATCGCAAGAAACGCGCAGTTGAGAAGCGCCCCGGAGAGGAGCGCCGACACCGGCGAGGGTGCCTCGCTGTGGGTATCGGGAAGCCAGGTGTGGAGCGGCGCGAGTCCCATCTTCGTGCCGTAGCCCACGAGCGCCAGCACAAACGCGGCCTTCAGCCAGGGCCGGGCCATGAACGGTGCGGCACGGCTCAGACCCGAGAGCGTAAGGTCCGAGGCTCCCACCGAACTGCCGGCTGCCGCGATTCCAACGAAGAAGGTTCCAAGGAGCGCCAACGCGATTCCCACCGAGCACACGAGGAGGTACTTCCAGGTGGCTTCGAGCGCTCCGCGGCGGCGGTAGAAGTACACGAGCGGAGCGCTCGCGAGGGTCGTTCCTTCCACGGCAGCCCACATGAGTGCGAGGTGCTGGGTCACTGCCACCAAGGTCATCGCAGAGAGGAACCAGAGCAGGCAGGGGACAAATCGCTGAAGTGCAGCCGGCTTGTCGTGCGTGCCGTGCACGATGTAGGGAATGGTGTAGAGCGCAGCGCTCAAAAAAATGACGCTGGTGATCGAGAGAAAGAGAAGCCCAGGGACGTCGAGCTTGAGCAGAGAATCGAGCTCCGGGCCCGATTCTCCGGTCCACAGGCAAGCCGTCACCAAGAGGTGCGCGATCGCGGTTCCGACAAGAAGAGCCAGATCGATCCGCAGGTCTTTGCTGTAGAGGGCAAGGACACCCAAGATCGCCGGAACTATCACGAGCAATGAGAGCATCGGCGCTAGTCCTTCAGGGCGGACAAGAGTTCTGTGTCGATATGATCGAACGCTCGGCTGATGTGATGGATCGCGATCCCCATCACGAAGACGCCTACGAGCAGGTCCAAGAGAATGCCCAGTTCGACGGCAAATGGAATTTGGCGAACGAGCGTTTGGCCGAAGATGAAGATGCCGTTTTCGAGCATCAAGTAGCCGACCACCTGGGTCACCGCTTTTTTTCGGCTCACGAGCACCAAGAAACCCACGAGCACCGTGGCGAAGGCGACAGGTACCAAGAGCGTCGTAGGCGCCGGGATGGGCAGAACCAAGACGCTCGCCAGCCAGAACGAGATTCCGACGAGTGCAGCGGCGATCAGGACCGAGAGGTGGAGGCTCACAAAGGGCTCGACCTCTCGGCGGACATTGGCCTCGCGGATGGCGCGAAGAACAAGCTGTGGGATGACCAGGGCCTTTACGATCAATGTGCCTACGCTCATGAGGGCGATATGCAGCACCTGGGGATCCATTCCCCCCTGGTAGCCGGGAGCCCAGAGCGCGATGGGGAGGAGTGCAAGGGCCACACCCTGAAAGGCCGAAACGTGCACACAGCTCGCCAGGCGACTTGTCGCCACGACATAGAGGTCGAGCACGAGCACGACCAGCAGGATGAAATCCGCGTACCCTGTCATGGGGCACCTCGATAGAGAAGCGCAGCAAGTCCGATCCCCGCCAAAACGGAGGCCCCGACGAGAAACTGGGGTACACGCGGAAGCCTGAGCCGCGCCATCATGGACTCGACGCACCCCACCGCGATCGCCAGCCCAAGTTGTCCACCCAAAAGGAGTCCCACACCCTCCAAGTCACCCTCCGGAGGCGGAGGCACAACCACGTGGACCAGGAGTGCCCCCACAACGAAGAGCTTCACGGCACTTCCATAAAGGACGACGGCAAGGTCCGGCCCCCCGTGATCGAGCACCATGACTTCGTGAATCATCGTGAGCTCGAGATGCGTGTTCGGGTCATCGACCGGGATTCGAGAGTTCTCGGCGAGAAGCACGGCAAAAAGGCCGAGCGCCGCGGCGAGGTACGCGGGATGGGAAAAGCCAGGAGGTACGGAAGAGAGTGTCGCGAGGGCCTCCGAAAGGCTCACGCTCCGGGCCGGGATGCAGAGGATCGCGAGACAAAGCAGGAGCGCGGGTTCTGCAAAGGCCGAGAAGGCGGCCTCACGGCTTGCGCCCATCCCTTCGAAGCTCGAGCCGGTATCCAGGGCGGCGGCCATCGTGAAAAAGCGGCCAAGTCCGAGGAGGTAGACGAAGAGGATGACGTCCCCGGAAAATCCAAGGGGCGAGCTTGCCCCGGCGAGCGGCATGACGAGGCCCGCGCACAGGGCGGTCGCCAACGAGACGATCGGCCCCGCCCGGAAGAGCCAGGTCGTCGTCCCGCTGTAGACCGCGCCCTTGCGCAGAAGCTTCCAGAGATCGAAATAAGCCTGAAGAAGGGGAGGTCCGCTCCTTCCCGCAAACCATGCCTTGGTCTTTTGGATCACGCCCAAGACGAGCGGCGGCATGACGAGGAGGAGCGCCACGTGAAGGATAAGGTCCGTCGCCATCCTTATTTTCCCGCTCCCATGAGTTGCCAGACCAGGAGCGCCACCAACGTCGCGACGATGTAGACGACGTAGAGCTGCACGCGACCCTGTTGGATCACGCGCAGCCGGGAAAGCGCGCGAACCACCCTTCGAGTTCCTGGGATCAGAAACCGCTCGCCCGCCACGTCGCTGATGTGCTCGTCATAGCGCGCACCGCGCGGGAAGTAGCCCGACGGCCCGTCTTCCTCGACACGGACATGGAGGATCGGAGCAAAAGGTGCGAGGAGAGGCTGTGCGAACGAACTGGCCGTGTACTGCATCCGAGGACTCGGCGCGGCGTAGCCACAGCCCCAGGTCACCCCTTGTGTCACCGCGCGCCCGCGAAGGAGCGCCGAGCGAAGGAGCGCAAGGACTGCGATCACGAGGGTAAGGACGAAAGCGAGGCGGCTCATCGCGAGGAGCGGACTGCTGGCATCGGAGGCCAGCGCCGGGATCTGGCCCACCAACGCAACCGCAGGTACCACGAGGCGCAGCGCTCCTGCAGGCCAGAAGCCGATTGCGACGCAAAGGAGCGAGCCGATCCCCATCGTGCTCCGCATCGCGAGACCCGATTCATGAGCCCGAGGGACCACCTCCGTTCGCGGCTCGCCGAGGAAGACGGTGCCGAAGGTCCCGACGAAGCAGGCTGCGGCGAGGCCGCCGATGAGCGCGAGAACAGGGATCGCGACGAGCGCCAGCACGGCCCCCGCCGTCGGGAGACTCGCCGCGCCGCGGAAGGCGCCGACGTAGATCAGCCACTCGCCCACGAAGCCGTTAAGCGGCGGGAGACCGCAGATGGCGACGCAGCCCACGAGAAAGCTCAACGCCGTCGTCGGCATCCTGCGATACAGCCCTCCGAGGGATTCAATGCTTCGGGTCCCCGTGCCGTGAATCACGCTTCCCGCCCCATGGAACAGGAGCCCCTTCATGAGCCCGTGGTTCAGCACGTGCAAAAGCGCTCCGGAATATCCGAAGAAGCTCACGAGCGCGTTGCCATGGCTCTGACCCAGGAGGCCGAGACCGATTCCCAGCGCAATCAGCCCAATGTTCTCGACGCTGCTGTACGCGAGCCGCCGCTTGAGATCGCGCTGCGCGAGAGCATGCACGATCCCCGTGAGTCCCGAGATCGCGCCGAGCAAAAGCACAACGGTGCTCCACCACACCGCGGGGGGCCCAAGAAACGTGAGCGTTCGCAGGAGGCCGTAGATTCCGAGCTTGATCATCACCCCTGACATCACGGCCGAGACGTGGCTCGGTGCCGCCGGATGCGCCTCGGGAAGCCAGATGTGGAGGGGCCAGAACCCCGCCTTGGAGCCAAAGCCGACGACTGCGAGGAGGAAGCAGGTGTTGGCGAGACCGCCCGCCGCGGCGAAGCGATCGAAGTCGTAGGTACCGGAACTCCGTCCGAGAAGGACGAACAAGATGAAGAGGAAGGCAACGCCGAACTGCGAGGCGACGAGGTAGGTCATCCCCGCGCGGCGCACGTCCTCTCGTTCGTTCTCAAAGGTGACGAGAAAGAATGAGGCGAAGGACATGACCTCCCAGCTGATCAGAAATAGGATTCCGTCCCTCGCAACCACGAGCCCTGCCATCGCGGCGACAAGCAGATTGAAGAGCGCGACCGCCGGGCCAAGGCGCCGCCTCCCGAGGTAGGCGGGCAGGTATCCGCTTGCGTAAACCGCGGCCAGCCCTGAAACCAAAAAGACGCAGAGCAAGAAGAACGCCGACAGCGCATCCATGGCAACGTGCGGCTCTCCCAAAGGGAGCGACCAGGTGCCGCGGAACGCGGATTGCTCCTGGCGCACAAGGGCGATCAGTGCGCCGATCGCACCCGTGAGACACGCGATGACACTCCCCGTCGTTCCGATGGCGAGGGACGCGCGATCAAAACGCGTGAGAAGTGCTGCAACGAAGGCGCTTAGGCAGAGAAGAGCAATGGCGAGCAGGATCGTCCCGAGCATTAGGATGTCTTGACGTGTGAGGACGTTCCGCCTTCCGCAGATTCTTCCCGTACGGCGAGGGGTGGTTCGGCCTCCTCAAGGGTGGCGATCCGCTCGAGAATCGCGTCCTTCGGCGCGGCCGTGCGCAGGAGCACCTTCAGCGTTTCGTCGTGAAGCGCAAAGGCGAGCTTCGCTAGCAGCTGGAGGTGGATGCGAACGGAGGGGGAGAGGAGTGTGAAGAGAACCCCCACGGCTTGGCCGTCCATCGCCTGAAAGTCGACGGGCTCGCTCAGAAAGCACAGCAGGACGGCGGGCTTATCCACGCGGACCACGACCGGATCCCGCGGATGGGGAATGGCAATCCCATGACCCACAGCGGTCGACGCCAGCGCCTCGCGGGCGACCAGAAGCTGATAGAGGAGTCGGCGGTTCACCTTGGAGGGAATTCCTGGTAGCGCGCAGACGGCTTCCAGCACTTTTTCCCTTCGATCGCCGGGCACCCCGTGGAAGATCCCCCCGTGCTCGATCGCGTCACGCAGGCTCGGGCATTCCTCTTGAGTTTCGTCGGAACGAAACAGATCCGGGGATACGCGGTGTTTGTGAAGGGCCGCCCATTCCTGGAGCTCGACGCGATTGAAGCGGTACTGGTCGTGGACGCGATGGCTGGGCAAGGAACCCCTGCGGACCCACCGATAGACCGTCTCCTCCGAGACGTTGAGCAGTCTGGCGACGTCACGAACGCTAAGGTCCATGATGCCCCGGAGTCTCGTCTTCGGCGGAAACCCACTGCTTCGTGAGACCTGCGAGAGCCCCGGGCGAGGCCTGGAAAAGTTCCGCGCCGCCGGGAGCGCTCTGCCCGGTGCGCGGGATCTTACGATCGCGATGGACGCTCGGCGGCAGCGGAGTCACCGGAGCGATGATAGGCAGCGCTAGAGCGCTGCGCCTGCTCTTGCTTTCGTTCTCGGGAGGCTCGGGTTCGCCGGGACGGCGGAAGGTTGAGCCTTTCGGCCGCCGCCGCCTTGCGAGAGGGTCAAAGGTGCCGGGATGGGTCAGGGGGGGAGGGGTTCGTCATCGCCTTCGCCCCCGAACCGCGCACCCCTGCAGCCCGATGGACCCGACGCGCTTCGTTCGGAAACTCCGAGCATGCGACCCTTGCACCCGATCAGCCGGCTTGCCTTCGCCACCAGCGCCGCGCCGCGACGAGAGACCAGATGGCCTCGACGATTCCGAACGGCCACGCCCCTTGAAGAAAGCCGTAAGCGGATCCAAGCGCGCATGCGCCAGCGAAGCCCAACGTGAACCAACGGCTGCGCTCGTCGAGCGCGTAGCACACCAGCATCGCCGTCACCGAAAAGAGGCCAAAGAGGGTGAGCCCATCCATTACGGAGGCATGCCCCGGGGCGATGCAAGGGACTGCTCTTGACGGGTGGCTTCGCCCGAGCCCCCACCTGCCGTGGAGCCCCTCCAGGCGTCCTCAAGACCCAAGCGCGTGACCCACCGCTGAGAGAGCGGAGGCTCGGTCGGCGACTCCCATGCGACCGGGGAGGAGGCGGGTCGAATTGAGGATGAACGCAAGCTCGGAGGACACGTGAATGAACGCAGCCAGCAGCGGATTCAAGAATCCGAAAGCCGCGAGCCCGATCCCGCAGGCATCGACGAGAATCGTGCCCGCGAAGTTCTGCCAGATGATGCGCCGGGTCCATCGCGCAATCGCGACCGTCTTCGCAAACTTCGCGAGATCGTTCCCAAGGAGCACGATGTCAGCGCTTTCGCGAGCCACGTCGGTTCCGGAACCCATGGCCACCCCGACATCCGCTTCGATCAGCGCCGGGGCATCATTGATGCCGTCGCCCACCATGGCCACGACGCGCCCGTCGCCCACGAGCTCGCGGATCCGCATGAGCTTCTGGTCTGGGAGAAGACCCGCCTCGACTTCTTGGATGCCGAGGGCGTTTGCAACGGCCTCGGCGACCGGGCGGGCGTCTCCTGTGAGAAGAACAATCCGCAGGCCGCTTCGCTTCAACGCCTCGACGGCGCGCATGGCCTCGGGACGCACCGTGTCCGCGATCGAGATCTTCCCAAGGAGGCGTCCACTGCGAGCCACCAGCACCTCCGAGGCAGACCCGTCGGACTCGCTCGCACGTCCCGCAGGGAGATCCACCCCGTGCTCGCGCATCAGGCGAGCATTCCCCACGAGCACTTCCGTGCCCTCGATCGTGGCGGAGATCCCCTGCCCGGGGGTGTACGCAAAGCGCTCCGCCTCCACCGGGAAAATGCCGCGCGTGCGGGCATGCGCCACGACCGCTCGCCCGAGCGGATGCTCCGACCGCGATTCCGCCGAGGCGGCGGCGCGCAGCAGCTCGTCCGGCGAAGCCCCATGCGAGGGCACCAGCTTCTTCACCTCGGGTCGACCAAAGGTGAGCGTTCCCGTCTTGTCGAGGACAACCGTATTGACCCGACCGAGGATTTCGAGGTAGAGCCCGCCTTTAATGATTGCCCCGAGCCGCGCGGCACGACCGATCGCTCCAAGAACAGCAAGGGGTGTACCCGCCGCAATTCCGCAGGCGCCCGCCACGATCACGACCGAGATGGTCGATCGCGCGTCGCGCGTCACAGCGAACGTGAGGGCAGCTGCGCCGAGGGCAAAGTAAACCAGGTAGCCGGCCAGCCGATCGGCGAGGCGCTGGACCGGCGCACGTGAGCGCTCCGCGTTCTCCACGGCGTCGATGATCCTTCCATAGCTCGTGTCGCGCCCGATGCGTTCCGCGCGAATCTCGAGCACTCCAGACTGATTGATCGAACCGGCAAAGACGGGCGTCCCCGCCGTCTTCTCCACCGGCATCGATTCGCCGGTGATCCGCGATTCATCGACGAAGGAGTGACCCTGCAGCACGCACCCGTCCACCGGCACACGGCCACCGGGATTCACGAGCAGGGAGTCGCCGACGCAAAGCTCCCGCGCGGGGAGATCCCGGACGATCCCAGCGCGGCGCACGCAGACCGACTGCGGCAAGAAGTCGAGGAGGTCGTGGATGGCCCGGCGGCCACGGGAGACCGTCATGCCCTCGAGAACTTCGGCGACGAGAACGAAAAGGGTGATGACCAGCGCCGTGAAGAACTCGGAGATCGCGGCAGCAGCCACGATGGCGATGGTCATGGAGAGTTCCATCGTCATCCGCCGCGCCCGCAGGTTCTCGGCGGCTTCCTTCAAGATGGGCCAGCCACCAATCGAGAGGCCGATCACGCCGATGGGACTCACGGGATGGAGCGGCTCCCACACACGGAAGTAGACCGCAGCCGCCGCGATCGCGACAACGGCGATCCTCGCGGCATCGGCCCATTCGAGCCCGTGCGGGCCCGGCTCTGTCTGGCCCCGGAACTCTTCGGCGTCATCTGCTGCCGCAACGCCCGAGAGAGCGGCCTCCACGCGATCGTGAACCGTCGCATGCGCTGTACTGTCTTCGCGCAGCGCCGAGGCGTCGTGCCCGGGGTCACCTGAGATAGGCGTGGACGACATCGATGAGCTCCTCCGCACCACGAGCCCTCTCCAGATCGGTGTCGCGGGCGGGGTCCGAAACATGAAAGCGGATGTGATCTTCCACGAGCTCGGCCATAAGACCGTTGATCGCACCGCGGACCGACACGACGAGCTGCATGACCTTTGCGCATCCCGCCTCGCCCTCGAGTCCGCGCTCGATGGCCTCGAGTTGGCCTCGGAGGCGCCGCACCCGGTTCAGGAGCTTGGTCTTTTCGCGAATCGTGTGAGCCATACGTCCCCCGTTTCAGATAGGATAGGGGCTATGGTATGAGCCGGCCACAGCTCTGAAGGCCCGAGGTCTGCGTTGGTTCGGGGCGCGGGTTCGGACCGATGACGCGGTGGCGGAGACAAGCGCGCGGTCGTAGCGCGCCTTCATCGCCCGTTCGCTAGTAGACAGCCAGGCGCTCTTCGAGAAGCTCGCGGCGCAGCTCAGGCAGCCGCGCGAGCTGATCTCGGACCACAAGCTCGACCGCAGCGCGAAGGCCCTCGCTGGGGGTTCCATTCAACAAGAGACGCACATCCGCGAGCTGCGGGTCGTCCAGGGGGCGCCCGATCTGGCTCACCAGGACGCACGCCGCCCCACGCACTCCCGGCAGCTCCGCCACGAGCACCCCGGCGATCTTGTCGGCGACGAGGTTGTAGAGCTTGCCTACGTGGCTCACAGGGTTCTTTCCGGCGGCGGCCTCCATCGTCATGGACCGGTAAGGCGTGATGAGGCCATTGGTCCGGTTGCCGCGCCCGACTTCGCCGTCGTCGCCCGCTTCGGCCGACGTACCTGTGACGGTGAGAAACACGTCACCCGCGGCCAGGTCGTCGGCGGCGTTCAAGGTAGCTTCTACCTCTCGCTGGGTGAGATCGCGTGCGGCCTTCAGCACGAGCACTCTTGCCGCCTCTTTCTCCCTTGCATATTCCTCGATGTTCGCGAGATGGCGCCCGATGAACGCGCACCCGATGGTGAGGCGGATGTGGTCGGCCCGTCGCACGCCCATCACCTTGATGTCGCTTCCGATGGCAGGATGCTCGCGCTTTGTCGCGGCGCTATTCAAGGGGCGCTCGACCTCGAGCACGACCCGCTCGAGGTCGCTGAGCGGCGCAAACCCAGCGCCGCAGGAAGTGTCGTTCGCGAGAGGCACACGGCGACCTCTCGCGAAAAGGCGGGTGAGGTCCGTGGAACCCGGCCGAATACGTGGGATGATTCGCACGTGACGTTCGAGGTCGAGCTCGGGAAGGCGTTGGCCGAGTAGCTCCCGACACGCAGCGACCGCGATCTCGTGGACGGGAACCGGGGTGCCACGCCACTCCCCCGTGGCGCGGCCCGAGAGATAGATCTCGATTGGCTCCGTCACCTGACCGCCGCCGAAGCAGGGGCGGGACGACCCGCCGCAGAGCAGAATCTTGTCCACGTTGTGGTGGAGGATCATCTCGAACCGTTCGAGGTAGTGACGGCTTAGGCGCACCGAAATGCGCTCCGCGATCGCGTCACAGATCGTGTCCGGATGCCCGAGCCCCTTGCGCTCGACGATCTCCACTTCCTGGAACTCGGGCGACGATTCAAGAGGCTGTATCACCAGATCCACGGTCCCCTCCTTGGGCGGGTGAGTACGCCTCGGGTCCCTTGAGCGGCGCTCCGAGCCGGCGAACCTCGCAACCGACACGAACGGACCGAAACCGCAGCTGGCCGCGAATCGATACCACATCGTCGCCGGGACGCCGCCAAGATCCGAGTGCTTCCTCGCAGGGCCGAGAGGGGTTCCCCGGGTCTGCCTCTCCGAAGCGGAAGGGGGAACGAAGTCGTTCCACCGAGAGGGAACTCGGCGCGACTCAGGGACTCGAGGCCTGGTGCTCACGGAGTGGCGGATCAAGCGGGACCCCGCAGGGGGGGAGACCCTCCTCCCTTCGGCATCCGGCTGCAAACTCGGATGCCCGCAGGGACCTAAGCCCCAAGGCCGCAACGTCGATAAGGTCTTCGAAAGCCTAGGAGGACCACGAGCCGGGCGTCCGCGGGCAGTCGCCTCATCCATGGGTCCACGATGTTACGGGAGTTCGCAATGCGGCCCTTGGCACTGCTCGTGATCGTGGGGCTATGGGTAGCGGGCGCCGCGAAGGCTGGAGAGACGGCCGTCCTGCTCGCCGGCATGAAGGTCACGGTCTGGTCCGAGGAGACTTCCACCCCCACGAAGCAACCCGTGATCATCTTCTCCCACGGGTTTCATGGCTGCGCGACACAATCGCGTTTCTTGATGGAAGCATTCGCCTCTCGTGGTTATCTGGTATTCGCGCCGAACCACCGGGACGCGACCTGCGATAGCGGAAACGCAAGGCTGATCGCCGCGCCGGAGGTCGCCTTCCGGCGTCCCGAATTGTGGAACGATACGACCTACCGCGATCGCGAAGAGGATATTCGTCGGCTGATCGATGCGATTTCGAGCGACGATCGGTTTGCTACCCGCGCCGACCTCTCGCGCCTCGGACTCTCGGGTCACTCGCTTGGCGGGTACACCGTTCTGGGATTGGCGGGGGCGTGGCCGAGCTGGAAACTCGGCGGTGTGAAAGCGGTCCTCGCGCTGTCTCCGTACAGCCAGCCATTCATCGTGCACGACAGGCTGGGCGGCCTAGACGCGCCGGTGATGTATCAGGGCGGGACGCGCGACCTCGGCATCACCCCGTCCCTGAGGAAGAATGAGGGTGCGTACGAACAATCGCCGACGCCGAAGTACTACGTGGAGTTCGACAAGGCGGGACACTTCGCTTGGACAAACCTCAGCGAGACCGCGCATGGTTTGATCGTCGCCTACAGCCTCGCCTTCATGAATCACTACGTAAAAGGAGAAGCCGCGGATCCGATCCTCGCGCATACTGAGCCCGGGGTAGCGCGCCTTAGTTCGGGTCCGTGAGCAACTGCGCGCGAACGGGAGGAGTCTGCCGCCGCTCGGCGGGGCGCCATCGATCGTCGGAATTGACGTTCCTCGAGGTCCTCGCCTATTTTGTGTCGCATCGAGTGTACGAGATCAGTGAAACAGAAGGCTGAGGCCCCGCTGTGCCCGTCGCGACGCTTCCGGAATCGGCTCTCGCTCACCCGACCTCCACGACCGCGCGGCTGTGCGCCGGCGCCGCACTCGGGGCCCTCCTCGCCGTGGGCTACGCACTTTATGGGGGCGCTTCCCCCGCTGAGTCCTGGCAGCTTGCCGCACGCTACACCGCGCGCTTCTCATTCATGGTTTTTCTCCTGGTGTTTGTTGCGGGGTCTTGGAATACCCTCGCTCCGAGTACGCTTTCGCGTACGCTCCAACGGCAGCGACGGCCGCTCGGGCTCGCCTTCGCGACCGCCCACACGGTGCACCTCGCGGCGCTCGCGACGTTTTTCGCCGTGAAAGGGACGCGACCCGATCCAGTCACGGTCGTCGTGGGTGGCGGGGCGTATCTCACCCTCTACGCCATGGCTGCGACCTCGAGCGATGCTGCGGTTCGCCGTCTTGGCCGCAACTGGCGGAGACTCCATACCTTTGGTGTCTACTACCTGTGGTTCGTGTTCGCCTTCACGTATGGAACGCGCACGCTCGAGCGAGGCGCGTGGTACGCGCCCTTCTTCGCCGCAGCCCTCGCTGCCCTCGGGCTTCGGCTCGTGGCGCGGCGGGCGCGGCGGCAGCCGCAGCGGGTCGCTGCCGCAGCGTAAAGAATCGATTTCCAGCGCTCGCGGGTCCTCCGGACAGGGTGGCGAGTCGGGGCGCCGCGCCTCAGAGGAGCCCGACAAGGGGCCGGATCAACGCGTGGACGTCGACCCGCGCACGCAGGCGGGCGCAGAGCAGGAACGAGCCCACGAGCTTACGGTGCAGAAAGACAGTCTCGGGCGGCGGTGCGTGCAGGAAGCCGCGGCGAAAGGCCAGGTCGAGTCCGATGTCGCGGACCCGCGAAGGCAGCGTCGAGCGGCCGAAGTCATAGGGCCCCGCGTGGCGGAGCGGCTCGCAGACCGCGAGGATCAGCTCCACGACGCCGCGCGCACGGTCGTCGGTCTCGTCCCTAGGCAGATAACCGATGTCGACCGCAGCGGTTCGCACCGCCGCGCGGTCTCCTGCGAGGACCGCACGTACGATCCCCGCGTACCGCTCCACCAGGACTCCGGGCAGCTCGCGGGTCGCACCGAAGTCGAGGAGCGCGATACGCTCCGAGTCTGGCAGGATGCGGTAGTTCGCGAAGTTCGGATCGGTTTGCATGAAACGAAATTCGAAGAGCTCGCGGAACACCAGCCGCTCGAGGATGAATCCGGCCGCGTCACGGCGTGCCTGCGGCGTCCCTGCCGCCGCGAGCGACTCGATCGGCTCCCCTTCGACAAAATCCATCGCGAGGATGCGTCGGGTCGTGAGGTCGTCGTGGACTCCCGGCACGAGCAGCGCGGGATCGTCGGCCACGAGCGTGCGGTAGCGGCGCAGACTCTGCGCTTCGAGCAGATATTCCGCTTCTTGTCGGAGCTGTTGCTTCGCCTCGGCGATGATCCCCGAGACATCGAGGTCGACGGGCAGCAGCTTCGCCAGCCGGAGGAGCGAAGCGACATTGTCGACGTCGCTCTCGATGCTGCGAGCGACGCCGGGGTATTGGATCTTGAGGGCGAGGCGACGCCCGTCGGCGGTTACCGCGACGTGGACCTGGCCGATGGAGGCGGACGCCACGGGCTCGAAGTCGAACTCCCGAAAGCGGCCCTCCCAGCCCTTGCCGTACTCGCGGCCGAGCATTCGTCGGACCTGCGAGGGCGGCATGGTGTCGGCCGAGGCGCGAAGCACGGCGAGCGCCTCGGCGAACTCCGGAGGGAGGATGTCGGCGCTCTCCAGCGAGAGCAGTTGCCCGAGCTTCATGGCTGCGCCGCGGAGATTCGCGAGGCGCCGTGCCAGGCGCTGCGCGTTGGCCAGCGAAAAGAGGGGGCTCGTGGCGTGCTTCCCGCCGCCGAGCAGCCGGCGCGCGCCCTCGATCAGTCCACCTGCCGCGAATTCTCCCGCCATGAAGCTGATGCGCGCAAGCCGCTCGATCCGGCTCGCAGGCACTCTTGACCGCTTGCGCTCCGCCAAAGACGCCTCAGCTCTGCGCGGTGACCTCTGCGCTGTGGGCGTGAGCATCGCGACCGTCGCCACTGGCGTAAGCTCGAGCAAGTACGAAAGGCGAAGGCCCCGAGCTCACCTGGCGGCCGAGGACGCGCACCCAGCGGCGCGTCCTGGCTGCTCGGTGTACGCGACGCCCTCGATCCCGCCGCGGAGATTCCTGCGCGATCAGCTACGCCACGGCTCCTCGAGGTAGCCTGCGAAGGCTCTACCGGCCACCGCGGACGAGCAGGTGGCGGCTCAGGGAAGCAGCTTCGCCGCCGATGAGGCAATAGATCGCGTCGGGCTCATGGCGCCGCTCGAACCCTTCGCGGGCCCCAGGCGAATAACCTCGGCCAGCTACGGCTGGGAGTGCGCTCGTTCGAGTTGAGGTCACGCGGCAGGTCCCCTGCCACCGTGCGCGAGGCGCCTGGCTCGGAGAGCGCGTTTTCCCCCGCTGCCAGGCCGCGCGGAAAGACTTTCCATAGATTTACCTAGGGATTTACCTAGGGGGTTCCCACCGGTAGCCATTCGGCACCTTGAAAGTATTATTATTTCAATGACTTACGGAGCTTCATTGCATGGCATGAGGATTGCTTGAATTCAGTCAGGCCTGATCTCACCTGGGAAGGGAGTAGTCATGGCTCTTCGATATATATCCTCGCTGCGGCGGGGCTCACATTAGTAGCCGCCGCAATGCCCGCTGGCGCGACCCCCATCGGCCCTCCTCCTCTTTCTTGCACCAACGGCACCTGCCAAGGCTCGATCTACGAGCTTACGTACAGTGGGAGTCCCATCAGCAGCACGCCCACGACGCAGACGTTCGCGATCACCTTAACCATCAACCCGACCACCTACAGCGGGGCCGGCTCGTTCATTGAAGCCGTCTCTCCCAAGGTGAGCAGCATGGTTGAGTCCACCCCCGCACCCACCCTTGCGACTGCGCCCGGGCTCATCACCAACTGGACAGTGGTTCCGGGTGGGA